>NZ_CP085840.1:2485898-2796636 GCF_020715685.1 Dermatobacter hominis
TGTGCGGCCCCGAGGAGCGTCTGGCGGGTGAGCCGGTCGGCCACGTCCCTCGGCAGGCCGGCCAGGACGCCGGCGTCGGTGAGCGCCTCGGCGATGAGGAAGACGTAGGCCGGGCCCGAACCCGACAGGCCCGTGACCGCGTCCATCAGGCGCTCGGGGACCCGCACGACGGTGCCGACCGAGCCGAGCAGCGACTCGGCCCAGGCCAGGTCGTCGTCGGTCGCCGACGGGCCGGCGCAGATCGCCGACGCCCCTTCCCCCACCAGCGACGGTGTGTTCGGCATGGCGCGCACGACCGCGACCTCGGCGGGGACCGCCGACTGCAGCGCGGCGGTGTCGACCCCCGCGGCGATCGACAGCACGCGCCGCAGGCCCGGCGCGGCCGCCGCCGCGGCCGTCAACGCGGTCACGACGTCACCCGGCTTCGTCGCGGCGACGACCGCCTCGGCCGGACCGGGCTCCGCGAGGACCGTCAGTCCCGACCGCGTGGCGGCGAGCTCGTCGCGCCGGGCGGCGGAGATCTCGACCACGGCGAGGTCGCCGACGGGGTGCCCCGCCGCGAGCATGCCGCCGACGAGGGCGTCGGCCATCCGGCCACCACCGAGGAACTGCACCGCGACCATGGCGTGGAGCGTACCGGCGGGCCGCCGCAGGCCGGCCTGGCTGCACGACGGCTCGACTGCACGACGGCCTGCTGAACGACGGGCGGGCGGTCGGCGGGGGACGGGCCGCTTCCCCGACGGTCCGTCCCCCGCTGCAGCTGACGGTACGCAGGGCCGCGGCGCGGTGTCACCGGGGACCGGTCCCCGTTGACGACCGGGTACGTTCCCGGCCATGAGCTTCCCTCCCGAGGTCGTGGACGCCGTCCTGTCGCACATGAACGGCGACCACACCGACGACAGCCTCGTGATCGTCCGGGCGTTCGCCGAGCCCGGCGCGACGGCCGCCAGGATGACCGGCCTGGACGCCGATGGCGGCGAGTGGGCCGCGACCGTCGACGGCTCGACCGTGGCGGTCCGGGTGCCGTGGACCGAGCCGGCGGTCGAGCGCGCCGACCTCCGCCGCGAGGTCGTCCGCCTCTACGACGCCGGGCTCGAACGGCTCGGGCTCCCGCCCCGCGAGGACCACTGACCCGACCGTCCCCTCGAGACCCGTTCTGGCTGTCGTTCTCCCGGCCCTGGCCGGGAGAACGACAGCCAGAACGCGTGGGAGGGAGCGCGCGTGGGTCAGTTCTTGAAGCGGCTGGCGAAGCCGATGCGCATCGCCGGCCGGAAGCACTGCTCGACGACCGCGTAGCAGGACCCGAGCAGGCGGTCGACGACGTCCTCGTCGACCCACACGGCCGGGACCTCGCCCATCACGTAGATCGCGTCCTCGTCGCCGATCGCGAAGGTCAGGTCGGGCAGCGAGAGGTTCCGGCGGAGCAGGTGCTCGTACAGCGCGCCGGCGTGCTCCTCGGGGGCGGGCATCAGGTACGTCTCGACGTGCAGGTTCCGCTGCCGGAGCAGGAACCAGATCGAGAACACCGACTTCTCCTCGCCCCGCACCCGGACGAACCAGCGGCGCTCCCCCGTCAGGTCGTCGCGCTCGACCGCCTCGACGACCGGGTTGTCGGCCAGCTGCTCGGCGAGCCAGCCGTCGATGCGGCCCTCCAGCTCGTCGAGCTCGTCGGCGCTCAGCGGGCGCTCGGCGCCGATCACGCGCAGGCCACCGGCGTCCGCACGGCGAGGTCGGCGTACAGGCGGCGGAGCCGGGCGGCGGTCGTCGACCACGAGTAGCGACGCGACTCCTCGGCGGCGGCCGCGCCCATCCAGGCCGCCTTCTCGGGCTCGGAGAGGATCGCGTCGATCGCGCCCGCCCAGGCGGCGGGGTCCCGGTCCTCGACGAGGGTCCCGGTCACGCCGCTGTCGACGAGGGTCCGCAGGCCCCCGACCGCGGACGCGACGACCGGGATGCCGCACGCCGCGGCCTCGAGCGCCACGAGCCCGAACGACTCCGAGCGGCTCGGGACGACGACGACGTCGGCCGCCCGGTACCAGGTGGACAGCATGTGGTGCGGCTGCGGCGCGACGAACGTGACCCGGTCGGTGAGGCCGAGCTGCTCGATCCGGTCGAGCACCCGGGCCATCTCGGCCGGGCCCTCGGTGCCGCTCGGGCCGCCGACCACCACGAGCCGGCTGCGCCGGTCCTGCAGGCGGGCCAGCGCCTCGACCGCGACCGTCAGGCCCTTGAGCGGTTGGATGCGCCCGACGAACAGGAGCGTCGGCCGGTCGTCGAGGCTCAGGGCGGCGCGCGCCCCCGCGCGGTCGCCCGGCGAGAAGAACGCGTGGTCGACCCCCGAGGGCACGAGCTCGATCCGATCAGGCGACGCGCCGTAGAGCTGGACGAGCTGGTCGGCCTCGACCGGGTTCGAGGCGCAGATGGCGTCGCAGCAGCCGATGACCATGGCCTCGGCCGCCTCGCGGGCCAGCGGCTCGAGGTCGCCCGCCTCGGCCTTCACCCTCGCGAGCGTGTGGAAGGTGGCGACGAGCGGCAGGTCGAGGCGGTGCTTGAGGTCGTGGGCCGACACGGCCGACAACCAGTAGTTGGCGTGCAGCGCCTCGACGGGCGAGACGGCCAGGTCGGCGGCCACGCCCTCTGTGAACTCGTCGACCACGGCCGGCAGGTCCTCCTTGGCCAGGTCGGCGGGCCCGGCCGGCACGTGGACGACCTCGAAGCCGGGCTCGACCGGTACCCGCTCGGGCAGGTGGTCGGCCCAGCGGCGCACGTAGACCCGGACGTCGACGCCGGCCTGGGCGAGGGACGCCGACAGCTCACGGACGTACACGTTCATGCCACCGGAGTCGCCCGTGCCCGGCTGCACGAGCGGTGACGTGTGCATGGAGACGACGGCGACGGAACCCACGGTCAGATCAACTCATACCCACCGGGACCATTCCCGGTCGGGGCCACGGATCGTACGGGTCCTCAGGAGCCCACGGCGAGGTCGGGCGCGTCGTGCGCCGGATCGTCGTCGGCCGGCGCCGGCGTGGGCGCGCCCGCGGCGCCGGGCTCGACGTCGGCATCGGCGCCCTCGGCGTCCTGCGCGTCGAGCTCGTTCTCCCGTCGGAAGGACTGGTAGATCCGCACGAGCGACTTCTTCTGCTCCTCGGTGATCGTCGGATCACGGCGGATCTCGGCGATCGGGTCGACACGCTCGGCCGGCTCGTCGAGGATGCCGGCCCGGACGTAGAGGGTCTCGCTCGAGATCTCGAGCGCCCGGGCGATCTGCTGGAGGATCTCGGCCGACGGGCGGCGCAGGCCGCGCTCGATCTGCGAGAGGTACGGGTTGGAGACACCCGCCGCCTCGGAGAGCTTCCGCAGCGACATCTGGCCGACGTTGCGCTGCTCGCGGATGAACTCCCCCAGGTCGCGCCAGCGGCGGTCGAGGTCGTCCTTCATGCGGTCGAGGGTATCGCGACAGCCGCGAACACCGGATTCGCACCAGCAAGCGCGCTCAGGAAGCGCTCGTCGGCGCGCTCCTCGGGAGCGCCTCTCCAGCGCGCCGCGCCGATCCGGCCGGGACCGCTCAGCGCAGGAGGTCGTCGACCGAGGCGCCCGCCTGGTAGCGGGCCACGATCTCGTCCTGCACCCGGTCCATCCGGGTGTGCACCTCGCGGCGAGCCGACGACACGTCGCGCTCGAGTGCGGCGAGCGCCCCCATCGCGGCGAGCAGGTCGGGCTCGGGCACCGACGCGAGGTCCGACAGCATCGACGCGCCGAGCAGCTGGTCGGCCCGGGCGACGATCTCGTCCGCCCACGGCGGCGGGTCCAGGTCCTGACCCGGCCGGGGCAGCCCGGGGCCGCGGGTGTGGGCGGCGAGGGCCGAGGGCAGGCGGTGGACGAGGTCGGTGTCGGGATCCTGCTCGGCCCGCCGCTCGAGCTCGACCGCCACCGTGTCGAGGCGGCCCTGGACGATCCGACGGGCGTACGAGAGCCCGTTCTCCACCGCCTGGTAGTCCTCGCGCACGGCGCGGAGCTCGACGAGGCTGCACGACGTCAGCTCGCCCGGCTCGTCGAAGTTGATCAGCTGCTCGACGGTGATGTCGTCCACACCGGCAGGCTACCGATCCCGACGCGCTTCGCGGCCGACCGACCGCGCCGGGTCACGTCCCGCTCCCCGCCGCTCAGACGGACCTGCCGCTCCCCGCCGCTCAGGGGGACCTGCCGCTCCCCGCCGCTCAGGCGGACCTGCCGCTCCCCGCCGCTCAGGCGGACCTGCCGCTCCCCGCCGCTCAGGCTCAGGCTCAGGCGAGGGTCCAGGCCGCGACCAGGAACACGGGCGCGGTCAGCAGGTAGGTGTCCAGCCGGCGCACGGCCCGGCACGGCGCGTCGACGGTCGGCAGGAACGCCGAGGCCACCCACTGCCCGATCGGGCAGGCCAGCACGCACACGCCGCCGACCACGGCCGCGCTGGCCGAGTCGAAGGGCGGCGCCTGGAACATCGCCATCGTGAACGTCACCGCGAGCACGCCGATGACGCCGGTGACCGGGCCTTCGAGGAGGCTCGACGAATCCGCCCCGCCGATGAAGCAGCCGGCGTCGTACAGCGACACCGCGGCGACGAGGAAGAGGCCGGCCCACAGGTGGGCCCCGACGACCAGCACCACCGCAGCGGCGGGCACGGCGGGCAGCAGCACGGCGACGGCGAGCGCCGACGCCTCGCCCGACGTCAGGCCGGCCGCGCCGACCCGCCCCGCGATCGAGACGGCGGCGAGGCCGAGCACGACCAGGAGCAGGACGCCGCCCGCGAACCCGGTGCCGAGCGCCGCGGCGGCGGGCACCAGCACGGTGAGCACGACCGCCACGCCCACGACGGCCGCCGACGGGCGCGCCTCGGGGTCGGGGCGCGAACCGCCCCCGGCGTACGGCCACCAGACGACGAGCAGCTCACGGGCGGCGAGCGCCGCCACGAGGCCCCAGAGGATCGCGGTGGGCCACCGGCCGGCCGTGACGGCGGCGAGGGCGACGAAGAACCAGAGGATGCCGAGCCGGACCTTCGGCCCGGTGCTCGACGGGCGGACCGCCAGCCTCGCCATCCCGGTCGCAGGTTCGGCGGCCGGGGTGCGGCGGCCCTTCGAGCCGCCCCCGGACGGCGCCGACGCGCCCGACCCCTTCGTCCCCCCGCTGCGCTCGGCGACCGCGGTCGCGCCGCGCCGCCGGCTGCGCTGCACGGGGGCGGCGTCGGCGATCGGGCGGCGGGTGCCACCCGCGCCGGCCGAGCGCGAGCTGGTCGACCGGCTGCGCTCAGCCACCGGACACCGGGGGGAGGATGGCCACCTCGTCGTCGCCCCCCACCGCATCGGCCTCGCCGGCCGGCTCGCCGTTGACCCAGACCCGGCAGGTGCCCAGGATGGCGGCGAAGTCGTCCCCGAAGCGCTCCCGAGCGCTCGTCAGGACCGCCGCCACGGTGTCGCCCGTCAGGACCTCGGACGAGGTCCCCGCGGCCTCCCGGGCCTGGGCGAAGAGACGGACGACTGGCACCGAGCGAGCCTACTCCGGGGGGTTCCGGCGGGTCCCGGTCGGCCACCCCACGCCCGCGGCGGCAGACGATCGCCGTGGACGGGCCCGGTACCGGGGCCGGTAGCGTCCCCGCCGATGACGCAGCTGCTCGTGATCCGCCATGGCCAGTCCGAGTGGAACGCCGACGGGCGCTGGCAGGGCCAGGAGGACCCGCCGCTCACCGACCTCGGCCGGCAGCAGGCCCGCACCGCAGCCCGGGCGGTCGGCGCGATCGACGCCATCTACGCCTCGCCGCTCGACCGGGCCGCCACGACGGCCGCCATCCTCAGCGAGGAGCTGGGAGTCGGACCGGTGATCACCCTCACCGGGCTGATGGAGCGCAACGCCGGCGAGTGGCAGGGCCTCACCCGCGACGAGATCGAGGAGGGCTACCCCGGCTACCTCGCCGAGGCGCGTCGGCCGCCCGGCTGGGAGCCCGACGAGGACGTCCAGGCCCGGGTGCTCGGCGCGTTCGACGCGATCGCGACCCAGCACCCCTACGGGACGGTGGTCGCCGTCGCCCACGCCGGAGTGATCTTCGCCGCCGAGTCCGCGTTCGGCGCGGAGTGGGAGCGGCTCGCGAACCTCGGCGGCCGCTGGCTCTCGCACGAGGACGGCCGCTGGCGGATCGGCGAGCGGGTCCACCTGCTGATCGAGGAGACGATCCCCGACCAGATCTGACCGTCGGATCAGCCTGCGGCGGTGAAGCGGTCCGAGCCGACGATCGCCTGGACCTGGGCGGCGGCGGCCGCTCCGCCGATCTGGTCGGCGTCGATCCGGTCGAGGCCCGACATGGCCTCCTCGACCGCAGCGAGGTCCTGCTCGATCCGGCCGAGGACGGCGAGCTCGTCGTCCTCGTCGGCGATCAGGGGGACGGGCTCGGCGGTCGGCGCGTCCGGGCCCGGCGCGTCCGGGACCGGGACGACCGTCTCCGGCACGACCGGGTCCGGGGCGATCGGATCCGGAGCGGGCGGGACGTCGACCGCCGCGGCCGGCGCCGGCTCGACGGGCCCCGTCGCCCACGCCGGCGTGGCCGGCGTGGCCGGCGACCCGGTCAGGTCCACGACCTCGGGCTCGTCGGCGTCGTCCACGTGCTCGTTCGGCTCCACGTCGGGCGAGCGTAGCGTCGTCGTCCCGGTACGCTGCTCCGTCCGGTGGATGCCTCCGACGTGACCGCTCCGGCCGTGCTGCTGGCCGAGATCCAGGCCGACGTGCTGGTCCGATCGTTCGTGATCGCCGCCGTCGTGCTCCTCCCCGTGTGGCTCTACGTCCGCAAGCGGGTCCTCGCCGACCGGGAGCCGCCGGCGAGCGAGGACGGCGCGGCGGCCGAACCCGCGGGCCCGCGCCTCGAGGACGTGATCGCCGCCGTGCCCGCCGCCGCGGGCACCGCCCGCGCCGAGGGCTCCGCCACGCTGACCGTGCCCCACGGCGTCACGATCGACGGCGATGCCGCCGACCCGGCGACCGTCGACGCGCTCGTGCGCGACTCGCTCCGGCGCAGCGGCCTGGTCGCGGTGGCGGAGGTCGACTCGCCGGCCGGACGTACCCTGGAGCTCCGACCGGTCGACGCCGGTCGGACCTGAACGCCAGGCCTGATCGCCCGCTCATCGAGATCGCCGGAGCCCCTCCCCATGACCGCACCGATGGCACCGACCACGACCGGACCCGCCACCAGCACGATCACCCGCACCGACGAGGAGCAGGAGACCGAGGACGGCCCGCTCGCCCACATCGTCCGGACCAAGCCAGGCGAGGACGCCGCGGCCAAGGTGCTCGCCGCCCGCGTCGAGGGCACACCGCTCGAGGCGCTCTGCGGTCACGTGTGGGTGCCGTCCCGTGACCCCAAGCAGCTGCCGGTGTGCCAGCGCTGCAAGGACATCTACGGCATGTACCGCGACGTCAACGACGGACTCGACGAGACGCCGCGGATGTAAACGACGGGCTCGACGAGACGCCGCGGATGTAGCGGTCAGGCGGGCGCGCACTCGGCGCCGCGCACCTCGACCGTGGTGCCGATCACCTCGCGCCGGGTGGCCGCCTGCACGAACGCGGGGTCGTGGCAGGTGCCGACCCAGCGTCGGCCGTCGGGCAGGTCGGCGATGACGAAGGCCCGGATCGGGGCGTCGCCCTCGTAGGTCGCAGTGGCGGTCGCGACGGTCGCCGGCCCGGCGCCGCCGTGGGTGACCTCGAGCGTCGCGGTGGCGGCCGCGGCCTCCTGCCCGAAGTCGGCGACGAGGACCTCGGGCGCCGGGCAGCCGCCCCAGACGGTGATGCCGGGCTTGGTGAGCAGGCCCGACACCGCGGTGACCATGCCCAGCGACTCGGGGGCGGCGCGCAGCCGCCGGGCCACCTCGACCGTGGCCTGGTACGTGAAGTTGTTGAGCGGCCCGCCGGCGAAGGTCATGCCGCCGGTGACGGTGGCGGGCGACGTCGGATCGAGCTCGAGCTCGCGCTGCTGGACGCGCACGGCGACCGGGAAGCAGCTGTAGATCTCCTGGACCTCGACCTCGCGCAGCGGGCGGCCGATGTGCGCGGCGACGGCGTGGCCGAGGATGCGCATGGCCGGCCACCGGTGGAGCTCGGCCCGGCGCGACAGCGAGGCCATGTGCTCCGACTCGACGCAGGCGTGCGGGAACAGCCACCGGTCCGCCGGCACCCCCGCGGCCTGGGCAGTCCCGGCCGAGCAGAGCAGGAGCGCGGCGCCCTGGTCGACCGACCACTGGCTCACGTGCCACTTGGCGTACGGCGACGACAGCGGGCGGTTGCCCGGTCCCGCCACGCGCAGCTCGGCGGCGGTGCGCGGCTCGGGGAACGCGGCCAGCGGGTTCGAGGTCGCGACGGCGTTGAACGACGCCCACAGGCCGGCGATGTCGTCGAGCTGGTCGTCGAACGGCCGACCCTCCGCGTGGCCGAGGGCGTTCTCGATGCAGGCGTACTGGTCGACCGGCGCCCACATCCCGGCCTGCACCTCGGCGTCGGCCATGATCTCGCCCTGGGGCGACCAGCGCTCGTCGGGCACGGCGCCCTCCTGCGCGGTCTCGGGCACCGACCCGCCGGCGCGCTGCGCGGCGGTCGTGCTGGCCATGGCCTCGGCGCCGACCACGAGGGCGACGTCGAGCTCGCCACGGCGGATGCGGTCGAGCGCCACGGCGAGCGGCGCGGTCTGCGGCACGCCCACGTCGGCGCAGACCGTCCGGGCCCGCTCGGCCCCGATGCGGGCGGCGACCAGCCGTCCGGGGTCCGGGTACGACCACGTGCCCTCGGGGACGGCCAGCATCCCGACCGAGGCGAGCAGCGACGGCGCGCCCGCGTCGGCGGCCGCGGCGACGGACGCCTCGACCATGAGCTCCAGCGGCTCCACGGCACCGGAGCCGTCGACCGGGCGGTGGGCCTCCCCGACGCCGACGAGGACGGGGGTGCGGGGATCGAGCGACGCAGCAGCCACGACGGCGGACGCTACCGCCGCCGGGCGGGCGGCTCAGGCGGCGAGGTCGGCCCCGGTCAGCCGGCGATCCCGCAGCCGAGCCGGGTCGAGCCGCCGCCGCCGAGGCTGTGCGCGATCGCGCACACCTGCGCACCCGGCGGTGCGACGACCGCGGCCGCCACGAAGCCGTGCGCCGAGCCCCGGCCGAACGCTGCGCCGATGTCGGGCCGGTCGCCGTTGGCGGTCACCGTGCGGACCGGGTTGCCGCCGACGTAGACGCTGACCTTGACCGGCGTGTTGGCGTGGGCGTCGAGCGCCCACCCCGACACGTCGACCGACCCGCCGCCGCGGGCCACGGCGTCGAGCGCACCGGTCGGCGCGTCGGCGATGCGCAGGGCCTCGGTCCGTACGTAGGCCTTGGACGCCCGCAGCGAGCTGTAGGCGTTGATGACGGACCCGTCCGGACGGCGGATCTCGAAGTGCAGGTGGGCACCGGTGGACTCGGCGTTGCCGGAGTCGCCGACGAAGCCCACGATCTCGCCGGCCTTGACCTTCTGGCCCTTGGCGATGCCGTCGGCGAAGGCCCGCTCGTAGACGTTGCTGCCGTCGTCCGTGCCGGGCCAGTCGTTGTTGAGGTGGATGTAGACGTAGCGCCAGCCGTCGGCGTCGGTGATCGTCAGCGAGTTGCCCGACAGGCCGCTGTTCGACCAGTTGAGCGACGTCACCGTGCCGTCGACCGCGGCGACCACCGGCGTGTGCTTGGCCGCCATCAGGTCCTGGCCCTCGTGGCTGCGACCGCCGGAGCGGGCGGCGCCGAAGGTGTCGGAGTAGGTGACCCTCGCCGCCACCGGGAACACGATGGCCCGCTCCCCCGCCACCGAGGCGGGCGGCGCGGCGCAGGCGGCCAGCGCCGCGAGCGCGGCGGTCACGGCCAGGAGGCCGACGGCGTGGGACCAGCGGGGGGCCGGGTGGTGGCGACGGGGGCGCGCCGGGTCGATCGCGGAGGGCTGACGGTGCATGGCCAGTGGTGTCGGCGCCTCCGGCACCGACCTTGACGGGAACGTAGCGTGACCTGGGCCATGCTCCGGGGCCGCCCGCGGGCGCCCACACGCGAGACCGGAGGAACCACATGTCCGATGCCGTCCTGGTCGACACGCCGATCCCCGGCGTCCGCCGCATCACTCTCAACCGTCCCGAGAAGCGCAACGCGCTCAACCACGCCGTCCGGGGCGGGGTGCTCGACGCGCTGCAGGAGGCCGACGGCGACCCGGAGGTCCGGGTGTCGATCATCCGGGGCGCCGGGCCGTGCTTCTCCGCCGGGTACGAGCTCGGCGACGGCAACGAGGGCACCGAGCCGCCGTACTTCACCGCCGAGGGCGAGGGCTACTGGCCGCGACACGTCACCGACGCGTGGATGGGGATCTGGGACCTGGCGAAGCCCGTGATCGCCCAGGTCCACGGCTGGTGCCTCGCGGGCGGCAGCGAGCTCGCGACCGGGTGCGACCTCGTGTACGTCGCCGAGGACGCCCGCATCGGCTACCCCGCCGTGCGCTTCGGGGTGCCCGACATGCAGTTCCACGCCTGGTTCCTCGGGCCGCGGGCGGCGATGGACATGGTGCTCACCGGCGACTGGATCTCGGGCGAGGACGCGGTGCGGCTCGGTTGGGCGAACCGCTCGTACCGGGAGGACCGCCTCGACGACGAGGTGCTGGCCGTGGCCGAGCGGATCGCGATGGTCCCGCCCGACATCGCGCAGCTCAACAAGCGGACGGTGCACCGCGCGATGGAGGTCATGGGCCTCCGCACCGCGATCCGTGCCGGCACCGAGCTCTGCGCGCTGGCCATCCACCAGCCGAGCTTCCAGGAGTTCATCCAGGGGACCGGCGGCGGCGACCTGACCGAGGCGCTCCAGCGCCGGGACGAGCCCTTCGGCGACTACCGCGCCGGCGACTGACCCGTCTTGCGCACACGACCGAACTTGGGGACCACCGTTCGCTCAGCGACGCGTGGTCCCCAAGAACGCCGGATCGGCCGTCTTGGGGATCTCCCCAAGTTCCGGTGTCGGCGCCGGCGGCCTGGTGGGCCCCGTGGGGCTCGAACCCACGCGCGTCGGATGAAGACGTCCGCTGCGCGCCCGGAGGACGCCGGCGGCCTGGTGGGCCCCGTGGGGCTCGAACCCACGCGCGTCGGATGAAGACGTCCGCTGCGCGCCCGGAGGGCGCCGGCGGCCTGGTGGGCCCCGTGGGGCTCGAACCCACGCGCGTCGGATTAAAAGTCCGCTGCTCTGCCAACTGAGCTAGAGGCCCGGGACTGCAAGATAACTGTCGAGAGAACGCGCGAGAGAAGAGCTGCAAACAACAACTCGCCCATCACCGTCCCCGCCGCCCAGGTCCCGTCAACGCGACGGCCCCGCCCGTCGAGCCGATCGACCCTGTCCGCCGGCGGTGAGGCGTGCATCACCGGTGGCGGCCCCGGGTCGAGACCACGGACGCAGTCGCCGACCACAGGGTGCATGACCAACTCGTCCGCCAACTCCGTAGTGAACCCCGCCTCGACGTGGCGGCAGACCGAACTGCTCGCCGGTGCCTGGCTCGCCGGGTACCGATCACCCGCCACCCGCTCCACGTACGCCACGGCGATCCGCGCCTGGTTCTCATGGTCCTGCAACGGACCGTCGCACCACTGGACGCCAGGCGAGCCCACATCGAGCTCTGGCAACGCGAACTCGAGCACCGCGACTACGCAGCCCGCACCATCGCCCTCCGCCTCACCGCGCTCGCCAGCTTCTACAGCTACTGCGAGAACGAGAACCTGATCTCCCGCTCACCCATGCTCCGCGTCCGCCGCCCCCGGGTGGAACGTCGCTCTCCGCGTACGTCGCTCAGTCGCGGCCAACTCCACGACCTCCTCGCCGCTGCCCGAGAACTGGGACCCCACGCCCACGGGATCCTCTGTCTCCTCGCGTTCAACGGGCTGCGCATCAGCGAAGCCACCAGGCTCGACGTCGATGCGCTCGACTACGACGGCCTCTTCCCGATCCTGCACATCACCCGCAAGGGCGGCCGCCCCGGCGTCGCAGTCCTTGCCCGACCTACCGAAGCGGCCATCATCGCCTGCGCTGACGGACGCAGCAGCGGGCCACTGTTCCTCACCCGCAGCGGCACCCGCGCCGGCCAACGCAGCACCCAACGCATCCTCGACCGCTGCGCTCACCACCTCCGCGGTCACCGAACCCGCATCACGCCCCACGTGCTGCGCCACACATGGACAACGCTGGCCATCGACGCCGGCGTACCCCACGACCAGGTCCAACACGACGGCGGGTGGGCCGACCCACGCATGCTCGCCTACTACACCCACAACCGCGACAACGCCCTGCGCTCCGCCACCCACAGCGTCGCCGCCTACGTCCTCAGCGCGTCCTGACGTCACCGGGCCTGAGACCGCACACCTTCGAAGTCATCAAGTCGACCAGTTGCAGTCCACCGGACGCGACTTGGGGGCGACCTTGCGGTCGCCCCCAACAGCCGGCCTCAGCGCCGGCGGCACTCAGCGGTTGTCACTGCGTCGGGAACTGGACCAACGAGTGGCTCTGGATCATCTGACCCACCGAGTGCGCCATGGCGTTGGCGCAGTGGCTGCACTCCTCCTTGATGAGGGTGAAGTCGTCAGCCACGCTCGCCAGCCAAGCGTGCCACCACTTGTCTGCCAGCTCGAGAGTGCCGAACTGGGCGATCGCGTCGTCCCGGTTCATGCTGACGCTAGGCGGGCCGCTCGACGCGATGGCGGCCATGATCAGCGCCACCTGGGGATCGTTCCCCGCCATGTTGTCGATGTTCGGGATCGTGAGGCTCGCCATCGCTGCGGCGTGCCCGAGGGTGTCGTACATGGAGGTTCTTTCTGTAGGGGATCGCGTTGTGCGATCCGAGAGCCCCATGGTCTGCTGCCTCAGGCCGGCGTGAAACGCCCGGTTTGGCGGAGGATTCCATCCCCCGGTCACCATCCCCCGACATCCCCTGCTACCCATCCCCCGGTCGGCGACACATGCCACCGCGGGCACGCCGTGGCCTCGAGGTCCTCGTGTCACCGGCCTCCGCGCAGCGCAGCGAAGTCGCAGCACCTGCCCGACGACGCATGGCCGGCAGCACTCGGCCGGCTGCGCACTCGTGACGTCACGCGCACCTGGCTCGACCCGGGCGGTACGTTGCTCCGGTGCGACTGCGCAGACACCTCGCCGATCTCACCCGCCTGACCCAGGCCGGCTACGGCGAGATCCGAGGCCACCAGGCTGAACACCTCGTGCCAGGTCAGCGGATCGCGATCTCAGACGTCGACAGCGACACCATCGAGGCAGTGGTGCTGTCGGTGGAGGGCGACACGGCGCGCATACGCGCCGACTGGACGAAGGTGCTACCTCCGGACTGAGCAGCCGGCTGCAGTCAGGTAGCCGGCACTACTCGGCGCCTTGGCCGCTTGCAGGAGCGGCGGTTCCCCCCTGACCCTTGCGCTCGCGGCTTCGGCGGCGTCGGTACAACGCGAACTGCAGCAGCGAAAGCGCCACGAGAGGGACGATGATCCACCAGGGGAACGACCCGGAGCCCGGCATCGGAGCCATGCTCGTAAGGCTACGCAGTGGTGGAGTTCAGCCACACCGCCGGCGAACCCCATGCGACGGGCAACGAGCCGGCACTACTCGGCGCGTCAACGTCGAGCCGCGTCAGGAGTTGCGCAGGTCCCCGGTACCGTCGACAACCGTGGACCGACGGATCGCTGTCGCCGGGTTGGCGACACTCATGCTGACCGTGGTGGGTGCGTGCGGCGAGCCGACGGAGGAATCGCCGCGGATCGCCCTTGCTGCCACGAGTGACGGTCTTCGGATCGTGGTTGCCACCTGCAGTGGTGATCCGATCGAGGCCGTTCACGTCGGACTTGGCGACGACAGTTGGGGTGATGCCAAGTGGACGTTCGAACCGCGGTCCTCGTCGGCGTCCGGAGTCATCGACACCAACGGCGACGGGACGCTGCGCTTGACGGCCGGGTCTGCGCGCTCGCTCGCGGAGGCGAACAGTCCTTTGTTCGTGCGTGTGGACGTGGAGGACGGCGTGGACGGCATCGTCGCGTTCGATCAGACACCGGACGAAGGAACATGGGTCAGGCGGGACCTCTCGAAGGAGTTCGGCGGGCTGATCGAGAGCCGTGGTTCGGTCACACCGGACGACCTGTCGAGCATCTCATGCGACTTCTAACCCCGTGATCCCGTCAGCCGCGACGCAGAACGGACATCCGGCTCTACGGGTCGGGTCGCCCCCTCACTGGAGCTTGCGGACGGTGCAGGCGCTGAGGAGAGGTGGGTGGCCTCGACCTGGGCAGGTGGCGACGTGGTTTCCGGAGATGGCGACTGCTGCTGTGGCTCCGGTGGCGTCGTCGGTGGGGAGCGGCACCCATGTCCCGGGCTGTTGTTCGACCCACGATCGACCGTCGACGAAGGTGAGGGGTTGACCGGTCACGAGCGCAGCGGGTGGTCCGCCACGGGCGCCGGTATCAAGCTGTGGCGCCGTGACCGTCCATCCACCGTCGGGCGTCCATCCGAGCACTGGGGTGGGAGAGCCGAGGTTGCTGGTGGACAGGCCGTACGGCGTGCAGTGCAGATCTTCGACGCGGGCGCGTTCACCGGTCCATGACCCGTTCGCGGCGGGTTCCCATCCGCTCTTGCGGTAGGTGAACACCTGGTAGGTGACCGGAAGCGGGTCGTCTACACCGGGGACCTGGCCGGGTGTGGCTGATGGCGGCAGCACGCGCGACGCGTTGTAGTCGACGAGTGAACCGTCCATCAGGCACGTGGCACCCAGAGCCGGTGACGGTTCGGTCCACTCGACCGGCCGCATCTTGTCGACGTCGAACAGGACTGCTCGGATCGCACCGTCGTTGGACCCGTCCGGCGAGAACCCGACTTTCAGCCACACCGTTGCGGGCGACGGTCCGGCTCCCATGATGGTCACCGTGTTCTGCATTGGGTCGCCGGGGTCGGACTCGAAGCTGTAGGACTGCCAGCTTCCGTCGTCGAGGACCCGGACCTCACCAACGGCGTTGCAGGTGTCGGACTGGTCCTCAGCGTCGACGCATCGGGATCCGCTGATGACCAACCGGCCGTCGACGCCGACCGCCTCCGCCACCCGCATCGGTTCGGGCGCCGGAGCAGACGCGAAGTCGGCCCCGTCCATCTCGTACACATCGACGACTTGTCCCGAGGTACCAGGTCCGAGGTCGAGCACCCAACCGTGCCCGGCGGAGTCGACAGCGAGTTGGACAGCGCCGAGCCTCACTGCGGACGGGTTCTCGACCTGTCTGCTGGCTGGCTCTGCTGGCTCGTCGTCGGCGCACGCTGCGCTCGTCAGCGTGATCCCGGCGGCCATCAGCGCGACCGCCGCCCGCTTCCATCCCATGCGGACACATGGTCACGCGACAGCCGGCGCAACGCAACGAAGACGAGGACATAGATGGGCCACTACATGGCGCCCCCGAATCGGGAGGTAGCGAGCAGGGGTGCTCCCCGTCAGGCGCGCTCGCACGGTGTTGCGCGGTCGCTCGGGCCGCGCGAGCCGCAGGCGCGTTGGCGCGCTGCTTGCGCACAGCGGTGACCGAGGCACGGTCATCCACGTGCGCCGCGGGCCTAGGACCCACCTACGCGGGCATGGCCGCCTCGTCCGGCCGGCAGCGAGGAGCTGCGCTGCGGTGGCGGCCTGTCTGGGCCGCCACTGTCGCGTTCGGCGAGCTGCGGTCGCCGCGCGCCGACCGCCGACGGTGGTGCAGCGTCTGCCGGCGACGGATGCGCACCTCTGTCAGCCGCACTGCCGGACGCGTCAGGTAGTGGCCCATCAGTGCACGGTGCGCAGGACCGCAGCGGTGGAGACGTCAAGGTAGAGCCCGGGCGCGGTGGCCGTCCCTGTCACGGTCGTTGGCGAGCTGCCGAAGACCGATTGGGCGGGTGCCAACGCCGCCACGGGGTGCCCTGAGTCGATGCCGGTGACGTGGGCTGCGTCGTAGGCGACCGTGCTGCCATCCATCGCAGGTTCACTCCAGACGATGAGGCTCGAGCCGTCGAGCCAGGTGACGGCGCTGGCGGGGTTGAAGACCATCGGCTCAGCGGCATCTCCGACCGGAGACCAGGTGCCGGCTGCGACGTCGAACACTGCGAGCTGGGTGGTCAGTGCGAGTACGGCGTTCGCGCCGCATGACACTCCGACCTGGAAGGCGAGGTCCCGGTCAGCAGCGGCGACAAACGCGACCGGCTGTCCCCACGATGACCCCTCGTCTGTGGACGCCACGGCAGAGTACAGCGCTCGTCCTGCACCAACCGGTTCGAAGTCGGGCTGCTGCTGGTCGGCAGGGACGATGGCGGTGAGCTGACCGCCGCTCTGGCACACTCCGAAGGTGCCCTCGGGCAAGGGCAACAACTCCCAGTCGCCGTCATCGAACCGCAGCAGCTGGCGGCCGTGAGCGGTCTCAACCATGAACTCCGGCTGCGGACCTCCGTCGACCGGTCCGACTACCAGTCCGGTCGCAGGGATCGGAGGAAGCGGCTCGGCGGAAGCGGAGCGGCTGTCGATGCGAACCGCTTCCAGCGGCGACGCATCGCCAGCGCAGGGCTGGCTCGGGTCGCCACGCTCACAGCTTGTCCCAACGAGCACAACACCGTCGTCCGTAACCAGTGCGGCTGGTTCATACAGGTCCGCAGCGATGTCGACGGTCCTGAACGAGCGCCCCCCATCGATCGACACCGCCGCGCGCGTCTTGTCGCGGCTCGTCGTGTGGTCGGTCCCTGCGTACGCCAGCACAACGTTGGCGCCAGCGGCTGCCTTCCCCGTGGCGCCCGGAGTGAGGTCCGAGATCACGACCTCGGTCGTTGGCTTCGGAGCAGCCTCGTTGGCAGAACCGCACGACACGCCCGCCGCCCACACCGCCAAGACGGCGACAGTGGCCACAAGCCGAGCTCCCCTACGACGCCCGTCGCTGTGCGAACGGGACGACCAACGAGTCACACCGAGCGACACGCAAGCTCCTCTCGCCGTGCACCAACGGGCCAGGCCCTAGTCAACCTGAGGAGGCCAGCAGAACCGACCTCATGACGGGCCTGTACGCCGGACGGACCTCCTGCCGAGCTAGCCTACGGCGTCCTGATTCGACGCAGTACCGATCGCTCCAGTGCGTACACGTTCCACAACGGATTCGAGCGCGCCAGCGAGTTGCCGCTTGCCGTCGACGATCTCCTCGTAGACGTCCGGGCCGAAGGGGTCGTTCGCCTTCGCTCGCACTCGGATACGCCAGTCGTGATCTCGCCGGATGAGGCGACGTACTCGGTTCCCGAGGTCGAAGGCACTGCCTCGCAGTGTGCCCTCGATCGGCACGCCACGGCGCTCGGTGCGCACAACGTAAGAGCCTGCTGGACCGTGGACCTCGACAGTTGCCACGCCGTCAGTATGGCGAGAAGAACCGGCGCGTAGTGCCGGCTTCCTGCCGTACTGCCGGAGCGTGGGCGCGGATCCTCACAGCGTGGGTGTGGTCGGTGGGTCGACCAGTTCGATGATGCGATCGATGCGGTCGGCGAGCTCGGGCCACTCGAGGCGTAGTTCGGCGAAGCGGTTAGGTGCGCGTCGCTGTAGGTCGCGAAGGGCCGTGGCTGCCCCGGTGAGCTGAGCGGAGCGCACACGGCCGGGATCGGGCCGGGCCATCACACGGACGCTACGAGGCCGGTGCGACAGCCCTGCGCGCGCTGGGCGCGTGGTGCGTGGCGGAATCGGCTGTTGGCGTTTCCATCGGTGTAGCAGCAGCGCTTCATGGTCGAGGCATGGAGAACCGACCTTCAGATGATCCGGCGGCTCGCGGCGACGGCAGCGACTGGTACTACGACGTCGACCTTCATGGCGGGGTGGTCCGTCCGTGGTGTTCACACCCGCGGTGTGAGCGGCTGCGGGAGCGGGCGCCAGACGGCTCGTGGAGTTGCGGTCACCGCAGCCCGGATTCGCGGCGTGAGGCTGCCCTCGTAGCAGCGGTCGAGCAGCTGGCGGACACCGCACCGGTCCAGCGCACCGCAGCGGACGAGTTCTGGGAGCGCCTCGCCGGGCCCTTCACCGACGTCGCGGGGGCGGCGGAGCGGCTCGGCTGCGCACCTGTCGAGGTCGCGGAGCGGATCGCGTGCCGCGAGCTGCTGGGGTGCCGCCTCGCTGACGCTGACGCGACGTGGGTGCTGCCCGAGAAGCAGTTCGACGTGCTTGACGCGCTTCCGCAGGTGCTCGCTCGGGCTGGCTACCGGCCGCATCGCGCCGCACGCGGCTGGGAGATCGTCGGCTGGCTCGCCAGCCCGAACGATCATCTCGACGGCCTCACCGTGTACGAGGCGCTCGTCGCAGGCCGCTCAGACGAGGTGCTCGCACTGGCGGCGATCGTCAACCGGCCGGCCGACGGACCGCTGGACACGTTGTCGCAGATCCAAGACATCGTCTCGACACCGACCGACGGACCGGGGATCCGCTCGAGCGACCTACGCCCAGTGCTGCGGCAGGCCGCCCTCGAGATGCTGGAGTGGACTACGCGGCGTCCTCGGGAGCCGGTCGACGTGGTCGATCGACTCGACGAGGCGGCCTCGTGGCTCGAGACGGAGATCGGCAGACGCGGCCAGGGGGCGGTGCTCGGACCTGTGGTCCTCGACGTCCGGCGTGCGATGTTCGAACTGCAGCGACCGATCGATGGCGCCGAGGCCGACGTTGCGGCACGGGTCGAGATCCACGCGGCGTGGCTGGAGCGCAACGCACCATCGCTGTACGGCGTCAGGTGGAACGACCTGCGGAACGACCTGATCGCCGCAGGGGTTCAGTTGCGGCGCCGCGCAGCTGACCGGGTCAGTCGACCGCTGGACCGAGCAGCGGACGCGACGGAGGTGGTCACCAGGTATCTGGTCGTGGACGTTGTCGCAGTGAAGGTGTTGGCCCGCTACGTGGTCGAGCTGACCTTCGACGACGGGTTCGTCGGCGTGGTGGACCTCGAAGGCTGGCTGCGGGGCTCGGCGTTCGAGCCGGTACGAGCCGACTACGCGAACTTCCTCGCAGTGCGCGTGAACTCAGACTCCGGGACGATCGAGTTCCCCAACGGGGCCGACCTCTCGCCCTCAGCGCTGTACCTGGCGGCGAAGCCTTCCATCCCGGACTGACAGACCCCGTGTGGGTGAAGGTCAGCGAGTTCCGGCCGCGGTCTTCGACGCTGAGGTCTGGGACCCATTCGGCGTCGAAGCCGTTGCCGGTGCGCGTCTGTCCGCCTCAGCGCTCCGCGAGGTTGCGCATCGCCTCACCGAACTGCACGTCGGTGATCCTGCGGGTGAGTTCGAACAGTTCCTGCCGGGCTGCGGCGCACTCGTCGTCGGAGGCGGCGTCGTCGACCATCCGACCGTGGGCCTGGCCGGCGGCGCGAGTGAGCTGCTCGAGAAGCAGCTTGTTGTCAGGCTGACTGATGACGACGGGGGCCTGCCCAGGTCGGTGCTTGACGACTCGGCCGTCGTCGTCGAGCACGACGTAGCTCTGGCCCAGCGCTTCGAACTCTGCGATCAGATCGATGGTGGCCAGACGAGCTTCGATCCGCTCGTCCCACGCCGCGCGCACGATGGCTTGCTGATCGTCGCGGAGCGAGTCGTACGACGCGGTGCCCGCCAGGACCGCTTCGACATCGGGATCGCTCATGTCTTCGGTGTACCTCACTCCCGGGCCGAGGGCCACGCCGTTGCGGCCGAACCCGCACGTCGCACCAACGACTTCACACCGCGTCGCGGCTCACCGAGGGGCCGATCGACCCAGTTCGGGGGATGGCGGGCGGGGGATGACTGGCCCCCCAAACCGGGCGTTTCGCAGCGCTCGACGGTGCCTCACCCTCAGACGTCGGGCGCAACGGGTGCGCCGATCTGAACAGGAGACACCATGAACCGCTACGACTTCGACAAAGGCCTCGCGGACGTGGAGCGTCTGGAGGTTCTCATCGCAAGTCCCCTCCTACACGTGCTCGGTCGCGACCTCCCTGCGTACGGCACGAGCACCAAGCCGTCCGCCGCTGAGCCGGCCGCCCTGCTGGTCGTGGGCGCGGCGACGTTGATCTGCGGCTCCGACCGTGCCGCAGATCGTGAACTCAAGGCGCACTGGCCGCGCCTGCACGCAGCGTTCGTGGCGGCCGGGTACCGGGTGCCCGCAGCACCGCTGCGCTCACAGCACTTCCGCGACTACCGCGACGGCTTCCTCGGCGGAGCGCTTCCCGACAGCTGGAAGCAGACCGCCCGGACGATGTTCGTCGAGCTCGCCCTGAGCCTCGGCTTGTTCCCCGAGAACGACGAGCCGTGGATCCGGCCTCATCTCGACGGCATCGTCACTGCGGACGGCACGTGGATCGCGGCTGCGACCGACGTTCGTGACATGACGACGTCGCGTTCGCGGACGGGAACGCCGCGTGTCGCCGTCGACGCAGACCGCAAGAGCGGCGACCGGACGGGCGGGGAGACGGAGCGCCCGGTCAAGGGCACGGGGGTGAAGGGCATCGCCAAGTCCAAGCGCAAGCAGAGGGGGTGGGGCTACATGTTCTGCATCACCTCTGTCCGCGGCGGTGCGCCGCGGCTGCGGGTGGTGTTGGACGTGGCGCACGCGCCGAACAGCGCCGAGCTCGACGTCGTGATTCCCACCGTGCGGCGGCTGCGTGAATACCTCGGTGATCGGTTCCGTTGCTTGGTGTACGACGGCGCGATGGCCGGAGTCCACCATCGGAAGATCCGTCGCCTCGGCGTGCTGTCGGTGAACAAGCCGAAGGGTCTTCGCAACCCGAAGCTGTGGTCCCGGTATCGCGGGGAGCGCGTCGGCGTGGGGGCCAAGGTGCTCGAGGTCGCGAACGACTGCGAGCACCGGCACTTGCTCACCGTGACCGACGGGCTCTTCTGGGAGCTGACAGAGACGGTGGTGGGGGGCTACGTCCGTCATCGGGTCCCCGAGGTCACCGACATCCGCCGCTTCGAGGTCGGACCGACCTCTGACGACGGCTTCCGGTGGGAGATGGACGTGACGGTCCGTTGCGAGCGCGGCGACCACATCATCACGTTCGACCCGAACGCAACGATCAAGTGCGCCACGGGTGCTGCGCTGCGCAAGTCCGCCCACGGGCCGCTCACGTACAACGCAGAGCTGACCTTGTCGCAGCAGCTGAGGATGCTGCAGCCCAACGAGGACAACTTCGCACCGGTGTTCGGACGTCGCAACGACAGTGAGACCGGGAACAAGAACCTGAAGATGGACTACGACCTTGGAGACCGGGCCCGCAGCTACACCGTCGAGCGCGTCGACACCGACCTGTGGATCTACTCCCTGCTGACGAATGCCCTCGCCTGGGCTGAGCACGGCGGGCGCCACTAGCGCGCAGCGCATGCAGGGACCGAGCGTGCAGCACAGCGCGCCGCGTAGCTGCTCCGGCGCGCATGACGACTCGATCCGCGAGGTGCGGTCAACATCCATGGACGTTGACCACACGTCGCGCGTGGTTCCGTCCGACACCCAGATCTGGTCCCTTGAGAACCGGCCCACAAGTCGGGATGCACAGCGGACAGTTCAGGAGTGAAGGTGACGAACGAAGACGATGACCAGCGGTTGTCAGAGGCGACCGGCGACAACGACCACCTCGAGGTCGACGACGTCCTCGCAACCATCCGTCGCAACGCACGCACGTTCGGTGAGCTGGTGCTGCACTTCGCCGACCGCGACATGTCGAACTCGTGGGCATCGACCGATCTCGATCGCGCCCTCGCCGTGATCTGGTACCCGACGCTGAGGAGCACTTGCCCTAGCTGAGCGTCGTCGGTGCCGTCGCACCGGCAACTGGTCCGCCCGCGACCGTGTGCACCGTCCGGCACATGGGAAGCATCCACCCCCGTCACCTCGACCAGCGCCGCAACCTCGACCCTTGCGACTACGAGGCAGACGCCGACTCCTACCGCCTCACCGAAGGACTCCAGTTCCACATCCCGGCCGGCGGCGACGAGATCTCCATGCGGATCGCGGAAGTGCAACACCGCCTCGTGTGCCGCTGGAACCGCAGCAACCGCCGCCGCATTGCGGCCCAGCTCGGCCGCCAGTTCGGCATCAAGAAGCAGACCATCAGCCTCACCGCGAAAGGACTGCGCTGGGCCGGCGAGCCGGTACTCGCCGCGCTCATCCACGCCACCGAGCCATGACCGACACCCGCTACGACAACAGCCAACTCGACGAGCTCGCCGCCACCGCGACCGTCGAGCTCCACGCCGCGATGACCGTCGACGAGTTCGTCGGGGCAGTGCTGCGCTGCTGGAACGACGACGAGCAGCTCCGGGACCAGACCGTGACCCGGATGGGCGAGACGATCGTCCGCTTCGCTCGACGCCTGGCCGCTACGGGCATCGACACGATCGACGCTATCGACACCGGCGCCTGCGTCGGGTTCATCGACGCTCCCACCAGGACCGGCACCCAAGCCACGAACGCCACCCGCCACGCCCGTCGCGTCGCCCTGCGAGCGCTGTTCCGCACCGGCCGCAACCTCGGCGTCCTCACCACCGACCCCACCCTCGACGTCGCGCTACCGGCCCGCACCTCGCTCACCGCCCGTCCGCTCACCGACGACGAACTCACCCTCTGTCGCTCGGCGGTTCAACCGAACACCGCCACGAACCTGGTGCGGCCGGCTGCCTGGGCGCTCGCGGAGGCCACCGCAGCTACCAGCGAGATCCCCGAGATCCGCCGACGCGACCTCGACCACGATCACGGGACACCCACTGCGGTGACGTTGCCTGGGACCCCCCGGCTCCGGGCCCGCACCGTCGAGCTCACCGACTGGGGCGCCGCCATCCTCACCCGGCGCCTCGTCGAGATCGACACCGCACCCAATGCACTCCTGGCCTACACCGGCAGCTGCCCCTCTCGCTCCGTCGCCCGACAAGCCGCGGCTTGCAACCTCATCACCGCCGTACTGCGAGCATGCGGCCTCGCCAACGAATCCGATGTACGCCCCGCGTCGGTGCGCCACTGGCGCGCCCGCACGGCATTCGACGCCGGCGCCAGCATCGAGACGGTCGCGACGCTCCTCGGCCACCGGCGTCTCGACGAAGCCGCCGAAGCCATCGCACACGACTGGGCGCCAACATGACCCGAGCCCGACCTCAGGCCATCGGCGAACTCGTCGCGTCGCTCGTCAACAGCCCCTACCTCCCCGGTCTCGCCGAACACCTCCAGGGCTCTCCCGTCGGCCGACGCCGCAACCACCCCCCGTGGGTCGTCCTCGCCTACGGCGCCATGGCCCGCCACTTCCGCAGCCACAACCGCCTCGACGGCGAACTCCGCACCGGGCTCTGGGATCAACTGCGCACCGCAGCCACCGACGCCGGACTCGACGATCCCGGCCCCAAGCCCTTCCTGTACCCACAGCTCGTCTACTGGCGCGACCTCGTCATGACCAACGAGGACGACCGCAACGACCTCCTCGCGGCGTTCACCGACCTCGCCCTCACCCACGCCCGCGAACGAGGCCTCCTGCTCCCCAACGGCCCCGGCTCGCTCACCCACCCCCACCCCACCCGCACCATCTACGGCGACGGCACCGTCGTCCGACCCATCTACCGCCGCCCCCGCACCACCACCATCACCGACCCCGACACCGGCGACGAACACACCGCCTACCTCGACCCCAGCACCGGCCTCACCCGCGACACCCCCAAGGGCCGCTTCGACCCCAGCGCCGCGGACTACCACCGCCACGACGGCCCCATCCACGGCAACAACTTCGTCATCGTCTTCGCCCGCAACCAAGCACCCGGCACCCGCGTCATCCTCGGCCTCGACCGCGTCGACGCCCCCGGCCGCGAAGCCGACACCGCAGTCGCGCTCATGGAACGCATCCACACCGCCGCCGGCCCCGGCATCACCGCAGCCGTCTACGACGGCGCCTTCCACGGCGTCCACATCGACCGCCTCATGCGCAACCACGGCCTCGTCGTCATCAACAAGGTCGCCGCCGCCTCACGCAACGGCGACGACACCACCCCCAAGCGACGCCCCCTCGGCACCTACAGCCACGAACGCGACGACGGCACACCGTGCACCCACACCCTCCACATCGAGAACGGCACCGTCATCGACGTCGCCCTTGCAGACGACGGGAGCACCGTCACCGTCGCCACCGCCACCCGCCGCCAGATCAAGCGCTTCCGACGCGCCAACGGCACCTGGCGGTTCTCCCTCGGCATCGACATCGCCTGCCCCCACGGCCCGCTCAAGCTGTGGCTCTCACCCCACGCCCCCGACACCGACCCCACCCTCCCCGAACACCTCCGCCTCATCCCACCCGCCGACCCCGACTTCGACCGCCTCTACGGACTCCGCAACGACAGCGAATCCTTCAACAGCCAGTACAAACGAACCCTGCTCGTCGACCGCGCCACCAGCGTCGGCTGGGAACGCCAACTGTTCGACCTCCTCACCTTCGCCATCCTCGAGAACAGCCGCGCCTGGGCCCTCCCCCGCCACCTCCGCGTCGTCGCGTAGCGAATCCGCTGCGCGTCGGTGACACCTGCTGCGCCACGATGACGGTCGAGAGGAAGGGCAGGGATGCTGGCGCAGAACCATCACCGAGGGATCGAAGGCGACGGCTGGTTCTGGCGACTGGACGGCGACGAAGACGACGCCAAGCCCGGACGTCTCACCGCCCACCTCGGCGGTTCCATCACGCTGGAACTGTCCACGCCGATGCTCACCGAGGCTCGTCCCTGGCCATCGACCAGCAACGACGTCCGCTCGGCCTGTGCGATCTACGGATTGGTCGGCAGCACCCGGGTGACACTCCTCGGAGCTCGCGTGGCCGGCCTCAGCCAGACATCCACGACCGCGCTCGCTGACCGGGAACGGCTCGACATCGACACCGCAGTCATCGGTGCCCACCTGCCCGTCATCGGGCGCCGCGACCGCACGGTAGGAGTGATCACGGACGCCCTGCTGGTCGAGTTCGAACTCCTAGAGACGTGGCTTGGGCGCCGCGGCATCCACATCGAGATGCGCGGACGCAGCGGGGACGATCGCTTCACCTCGGCGACGGTTCAGTTCGACTACCCGGACACCCTCACTGCGCCGATCGATGGGGGACACCTGGAGCTGCAGACCGAATGGACGCCGCCGACCTACGACGAAGATGTCGTGGGCGTGCGCACCGGGACGCTCCTCCGGGTCATCCTCGACTCGCCGCGGGACGTCGACGAGGCGATCCACCACGCAGCATCCGTGCAGCTGTTGCTCGCCCTGCTCACCTCAGCGGCCCCTGACGTCCTGAACCTGCGCCTTCACCATCCAGACCGTCGCGCCGGCCAACGCGGTGACCTCCCGCTGTACGACCCAGTCGCGCTCGTGTACCGCTGGTCGCGACGCCGGCCCGAACAGCAGTCCGCTCCACTGACCAGTCCGTTCTCCGACTCCCGAGAGGCCCTCCTCGACTTCGAGGAGCTCGGAGGCATCGACGCTCTCGCGGCATGGACCTCGATCGCCAACGAGCTCCACCTGATCCTGTCGCTCCTCACCTCCGCGGCGTTCGTGGAGCGGCTACCGCATGAGAACGCCTTCCTCAACGTCACGTCGGCCGCGGAGGGGCTGCATCGGCACTGGTACCCGGTCTCCAAGGACGACGAGAAGGCAGCGAAGAGATGGGTCGCAACGATCCTGAACAAGCTGGAGAGCCTGCCGCGAGACGACCGCCAGCGTGTCAAGGGAAAGCTCAAGCGAGCTCATGAGCCCAGCCTGGAGCGCCGGCTGCGAGAGCTCGCTGATCGGCTGCCACTGACCGCAGCGGCCCTCACCGACAACGACGTGAGCACTTGGAGCGCAGCGGTGGCATGGGTCCGCAACCAGCTCGCTCATCCGAACTCCCCAGCCGAAGTGAAGGAACGGGAGGAACGCGGCCTGTACCCAGCCAGCGGATTCGAGTACCTCTTCCTTGCGCATTCGGTCTACTGGCTGACGACGGCTGCCCTCGTGGCAGAGCTCGGCGTCTCGGATGCTCTGATCGCCGAACGAATCTCGGACCACGAGCTCCACTGGAAGAACCAGCGAGCACACGACGCGGTGTCGAGGTGGCGACGCGATGACGAAGCTGGAGTCGCGGGTTTCGTGCGGCCCGGCGATGACCCGTAGGCCCCGGGAAGCCGGTGGCGGCCCTCAGCCGGTCTCCACAGCGCCAGCGAAGGGCGTCCCACGCAAGCGGCGACGCTACCGCCGACGGAACGAGGTCAACCGACCCACAGCGTTCTGTACTGGCCCTGCGGCGACGGCACCGCTGCGGTGACCATCTGGTGAAATCGAGCCATCGCCGCTTCGGCTTGCGAGTGTGACTCGTGCGGCGTGGCTCGACGCCGCCGCTCGACGTATGCCGCAAGGTCAGCAAGCTGGATCATCCTCGACAACTTCGAGTCAACGAAGTGGGCAGCATCAAGTACGCGGTCGAGCACCTGCGCCCGGTAGCCACCGGTCCCGGTCCGTTGCCAGCGGTAGAGCAGCTTCTGGAGAACCGGGCCGTACTGCTGTTGCTCGTCGGCCACGACGAGACCGTGCTCGCAGCGGTTCCGACACCGTTCGTTCAGTCTCTCGAGCAGGTTCGAGAACATTGGCTCGTACACGTCGAAAGAAGCGCCCCGTCGGCGTGAGACCGCATCCAGATCGGCGGCGCGGATGATCACCTCGATGTCGAACAGCTGAAGTGCGCGGAGCGCCTCCTCGTAGAACCCGAAGATCTCGGCGTACGAGAACCAGCTCCAAGCGCCGACTCGCTGGAGCATCTCGTAGCCGTGGAACTCGAGCGGATACGGCACCAGCGCCTGTTGTTGACGAACCTGGTCCGCAAGCGTCTCCAGGCGCGTTGTCGCACCGGCGACGCCGGGGCCATCGGCCAGGAGCCCCAAGTGAACGTGGAAGCGGTTCGACTCGATCGACTCGTCGATGTGGAACAGCAGCGCCACGAGGCCACGACGGTACCGGCGGATCTCGAGCCTCGAGCGCGGAGCCAGGGGCCGGGCGCCACGCACTCACGAGGACTGAGCGTCTT
Organism: Dermatobacter hominis; assembly: GCF_020715685.1. Taxonomy (GTDB): domain Bacteria; phylum Actinomycetota; class Acidimicrobiia; order Acidimicrobiales; family Microtrichaceae; genus Dermatobacter; species Dermatobacter hominis. The sequence continues at coordinate 2,512,990 of NZ_CP085840.1, forward strand.
GGCGACCCCTCTAACCGAGGGACGGTCAGGGGCAGCCTCAACATCACGAGCGAGCAGTACTGCGCCCACAACCAGACGCTGGTGGCCTAACGAGCCGAGCCGGCGGCGCCAACACCCAGCAGGACTCGTTCCAGATCGTCAGTTGGAGGCCAGCTTGAGCGCGCCCCAATCCTCGCCAGATCGGGCTTTCTTGCAGTCCCAGAGGCCCTCGCACGAACGGTAACCGAGGGGCGGGTGGGGACGAGCCTGCTCAGCGGTTGTTGCAGAAGCCGAAGGGCTGCGTGCCGCCCGGCTGGACCGTTCGGTTCCAGTCGACGCCGGTGGCCGTGAGCACCTGGCCGGTCTGGGACCAGTTCGCGTTCCACACGGTGTAGGGCCTGCCCTCGATCGGGATCTTGACGGTCCAGTCGATCGCCGTCTTCGTCGGGTTGCTCACGGTCACGTCGGCGCAGTACCCGGTGCCCCAGTCCGACTGGACCTTGATCGCCCACGTGACGCCGCTCGGCGCGGTGGTCGTGGTCGAGGTCGAGGTGGTGCTCGTCGGCTTCACCGTGGTCGTGGTGGTCGACGTGGTCGTGGTCGTGGTCGAGGTCGAAGTGGTCGTCGTCGGCTTCACGGTCGTGGTGGTCGTCGACGTGGTGGTGGTCACCGCCGTTCGATCGTCGACGGTCCAGCTGTCGACGACCACGTCGTTCCCGCCACCCGGGGCGGCCACGACGGCGAGCGCGGCGGAGCCGACCACCCCGCTGCCCGTCGCCGACGCGGTGAGCACGACGCGGTGGACCTGGTCGGCGGCGGCCGGGCCGGAGCAGCTGGCCGTGACGACCACGAGACCGTCGGTCCCGGCGTCGATGACCAGGTCGCCGCCGTTCGAGCCGACCCCGGCGCGGCATGAGCCGTCGCCCTTGCCCGTCGGCACGCCCTTCTTGCCGGTGCGGTCGACCTGCAGCTGGGTCACGCCGACCTCGAGCGCGCCGTCGACGGCACGCGCCGCCTGGGACCCTTCGCGCTGCACGCGGGCCTGCTGGGCGACCGACAGCGTCATGCCGAGCAGCGCAGTCATGACCACGCCGCCGACGAGCAGCCACGCGGCGAGGCCCGCCATGATCACGAAGCCGCCCTGGCCGCCCCGCTGGGCGATCCGGGCGCGGACCGCGCTCACGACTTGATCCTCACGGGCGTCGACCAGGGACCCCAGACGCCGGCCGAGCTCATGGCCCGGACCTGGGCGTCGTAGTCCTTGGCGCCGTTGGACAGGCCGCGGATCCGCAGCGTCGTCCCGGACTCCTGGCCGGTGGCGACCTCCGAGCAGCTGACGCAGGTGAGCTGGACCTCGTAGCGGGTGGCGCCGTCGCGGCGGTCCCACGCCATCTCGACGTAGCGCGCCCCCTGCTCGACGCCGCCGTTGGTCTTGCGGAGGTTGACCGGCGCGGCCGGTCCGGCGCCGCTGACGGTGACGACCTGCGTCGCGCTGGCGGTCGCACCGGCGTCGTCGGTCACCGTGACCTTCGCCGTGTACGTGCCGGCGTTGGAGTAGACGACGGCGCCCGGCGAGGCCGACGTGGACGTCGTGCCGTTGCCGAGGTCCCACGCCCACCGGAGCGCCGGCTGGCCCGCCATGTCGGGTTCGTCCACGACCGCCGCGGTGAAGGTGACCGACAACGGGGTCGGGCCGCTCGACGGCGAGGCGGTGAGCGAGACCGTGGGGGCCCGGTTCTCGACGACCACGCCCACCCGCGCGGTGGCGGTCTGGCCGGCGTCGTCGGTGACGGTCAGCGTGACCACGTAGCCGGTGGCCGGGCTCAGCGTCGTGTACGCCTTGGTCGGGTTGGCCTCCGTCGACGTGGTGCCGTCACCGAAGTCCCACGAGTAGGCGACCAGCCTCCCGCCGAACGGAGCGTCGACGGGGTCGCCGGAACCGGCCGAGGAGAACGACACCTGCTTGCCACGCGCCACCTTGGTGCCCGTGGCCGGCGACGCGATCACCGCCACGGGCGCGTTGTCGCCGACCGAGATCGGCACGGTGGTCGACGCCGTCCGGCCCGAGGCGGTCGTGACGGTCAGGGTGGCCACGACCGGTCCGGTCCGCACGTACTGGTGGGTCGCCGTGGCGCCGGTCGCGGTCGTGCCGTCGCCGAGGTCCCAGTGGTACGACAGCGACTCGCCGAGCGGGTCGCGAGAGGCGGAGCCGTCGAAGCGGACGGTCAGCGGGCGTCCACCGCTGGCCGGATCCGCAGTGGCCACCGCCGTCGGCGCGGCCGACAGGGAACCGCCGGCGCGACGGCTGGCCGTCAGCGCGACCTGGTCGAGCTGGCCGGTGGTCAGGCGCAGCGTCACACGGGTGCACCCGGCCGTGGCGGCCGCCGATCCCCCCGTCGCCCCCTTCGACGCCTCCTCCGCCGCTGCGGCGCGCTCCTCGGCCACCTTCGCCCGCGCCGACGGGTCGGCCGACCCGAGCGCGGCCAGGTCCTCGGCCGTCTCGCACGTGGCGTCGGTGCCCGCGTCGACGACGTCCGCGAGGAGCTCGTTCTGGGCCAGCGCAGTGGTCCCCGCCTTCGGGCACTGCGCCCGGACGAGCTGCGCCGCGTCCTGGGCCGGGTCGGGGACGGTGGCGTACACGGTGTGCCGGTCGCCGGTGACGAGGACGAGGAGCGTGCGGGCGCCCTCGGTGTCGATCCGGCAGTCCTCGAGGTGCGCGCCGACGACCCAGGCGCGGTCGGCGTTGACGACGTCGCGCGTGAACATCGTGCGGAGCACGCCGAGCGACGCGCCGCTCAGGTTCCGCTCGACGACGTCGCGCTGCTGGCGCAGGGCGACCGCGCTCCAGCCGACGACGGGCACCACCATCAGGACGCTGAGCATCAGCGCGAGCAGCGTCTCGAGCATCGTCATGCCGCCCTGCCCACGTCCGGCCCCGCGTCCGACGGATCCGGAGCGACCGGCGAGCCGGTCCCGGAGCGTCATCCCGCCCCCGGCTCGCGCACGGCGGCGTTGCGCTTGACCGTGGTGCCGGTGGTCGAGCCGTCGCGACCGCGGACGGTGATCGTCAGGCGCTGGGCGCCGTCATCGGCGTTGCACTTGGTGCGGAACCGGCCCGACGAGCTGTCCCAGTACTCGACGGCGTCGACGGTCGTCGTGTCGAGCGGGCGGCTGCTGCTCACGAGCTCGACCGACAGCACGTCGTCCCAGCCGTCGAGGAGCTCCTGGTACTCCTCCGGGGTGCCGCAGCTCAGGTACGGGACCGACTTCAGGTCCTCACCGGCGGTCGTGAGCGCCACCTCGAGCTGCTGGGCCACCTCGTTGCCGGTCGAGACCCGCATGCCGAGCAGCAGCCCCGTCACCGACGCCAGCGTGAGCGGCACCATCACGACGATGCCGACCAGCACCTCCACGAGCGTGACGCCGGACTGGCCGTGCGACGCGCCGCGTCGCGCAAGGGCGCGCGCGGGGAGGCTCGGTCGTCGTCGCACCCGGTCCCATCGGCCGGTGGCCCGCAGCGATGAGCGTCGTGGGCGCGCGCCAGCCGATCGGACAGGGCGACGGGACGGGGGGTCCCGACGCCCTGCCGATCGGTGGACGGGTCGCTCAGGCGGCGACGGCGCGGGCGAGCTGCTCGCGGACCCGGGGCGCCACCTCGGTGCCGTACAGGTCGATGCTGCGCATCATCGCCTCGTGCGGGAGCGTGCCGGCGCTGTACTTCAGGTCGAAGCGGTCGGCGTCGAGGCCCTCGACCGCCCGCACGATCTTGGCGGCGACCGTCTCGGGTGAGCCCACGTACAGCGCCCCGTCGGGGCCCGCCGCCTGGTCGAACTGGTGGCGGGTCATCGGAGGCCAGCCCCGCTCGCGGCCGATGCGCAGGTGCATCTCGCGGTAGTGCGGCCACAGCTCCTCGCGTGCGGCCTCGTCGGTGTCGGCGACGTGACCGGGGCTGTGGATGCCGACCGGCAGGCGCGGCCGGTCGTACTGCTCGAGCGCCCGGTGGTAGAGGTCGACGAACGGGGCGAACCGGAGCGGGTCGCCGCCGATGATCGCGAGGACCAGCGGCAGGCCGTAGCGGGCGGCGCGCACGACGGACTCGGGGCTGCCGCCGACGCCGACCGAGGCCCGCAGGCCGCCGGCCGCCGGGGGCTGCACCGTCTGGTCGACGAGCGGGGGTCGCGTGGCGCCGGACCACGTGACGGGCTCCTCGTCGAGCAGGCGCACGAAGAGGTCGAGCTTGTCGGTGAACAGCTCCTCGTAGTCGGCCAGGTCGTAGCCGAACAGGGGGAACGACTCGGTGAAGGAGCCCCGGCCCAGGATGACCTCGGCGCGTCCGCCCGACAGCGCGTCGAGCGTGGCGAAGCGCTGGAACACTCGCACCGGGTCGTCGGAGGACAGGACGGTCACGGCGGACCCGAGGCGGATGCGCTCCGTGCCGCCGGCGATCGCAGCGAGCACCACCTCGGGCGACGACACCGCGAAGTCCTCGCGGTGGTGCTCGCCGACGCCGAAGAAGTCGAGGCCGAGGCGATCGGCCAGGACAGCCTCCTCGACCACGTTGCGGATCACCTCGGGCGGGCTGAGGGTGCGCCCGTCGGCGTCGACCGTGATGTCGCCGAACGTGTCCAGGCCGAGCTCGAGGGGCCGGTCGGTCCCGAGCTCTGCGGTCGGGTGCTGGTCGTGGTTCGCGTCGTTCTCGGCCATCTCTCGATCTCCTGTGCTCGTCCCGGTCGGGGCGGTACATGACGTGTCAACATCAGTGTGGCACCCGGCATTCCCACGGGCGACCGGCGCGGGTCGGCTCACGACGCCCCGCAGTAGGTTCGGGAGCGGACGCAGCCCCGGGAGGACCCATGGCCACGGACTGGAACGAAGTCGGTGAGCGCTTCGGCGCCCTGGGCCGGACCCTGCAGGGCAGCTGGTCCACGACGCGCGACGACGCCGGACCCTCCGAGGACGAGCAGGAGGCGGCGACCGAGGTGCGCGGCGCGCTCGACAAGGTGAACGCGTCGCTCGACGACCTCGCCGACGCCATCACCCGGACCGTCAACGATCCCGACGTCCACCGCGCCGCCACGTCCGCGGCGGGCGGCCTCGTCGAGGCGCTCGGCGCGTCGCTCGACGACCTCGCCGGCCGGATCCAGAGCCGCGGGTCCCGGCGCGACGAGACCGCGCCCGGCTCGGACGACGGCGAGCAGGTCTGACACCGACCCGCCCGGGCGGGCAGGGGCTCAGCTGAAGTCGAGGTGGCCCCGGAGCGAGCGCTTGAGCTCGGACACACCGGGGATGCGCGCCAGCGTGATCAGCGCGTCCCAGAGCTCGATCGCCTCGTCGCCCCGCGGGATGCGGTTGATCACCGGCCCGAAGAACGACGACGTCTCGGGCCGCTCGAGGTCGTAGGTGATGATCGGGGTGCCGACGTCGGGGCCGGTCCGCGACAGCCCGAGCTCGGTCTCGCTGCGGATCAGGGCGTCACGGCTCGGGTCCTCGGCGGCACCGGCGAACGAGGCGGGGAGCCGGGCCGCCGCCAGCGCGTCGACGACCAGGGCGCCGACGTCCTCGCCGCCGAACAGCTTGGCGCTGCCGCCCTCGGTGTGCAGCTTGTCGCCCAAGGCGGTGTACACGGCGGCGACGCCGTCGTTGCCGTGCTCCTCGCGCACCGCGGCGGCGATCCGGAGCAGGCCGAGGCCGAAGCGGTGGCCCTGGCGGAACTGCTCGGGGACCTCCTTCTCCTCGTTGAGGTACAGGAGCGAGATGAACCGCCACTCGATCGAGAGGTCGGACTGCTCCGCCACCTCGGTCGCCCAACGGCTCGTCAGCCAGGCGAAGGGGCACACGGGGTCGAAGAAGAACTCGATGTCGCTCATCCGTGGTCCCAACAGCCCGGCGGCGTCGAGTTGTTCCCGAGCGATCGGGGACGTGACGGCTGAACGGTCCTCAGGACGGCAGGAGATCGGGCAGGAGGCCCTGGCCGGCCTCGGTGAGGCAGTCGCCGGTGAGGTGCAGACCGTCCTCGACGAGGCACCGGGTCGCTGTCGCCTCGCCCACCCCGAGCAGCTCGGTCAGGTCCCGCACCTCGACCCACGGGCGGTCGGCGGCGACCTCGGTCGCGAGGCGGTGCACCCGGCGGTTGGTGTCGGCCACCGCGTCCTCCTCGGTGCGCACGTGGCCGACCCAGACCACCCTCGTCCGGGGTTCCTCGCCGTCGGCCGGTCGGACGGCGTCGAACACCTCGGCCAGCCGGCGGGAGTACTCCTCGTCCCACGCGGCGTCCTCGGACATCGTGACCACCACGTCGCCATCGGCATCGGTGAGGTCCTGGGCGTCGTTCGACCCGACCGAGAAGACGAGCACGTCGGGCGGGAAGTCCCGCGCCAGCTCGTCGATCCGTGAGGGCCAGTCGAACTTGTCGGGTCGGGCCAGTCCGGTCCCGGACTCCCCGATCACCTTGACGACCGCGCGGTCGCCGCCCTCCGCGTCGGCGACCACCTCGCGGAGCTGCGTGCCGAGCCCGACCGAGATCGAGTCGCCGGCCACCGTGATCTTGTGCTCGTCACCCGCCGCCGACGCGCCGTCGTCGGAGGCGGCGTCGTCGCCGCAGCCGGCCGATGCCAGCACCGCCAGCACCACCGCTGCGCCGACGACCGCCAGCGATCGCCGTCGCCTGCGGCGCGTGGCGGGGCCGGACCTCGTCGAGGGCATCGGACCAGTCTGAACGACCGGCCCGGACCTCACCAGCCGAGCGTCACCAGCCGAGGGTGAGCCGGAAGCGGGCGTCGCCCGGGCACCACATCGGGAAGTTCGTGCCCCACACGTTGTCGTACAGGCACACGTGCCATCCGCCGGCCAGGTCGGGCAGCCGATCGTCGAAACGGAGGAGCGACGGGGAACCCGGCGCGACGAGCGGGGCGTCGGGCAGCTCCATGCGGACCCCCGAAGGGTGCCGGACCGACTCCACCGCGTGCAGCGTCCGAGCCCCGCGCGACACGACGTCGAGCGGCGACACCTGCTCGCCGAGCTTGACCATCGTCCACGCCTGCGGATCGGGCACCGTGGGCACGAACGACCACCACGTCGACTCCGCCCAGCGTGCCGCCGGCTTGCCCACCCACTGCAGCGAGCACGCGAGCTCGTCCGGCCGGCCGTCCACCAGCTCGTAGCCCAGGACGACCCAGTGCGGCGCCGCGCTCGTCGCCCGCACCTCCTCGGAGAACGCGAGCTCGAGCAGGAGCACCTCGGCACCGGGCCGCTCAGCGTCCGCCTCGCGGCGACCGGACCACGCCCCGACGAGGTCGGGGGCGTACCAGGCCGAGCGGGCGCCGCTGTGCTCGAGCCCGGGCTTGGTGTTGTCCCACAGGGCCCAGTCACGGTCCTGCGGCAGGGTCCCGGCGTTGTAGGTCTGGAACCACCGCCGGTAGTCCTCGGCGTCGTACGTCCGGTGGCCGAGCCGGCCGAGCGCCTGGCCACCCCCGACCAGCTCCGCCGGACCGTCCGCTCTCGGCACGCGCAGGCCGACCAGCGCGCCGTCGTGCGGGTCGACGGCCACCTCGACCGGTCCCAGCGAGGTGCGGATCGGTCCGCCGTCCTCGGGTCGGTGGAGCGCGACCAGGCCCTCGACCGACACGGGGGCCGCGCCGGTCTGCAGCATCCCCGCCTTGGCGTCCTCGGCCAGGTCGCTGCGCCCCGCGCGCTCGAGCACCTCTCGGAACCGGTCGAGGTAGGTCCGCTGCTCGCTCCAGCTCCACTCGAACCGGCGTGTCGCCTGGCGTGGCCGCACCGAGGCCAGCTGCGTCTCGGACCAGTGCTCGGTGTCGGGCCAGTGCGCCTTCTGGTCCAGCCCCCACGTGTGCTCGGCCACGAGGAGGAGCTCCGTCGACGCTCGCCACAGCGCCGGGTCGTCGTCGGCCACGCGGCCGTCCGCGATCCACGCCCGTCGGCGGCGGCAGGTCTCGCGGAACGCCGCGGTCTTGGACGGGTCCGACGCCACGCCATGGATCCAGGTGTCGCCGATCTCGGCCGTGACGACCGGCAGGGCCCCGGCGACCAGCCGCAGCACGTCCGCGACGTCGTCGAGCGTGGCGGCGCGGATCTCGGCACCCGGGTGGGCCAGGCGCAGCTCGTCCCAGTGCCGGACCACCGCCTCGAGGCTCGGCGGACCGTCGTTGTCGCCGGTCATCCAGAGGTCGACCGCGGTCCCGGTGCCCGGCAGCACCTGCAGCGCGCCGTACGCGCCCGGCTGCTGGACGACGGTGACCTCGGGTGGCTCGCCCGTCGCGGTCCACGACCCGGCCGGCGCCGCCGGGTCGCGCCAGCGGAACGTCGTCGGCACGTCGGGCGCCGGCGCGGCCGGGTTGATGCCGACGTGGAGCAGGTCCACGCCGGCGTCGGCCAGGATCGACACGAGCGCCCGGGTGTGGCCCGGCACGTCGGTCAGCTTGGCGGCGCGGGTGCGGCGCTCGAACCACTGGTCCAGCCGTGCGGAGATGCTCAGGCCGTGCGCCAGGAGCGAGCGGTCGGCCACCTCGGTGTGGGTCGTGAACGGCAGCGCGTGCCAGGCCAGGTCGCCGGCCTCGATCGCGGCCTCGACCGACAGCCGCAGCTCCCGGTCGGGCTCCTCGAGCGCCTCGTTCACGATCCAGGAGCCTGCGGTCCACGTCAGGCGGGGACCGTCGCCGCGCTCGCGCAGCCGGCGCGCCACCGACATGGCCCGCGGCAGGTGCTCCTTCAGCCAGCGCTCGCGCACCGCCGCCGCGAGGTCGGTGAAGCCGACGTCGAGGTGCGACTTGGCGACCACCAGCACCGTCTGGACGGGCTCGGCCGGCGCGGGGTGGCTCACCACGGGCCGCTCACCGACGGGTGATCGACAGCGTCGCCAGGACCCGGTCGGCCCGCGGCGCGGACACGCCGCGCAGCCGGTGCGAGCCGAGCGCGACGTAGAGCGCGAACGCCCGGCCGTGCACGTGGAAGAACTGCTGGTGCCCGCTCGCCCCGAGCAGCGGGCGGTGCATCGTCGCCCGGTCGAAGTCGGACGCGCGGAGCGGCCGATGGATGCCGACGCTCGAGAACAGCGGCGTCGCGCCGGCCTCGGGATCGAACTCCACGAGCGCGATGAAGATGTCGTGCGGGCCCATCTCCTCGACCGCGCCGCCGCCGTAGTCGCCGCGGACGGCCGGCAGCGGGAAGCTCGCCACGTGCAGCACCGGGTTGGTGGTGCCCATCGGACCGACGTCGGCCGCCGGCGTGTCGCTGGGATCGCCCGCGGCGCGGCGGATCGATCCGTCCCACCCCGCCGGCACCGTCACCGACATCCCGTGCGCGGTCAACGTGCGGGCCGGCGCGACCCTCGTGGCGCTCATCGGCCCTCCTCGGCGTCGACGTCGACGACCGGTTCGTAGAGGCGGGGGTCACCGGGTCGGATCCCGGCCGCCGCCAGCTCGGCGTCGACCCGCTCGGCCCGGTCGCGGCCGGTCAGGAACGCCCGGCGCGACGGCGAGCCGCCGGGGGCGCCCAGCGCCCGGCCCGTGTCGGCGAGCGACCGACCCAGCAGGTCGACCACCTGCGGCCACGACGCGGCCGCGCCCTCGCCGACGACCTCGTCGCCGTCGACCAGCGCGAAGTACGGCGCCACCGGGACCCCGTAGTCCTCCCAGGCGTCCGACGACAGGACGACGTCGACCCCCGGGGGTGCCAGCTCGGCGACGCGGGCGGGCGACTCGGACTCGTGGCCCTGCGTGACGACGACCAGGCGGATGTCGGGGGCGGGCAGCTCGACGCCCTCGGCGAAGGCCGACCAGAACTGGTGGCAGGTCGTGCACCCGGTGGTGAGGAAGGCGAGGAGCGTGCGGTGCGTCCCGCCGAGCACCCCGATGGCCACGGCGTCACCCGAGGGGTCCGTGCCGACGAGGTCGAACGCCCCCATGCCGAGCAGCTCGCCGGGGGCGGGCACGCCCTCCTGGGTGACGAGCTCACCGGGCGGCACCTCGATCGGCGCCGCGGCGGCGGCGGCCGACGCCGTCGACGCCGGGGCGGCGGCGCGGGCGGCCCTCGTGGCGCGGGCCGCATCGGCGGGGTTGGCCGGGTCGAGGTCGACGCCCAGGTCGTGGAGGGCGCGGAGGATCTCCGCGTGGCTGCGCAGGAGGCTCACGACGAGGACGGCGAGCAGCGCGACGACCACGCCGAGCAGGACGACGGCGACGGTCACGGGCCCACCTCCGCGTCGGCGGCGCTGCCCGCGGGGGCGGCGGCCACGGCGCCGGCCGGCTCGGGCACCGACACCCGGGCGCTGGCCAGCACCGGCGGGATCGTGCGCGGGCCGTCGACGGTGGCGGTAACCACCACCTCGTGGTCGCCCGGCGGCAGCGACAGGACCTCGTCGATGCCGTCGGGACCTGCGCGCAGCGAGGCGCGGAACTGGCCGTCGACGAGCACCCGCACGTTGGCGGGGACGCCGTCGGTCCGCTCGACGCCGGTCGTCGCGACGCGCACGCCGTCGCCCGCCGCCTCGAGGGCCATGACCTGGCCGGCCACCACCGCGGCCACGCCGGTGGTCGTGCAGCCGAGCGAGACGTTCGAGCCGGCGCCGGCGTTGAGCGCCGTCACGCAGACGTTGCGGGCGCCCGGGCTGATGCCGGTGAGCGTGATGTCGAAGCCGTAGCCGTTCCACCCGTCGCCGCGAGAGCGGTTGGCGGTGAAGGTGCCGCGGTCGGCGCCGTCGACGGTGACGCGCACCTGGATCGGCGAGGCGGTGTCGACGTCGCGGGCCCAGCCGATGATGCGCAGCGAGCCCGACCCGGGCGACGTGACCGACTCGACAGCACCGGCCGGGTCGGCGGCCACCGTGACCGGGCGGCAGCCGAGGTCGACGTCGCGGTCGCCGCCGGGGCTGCGGGCGATGATGCACACGTTGTGGTTGCCGGGGCCGGCGGGCCAGCCGATGTCGAAGCCGTAGTGGCCGTGGAGGTGCGGGTACGCCGCACCCAGGTCGGGGCGGCTGAGGTTCGCCACGACCCTGGTGATGAAGCGACCGTCCTCGTAGATGTCGACGGGCAGCTGACCGCCGTCGGCGCCGATCACGAAGCCGCTGGCCCGGATGCTGCCGACGCCGCCCTCCACCTGGTCGAAGTGGCCGGAGGCGTTCGGGTTGATCGTCACCATCTGGTGGAAGATCCAGTTCGACCCGCGACCCGACGTGTCGTTGGCCGCGACCGACACCAGGCGGTCGCCCGGGCACAACCGGTAGAAGACGTCGAAGCCGTGGAACGGACCCTGACCCGGGTACCCGATGGCGACGTCCTCCCGCCAGATGTTGGCGAGGACGGTCGCCTGCGGGCGCAGGCAGTCGTAGACGTTCACGCTGATCGGCACGCCGACGGCGCTCGGGTCGATGGCCCAGCCGGTGACGCGCACGCCGCCGGGCACGACCGTGCAGGAGTCGACCTGGCCGATGGCGTCGACCTCGAGGCAGGGGCGCGAGTGGTAGCGGGTCGCGTTGTCGGTCCGGGCCGCGGTCGTGCACGTGCCGTCGATCCGCCACGGCTCGGTGCACGTGACGACGCGGCACACGATCGGCCCGAGGCAGCGGATGCCCTGGTTGCACTGGCCGTACCGGAAGCCGGTGCAGCCGGCCTTGCGGTTGTTGCAGTCGCCGTTCGCGCAGCCGCACGGCGTCCCGGAGCAGCTGCCCGGGCAGATGCCGTTGGCGCCGCAGCCGCAACCGCCGCAGCCGGCGTTGCAGTCCATGTAGTACCGGGGTCCGCCACCGCAGAAGTTCGATCCGTCGACCTTCCACCAGCCGCCCAGCGCGGTGCCCGGTGGGCAGCGGTTGGCGCCGGTGATCGTGCAGCAGAACTCGGTGTAGCCGTCGTTGCAGAGCGCGTTGCGGGCGCAGACCGCGGCGTACGCGCTGCCCGGACGGAGCGCGAACGTCGCCGGCGCCACGGCGAGCGCGGTGCCCGCCATCGCGCCCTTGCGCAGGACGCCCCGGCGGTCGACCCGCCGCTCCAGGAACGACGACACCCGCTCCGCCAGGCTTCGGCGCCGGCGCCGCGCCCCGGGCGCGGGGTCGGCGTGGCCGGCGTCGCTGGCGGGCGGGGCGTCGAGCGTCGCGACCCCCGTCGGCCCGCCGAGCACGTTCATCGGGTCCCGGGTGATCGGGACGTCCGTCGCCGTCATGCTGCCTCCGCCGCTCGTTCCTGATCCCGCAGCGCCCGCGTGGCCTCGACCACGTCCGCCACGGTCGTGTCCAGCACCACCACGAGCAGGGCGGTCAGCAGCACCAGGGCCGCCACCACCACGCCCGTCCCGCCCAGCTCCGCCAGGCCGTCGGCCGCCGGGACCGGTCCCCCGTCGAGCACGGCCGCGACGATCGCGACGATCGCCGAGCCGACGTTGACGGCGACGTGCACCCAGCTGGGCGGCGCGCTCCGAGCGCCGAAGCAGCCGCAGGACTCGAGCCCACGGCGCCGGGCCAGCACCACGACGACGGCGAAGGCCAGGTAGGCGGCGGCGACGCCGAGGGCGAGGATCGCACCCCCGATCACGAGGGCGCCGATGCCGAGGGCCACCTCGACCGCACCGATCGTCCGGGCCGTCCCGATGCCGCGGATCCGGCCGGGGGCGGCCGGTCGGGCGAGGCCGAGCGAGGCCAGCGTCCCGGCGACCTGCTCGGGCGCAGCGAGCTTTGACGCACCGGCCACGACCAGCACCAGGCAGGCGGCCCAGAAGAGGGCGTCCACGGCAGACACGGGGGTCAGGCTAACCGGACCTGCGCAGGCCCGATCCCGGGCCATGGGTGGATCTGTCCACCCGCCGCTGACCCGTGCGCGCAGCACAGCCCGCACCAGCAGGAGGTCTGGCTCACCGGACCTGCGCAGGCCCGAGCCCGGGCCATGGGTGGATCTCTCCACCCGCCGCCGCCACCCTCTCAGCCCGCGAGGGTGATGGGTGGATCCTCCCGGGTCGAGCGGACTTGTCCCATCGGCTGTCAACCGTTCAGTACCGTCCAACGTCGTAGGAGGGTGTGTTGCCGGTGCCGGTGCGTGACGAGGAGTTCCGTGCGTTCTACGAGCGCATGCACGACCGCGCCCTCCGGACCGCTCGCCGTCTCATCGGGAACGAGGCGGTCGCCGAGGACCTCAGCGCCGAGGCGCTGGCCCGTGCCTACGCCCGGTGGGGCCAGGTGCGCTCGCACCCGAACCCGGATGCGTGGCTGCTCCGCGTCGTCGGCAACCTGGCGATCGACCACGTGCGACGGGAGCGGCGGACCGGGCCGGAGCCACGGACCGAGCACGTCGCGTCGGATCGCCCCGACGACGACGCCGTGCTGCGGGTCGACCTGGCCCGTGCGGTCCACAAGCTCTCCAACCGCCAGCAGGAGGTGGTCGTGATGCGCTACCTCGTCGACCTCAGCGAGGACCAGGTCGCGACGTCCCTCGGGATGTCGACCGGCTCGGTCAAGACGCACCTGTCGCGTGCCAGCGGGCGGCTCAGGGACCACATGGCGGAGCTGGACGAGATCGCCGCGAGGGCCGACTGATGCCGTCGACGGGCCACTTCCCGCCGCCGTCCCGCCCCGACGAGCGTTTCCAGGCCGTGGTCGACCGCGGCGCCCGACTGCAGCGGAGGGACCGCATGACCAAGGGACTCGTGACGGGCGGCATCGCCGCCGTGGTGGTGCTGGTCGTGCTGGCCGGCGTGTTCGCGCTCTCGGGCGGGACGTCCGACGACGACAGCCCGGTGGCGTCGAGCACGACGGAGGCCACGACGACGCTGCCCCAGGACGAGTTGACCGTCGCCGCGACGGACGTGGGCGGCGCGGTCGAGGTGGACGTCGACGACCCGGTGGTGGGCATCGCCTCGACGACGAAGGCGTGCGCACACGTCCGGTTGCAGGGCGAAGGTCCTGCCATGGTCGCGAAGGCTGAGGGCTCGGCGTGCTGGAACCCGGCCGAGGGCGATGCCCTGACCGAGGCGTCGCTGCAGATCATCGAGGCGGAGATCGGGTGCTCCGCCTCGGTCGAGCGTCCGGAACCCGGGGCCACCGTGCCGACGACGGTGCCTGGAGCGGTCCACCACACGTTCCGGTTCACGCTGCCGCAGGGGCTCGAACCAGGGACCTACGTGGCCGAGGTGACCGGCGTCCTCGGCGTCGGTGACGGCTGCCCGACCTCGACGCCCGGCGACGACGAGGAGGTCGCCCCCGGCACGACCACCGTCGAGGTGCCCTGACCGGCCCTCCCTCGAACTCGGGCGCCACGGACCGCTGGTCGGTCGGTGGTGCCCGACATCGGCGTGGACTCGACCGCTCAGCGACGCCGGGCGGCGATGACCTCGTCGTAGAGGGCCTCCCACGACTGGACCGCCGCGTCCGCGTCGAAGCGCTCGAGCCCGACCTCCCGGGCCCGCTCCCCCATCGCGGTGCGGCGAGCCGGATCGTCCCGCAGGAGCGCCAGCGCGTCGACGATGGCGTCGAGGTCCTCGACCGGCACGACCAGCCCGGTCTCGCCGTCGTCGACCGCCTCGCGCACGCTGCCGACGTCGGTGGCCACGACAGGGACGCCGGCCTGCATCGCCTCCATGACCGTGACAGGGAACGCCTCGAGCCGCGACGGCAGCAGGTACACGTCGAAGGTGGGCAGCACGTCGCGGGCGTGGTCGTCCCAGCCCCGCAGCTCGACGCGGTCGCCGACGCCGAGCTCGTCGACCAGCGCCTCGAGCGCCGGGCGCTCCGACCCGTCGCCGACGACGACCAGCCGCGAACCCGGACCGAGCCGGTCGACGGCGCGGATGGCGAGGTCGATGCCCTTGACCGGGTCGTGGCGCGACAGCATGCCGACGGTGAAGTCGTCGGAGGTCCGGGCCGGCGGGTGGAGCTCGACGATCGGCACGCCGGAGTGGATGACCCGCATCGAGCCCTCGGGCAGCTCGCCGAGCTCCTCGATGATGCGGGCGGCGCGGTGGCCGACCGCGACGTGCGCGTCGGCGCGTGCGGAGGTGATCCGCTTCAGCCGGTTCGACAGCGACGACCACGTCCCGACCGGCGAGTGCTCCAGGACGACGACCGGGAGGCCCGGGATCGTCAGCGCGGCGGCGAGCGCCCACTGGCACGACGACATGGTCGACAGGTTGAAGTGGACGAGGTCGGGCTGCAACCAGCGGAGCGCCCGCCGGTGCTGCACCATCGCCCGCACGTCGCTGCGGTCGTGGATCTCGTCGAGGACCATGTACCGGGACCCGGGGCGGCGGCCGGCCAGCCACCGGATCACCTGCTCGTGGGGGCCGACGACGGTGACCCGGATGTCGGGTCGGAACCGCTCGATGAACATCCCCATGGAGGACTCGGCGCCGCCGCGCTCGGCGGCGTCGGTGTAGACGACGAGGTGCATGACGCTCGGGGGTCTGCCTTCCGGGGGTCGGCGGTTCAGAGGTAGCCGGGGGCGTGCAGCGGCCAGGGCCGCTCGACCTCGAGCAGCCGGGCGAACCGCAGGGGCACCTCGTCGAAGTGCCGCCGCCCCATGACCTGCAGGCCGATCGGGAGGCCGTCGCTGCTCAGGCCGGCCGGGACCGAGACGGCCGGGTTCCAGCAGAGGTTGGCGAGCATCGTGAACGGGACGCTCATCGCGGGGTTCACGTCGACGCCGCCGATCTGCGCGGGCGACGGACCCTTCGCCGGGAACGCCGGCACGGCGGTCGTCGGCGTCATCAGGACGTCGATCTCGCTGAACAGCGTCGCCATGTCCTGCTGGAGCTGGAGGCGGCGGCGGTAGCCGTTGACGAGCGTGCGCAACGGGCGGTCGTAGGTGGCCTCGAGCGCCATCCGCACGAACGGCGTGAGGTCGTCGGCGCGCTCCGGCCAGTGCTCGTGCTCCTGGATGCCCAGCCACAGCGACATCGCGCCCGCCGACAGCCAGGTCGCGACCGGGTCGGTGAGGTGGACGTCCACGTCGATCAGATCCACCCCGGCCGCCCGGGCCGCGTCGAGCGCGGCGGCGTGGGAGATCTCCTCGACCTCGGGGTCGACGGGCGCGAAGCCGAGCGTCGAGGACCACCCGACCTTGAGCCCGGACACGTCGAGCGTCTCGATCGCGTCCTCGTAGCGCATGGTCGGCGGCGGCAGCGACAGGCGGTCGGTGTCGTGGGGGCCGGCGGTGATGTCGAGGTGGCGGGCGCTGTCGGCCACGGTCGTGGTCAGCGCGCCGTAGCAGGCGGTCTCGGACGGGTCCTCGTCGGGGTGAGGGATGCGACCGTGGCTCGGCTTGAGCCCGACGAGCCCGGAGAAGCCGGCCGGGATGCGGGTGGAGCCCCCGCCGTCGGACGCCGTGCCGAACGGGATCAACCCGGCCGCCACGGCCGCGGCGGTACCGCCGCTCGACCCGCCGGGCGTTCGCTCGGTGTCCCACGGGTTCCGCGTGGCGCCCCACGCCTTCGTGTACGTGTACTGGATCGTCCCGAACTCGGGGGCGGCGGTCTTGCCGATCGGGATCGCGCCCGCGGCGCGCAGCCGGGCCACGTGCTCGGAGTCGGCGGGCATCGGCGGGCCGCCCTTGTACAGCAGCGACCCGTGGCTGGTGGGCATGCCCTGGCAGTCCTCGAGGTCCTTCACGCCGAACGGCACGCCGGCGAGCGGGCCGAGCAGGTCCGCCTCGCCGGCGGCGACGCGCTCGTCGACGGCCTCGGCGGCCCGGCGGGCACCGTCCGGGTCGAGGTGCACGAACGAGTTCAGCGCCTCGTCGTGCGCCGCGATGCGGGCGAGGCACTCCTCGACCAGCTCAAGCGACGACTGCCGCCCCTCCCTGATGGCGTCGGCGGCCTCGACCACCGACGGCATGGGTTGGCCCTGCAGGCTGGTCACGCGCGCACCTCCGGTTCGGGGGATCGGTCGTCGTCGGGCCGGCCGATGGAGCGACCGCGCCAGGGTCGGGTGCCGAAGCGGTCGAGGTGCACCACGTCACCGACCGGCTTCCGGGTCGTCGGCCCGTAGCGGCCTCGCGGCCACCCCAGCGGCACCATGCACACCGGCTGCACCGTCATCGGGAGGCCGAGCGTCCGCCGCGACAGCGTCACGCTCCAGAGCGGCAGCGTGATCAGCGACGCCCCGAGGCCCATGGCCCGCGCCGCCAGCAGGAGGTTCTGCACGCTCGGGTAGATCGAGCCGTAGTGGCTGCTCGCGGCGAGTGCGGGGACGGGAGCGAACCGCTGCACGCCCTCGAGGCAGGCGACCACGACGACGGGGATCTCCTCGAAGTGCTCGACCTGCCACGCGACCGCGCCGAGCACGCGCTGCATGGCCGGGTCGTCCTTCACGACCCGCTCGCCGAGCCCGCCGTAGAGCCTCCACGCCTGGCGGTACCGCTGGGCGAAGGTGGCGAGCAGCTCGCGGTCCTTGACGACGACGAACTGCCAGTTCTGGCCGTTGGACCCGGTGGGCGCCTTCAGCCCGAGCTCTATGCAGCGCAGCACGATGTCGTCGTCGACCGGGTCGGGGAGGACCTTGCGCACCGCCCGCTGGGTCTCCATCGCCTCGACGAGCGGCATCTCGAGGCGGGCGGCCACGGCGCCGTACGTGCGGTCGCCCTCGGGTGCCCGTTCGTTCGTCGTCATGCGCCCCCGTCCCTCCGTCGCCGGCCGGCCGGGCCCGGTCGCTCCGTCGCGGAACCGCAGCGTAGGTGGTCGCCCGGGCGGGTGACGCCTCCGTGCCGGCCGGTGGCAAGCTGGGCACTTGCGACTCCCCCTCCCGCGCCGGTCCGGCCTGCCGCTCCCGGCGCTGCCGATCCCGCGGCTCCCACGCCCGTCCCTGCCGGGACCGCCGCGGCTGCCGCGGTGGGACGAGACGCTCGACCGGGCCAGCCGGTGGGCCGACGAGGCCGACCACGTCCGCTCGCTCGGCGCCGAACCCCGACCCGGTCCGCCGCCTGCGGGGCTGACCGCGTCGTCGTGGGCGCTCGCCAAGGCCACGTTCACGGTGCTCGGCGCGCCGCTCAGCATCCCGGCGATGGCCGTCGCCAGCCGGAGGGCGCAGCGGGTCGCGCTCGAGCGGATCGCGCTGTTCGACGACCACCTGCGGGCGCTGGCCGAGGGACGCGACACGCCGCTGCCCGCGCCGCGCCGCCGGCGTCTGGCGTCGGACCGCCGGATCGTCATCACGTCGGACCTCCACCGGTGCATCCCCGGCCGGCTCGACTGGCCGGCGCGCCAGCGGACCAAGGAGCTCACCCTGCGCGTGCTCACCCGGTACGCGGCCGAGGGCTGGGACCTCCTCGAGAACGGCGACGTCGAGGACTTCTGGATGGTCGGCGGCTCGACCTGGGGGGCGGTGTACGACGTCGCCCGGATCACCGGCGGCGTGGGTGGCCGCGCCGCCGACGTGCCCCGCCGCGAGCTGCTCACCGAGCACCTCGACCGCATCGTCGCCAACAACGCCGCGACCTACCGGCTGCTGCGCGAGGGCTTCTCCGCAGAGGGCCGCTACCACCGCACGATGGGCAACCACGACGACGTGTACGCCGACGAGCACCTGGTCGACCACCTCCGGTCCCACCTGCCCGGCACCGACGTCGCCGACACCGTCCTGCTGACCCGGCCCGAGAGCCTGGCGGCGCCGGAGGGTCCCGACGCCGACGGCCTCGCCGGCGTGGACGCGTTCGTGGCCCACGGCCACCTCACCGACGCGTGGAACGGCCCGGGCACCGCCTTCCTCGGCCAGGCGATCACGTGGCTGGCCACGGCGTTCGACGACATCCCTGGGCTCGGCGACTCCGTCGACGGCCTCCCCGACGAGGAGGGCCTCGGTCGGCTGCTGACCGGGCGGGGCCGGAACCGCCTCATCACCCTCGACCCGCGCTTCGGCGGCAACCGGCGGTTCGACTCGCTCGACGAGCAGCGCCTGTTCGCCCACCTCGACGCGGTCGCCGCCGAGGGCGGGGCGCCCGACGGGGGCTGGCCGTGGCTCGTGTTCGGCCACACGCACCTGCCGATGCTGCGACCGGTCGACGCCGCCGGGCACCCCGTCCGGTACGCCAACTCGGGGACCGGGCTGCTCGAGCGGGCGATCAGCGTGGTCGAGTGGGATCCGGTGGAGCGCGAACCGCACCTGATCGTGTGGACCGACGAGCCCGACGGCCCGCGCCGCGTCGAGCTCGTCCCCGACGGCCGGCACCTCGCGGTCGCCGATCGCGCCTGATCCGGACGCGGTCCGTGACCGGTGGCGCGCCGGACGCGCCGACGGGAGCCGAGAGGGTGCGAGCGGGCGGTCGAGCTGGGTGGTTCTGCCCTGCGATCCGGTTTCCGCATGGGCCATCCGGTCGGTACCTTCCGTTCTGATGCAGCTGGGGAGCGATCACCGGACGGACGGGACCGACACCCACGGTGCGGAGGCGACGTCCACGGCGCCGTCCGGGACCGAGGTCGCTCCGGGTCCGGCGCGACCCGAGGTCGAGGTCCTGCGACACGATCCCCTCCCCCGCCGGCTCGCCGTCCGCTGGCGCCGCGCCGGCGACGCCGAGGGCCGCCGGTCCGAGTGGCACCCGCTGCGGGCCGCGCTGCTGGTCGCCGTCGTCGCCGCGCTCACCTGGTGGCTCCCCGGCGCCGCCGTGTTCCTCGGCATCCTCGTCGCGCTGATCCTCGTCCACGAGGTCGGCCACCTCGTGGTGGCGCGCCGGTGCGGCATGCGCCCCACCGAGTACTTCCTCGGCTTCGGCCCGACCGTGTGGAGCCGGACGTCGCGTTCCGGGCTCCGGTGGGGCGTGAAGGCCGTCATCCTCGGCGGCTACGTCAAGATCCCGGGGATGGGCCCCTCCGAGGAGGTCGAGGCCTCGCTCGAGCCCTACACCTACCGGGCGGCGACCCGGCCCCGGCGCCTGGCCGTGATCCTCGCCGGCGTCGGCGTGAACTTCCTCGTCGCGCTGCTGCTGTTCTGGACCTACGCGATGTGGGCGCCCGACATCGACGTCGGCCCGGTCCGCGCCGCGACCGGGTCCGGCTCCCTCATGTGGGAGGTCTCTCGGGACACCGTCACGAGCCTCGGCGACCTCGTGACCGGCGCCGCCGACTACAGCCGCTCGGTGGCCGACGGCGAGGTGCCCGAGCAGCGCATGGTGAGCGCCGTCGGCGGGGCCCAGCTGACCGACGGCCTGCTCGACCAGCACCCGAGCCGGCTGCTGCTCCTCGCCGGCCTGTTCTCGACGAGCATCGCGGTGTTCAACCTGCTGCCGCTGCTGCCGCTCGACGGCGGCCACGCGGCGATCGTCGTGACAGAAGGCGCGATCGCGACGGTCCGTCGGCGACCCCGCTACCGCCTGGACCCGAACCGGTTCCGGGTCGCGGCCGCCGTCGTCGTCGTGGCGCTGCTCGCGCTCGGCGCGACCAGCATGTACGTCGACGTGCTGCACCCCCTCAGCGCTGCGGGCTGAGCACCGGCCCAGCCCGGAACGGGTCGGACCGGGCCCGACCTGGTACCGTGGTCGTCACGCCACACGTCAGGCCCCGCCACAGCGAGCGGGCGCCGACCCTCCCAACGGCCCGGTCCCAGGACCTGGCTCCAGGGCCGAGGGGTCCCGCAGGACCGTGAGCGTTCGCCGGTCGCAGGTGTCGTGACGCCAACTGCATACGGGCGAGACACCACCTGAGACCCCCCATCGCACCCCGCCGAGCGCGGCGCGTGCCCCGATGCGCCCGCACGTCACGCGGGCACCAGAACAGGAACGACAGTGAACACCACCTTCGCCGACCTCGGCGTGCCCGCACCGATGGTCGCCTCGCTCGCCGAGCGCGGCATCGACGCCCCCTTCCCGATCCAGTCCCTCACCCTCGCCGACACACTCGCCGGGCGCGACGTGTCGGGCAAGGCCCCGACCGGCTCGGGCAAGACCCTGGCCTTCGGCATCCCGCTCGTCATGGGCTGCCCCCGCGCCGAGGCCCGGCGGCCGCGCCGCCTCGTGCTCGTCCCCACGCGGGAGCTGGCCACCCAGGTGGCCGACGAGCTCCAGCTGCTCGCCGGGCGCAAGGGCCCGCGGGTCGCCGCCTTCTTCGGCGGCGTGCCGATCCCCCGCAACCAGAAGGCGCTCGAGCGCGGTGTCGACATCGCCGTCGCGTGCCCGGGCCGGCTCGCCGACCTGATCCAGCAGCGCATGGTCCGGCTCGACGACGTCGAGGTCGTCGTGCTCGACGAGGCCGACCGCATGGCCGACATGGGGTTCCTGCCCCAGGTCCGCAAGCTGCTCGACCTGTGCCGCGACGACCGCCAGACCGTGCTGTTCTCCGCCACGCTCGACGGCGACATCGACGTGCTGGTCCGCAACTACCAGCACGATCCGGTCCTGCACGAGCTCGAGGTGCCCGAGGAGGAGCTGCCCGACCTGGAGCACCACTTCTGGTCGGTCGACCGCACCCAGCGCGTCGCGACCGCGGCGCAGGTCGTCGACCGGATGGGCCCGACCGTCGTGTTCTGCCGCACCAAGCGGGGCGCGGAGCGCGTGGCCAAGCAGCTCACCTCGGCCGGCGTGACCGCCGCCGCCATCCACGGCGACCGCTCCCAGAACCAGCGCGACCGCGCGCTCGAGGACTTCCGCGCCGGCCGGGCCGCCGCGCTCGTCGCCACCGACGTGGCGGCGCGGGGCATCCACGTCGACGACGTGGCCGCGGTCATCCACTTCGATCCGCCCGAGGACCCCAAGGACTACGTGCACCGCTCCGGCCGCACGGCCCGGGCCGGGGCCCGCGGCGTGGTCGTGAGCCTGATCATCCCCGAGAAGGCCTCCATGGTGAAGGGCCTGCAGAAGGCCCTCGACCTCCCGCGCGGCCTGACCGCGGTCGACCTCGCCTCGCTGGGCGAGCCGGCGCCGCGCGCCGACCGGCCCGCCGCGTCGCCGCCGCCCGATCGCCGCTCGCGGCGCGAGGCGACCCGCGGCCACGACGACGGCGAGGGCTCACCCCGCCGGGAGAAGGCACGCAACGACCAGCGCGGATCGCGCGCCGGTGCGCGCCGCTCGGGCGGCGACGCCCGCACCCGGGACGAGCGCCCGCGGCGCGAGCGCGACGGCGAACGCCGGACCAGCGCCCGCCGGGACGAGAGCCGTCGCGGCGCCCCTCGCGATGGCGAGCGCCGCGACGAGCGGACCGACGAGCGCGAGCGCGCCGCCCGGGGCCGCGCCGACGGGCGTCGGTCCGACGGCCGGCGGTCCGACGGGCGTCGCCCCGAGGAGCGGGACCGCGACGAGGCCGCCGACTCCCCGCGCCGTCGCCGCCACCGGCGCAACCACGCCAAGGACGGTCGCCGCGCCGGCGGCGCGGCCGACGGCAACGGCCGGTCGGACCGCAGCGGTGCCCGGCAGGGCGGCGGCTCGTCGCCGGCCGGCGGTCGACCCGGTGGGTCGACCCGCGCCAGCTCCCGCGGCCCTCGCCGCTGAGGCCAGGCCTCCGCTCCCGGCCGCTGAGGCCAGATCTCCCACTCCCGGCCGCTGAGGCCAGATCTCCCGCTCCCAGCCGCAGAGGCCAGATCTCCCGCTCCCGGCCGCAGAGGCCAGATCTCCCGCTCAGCGGCCGGTGTGGCCGAAGCCGCCCTCGCCGCGGTCGGTGGCGTCGAGCTCGTCGACCTCGAGGAAGCGGACGTGCTCGACGGCCTGCACCACGAGCTGCGCGACCCGCTCGCCGCGTGTCACCGTGAACGCCTCGGTCGGGTCCGTGTTGACCAGCAGGACCTTCAGCTCGCCGCGGTAGTCGGCGTCGATCAGCCCCGGCGTGTTCAGCACGGTGACGCCGTGCTTGAGCGCCAGGCCGCTGCGGGGCTGGATGAACCCCGCGTACCCGCGGGGGATGGCCACGGCGATGCCCGTCGGAACGAGGCCGCGCCCCCCACCAGGGGCCAGCACCACGTCCTCCGCCGCCACCAGGTCGACACCGGCGTCGCCGGGCTTGGCGTAGCGCGGCAGCTCCAGGTCGGGATCGAGTCGGACGACGGGCACCTCCAGCACGGCGGCGACGATACCGGGTCCCGTCCGGCCCACCGGCCGGACCCCAGGTGGGTCGGACGAGCAGGGCCCCCGTAGGGTGGGACGGTGCTCGTCTGGATGGACCTGGAGATGACCGGCCTGGACCCGGCCACGAACGTGATCGTCGAGATCGCCACGCTCATCACCGACGACGACCTCAACATCGTCGCCGAGGGCCCCGACCTGGTGGTCCGCACCAGCGAGGAGGAGCTGGCGAAGATGGACGCCGTCGTCGTCGACATGCACACCCGCAGCGGCCTCCTCGACGCGATCCGGTCCTCGGAGATCACGCTCGACGAGGCCGGCGCCGCCACGCTCGAGTTCATCCGCCAGCACGTCCCCGAGCCCCGGACCGTGCCCCTCTGCGGGAACTCGATCGGGATGGACCGCCGCTTCCTCGCCGTCCACCTGCCCGAGATCGAGGAGCACCTCCACTACCGGTCGATCGACGTGTCGACGATCAAGGAGCTGGCCCGGCGCTGGTACCCCGGCTCGCTCGACGGCCTCTCGAAGAAGTCGTCGGCCCACCGGGCGATGGACGACATCAAGGAGTCGGTCGCAGAGCTCGTCTACTGGCGGGGCAAGGTGTTCGTCCCCGTCGCCGAGGGCGCGCCAGCAGGGGCCGACCCCGCAGAGGTCCACCCGGCGGGGGTCGAACCGGCTGCCGACGGCGCGCCGGCGGGCGGCTGATGGCGAACGGCACCGCAGGGGACGGCTCGGGAGCGCCGGTCGTGCGCCAGGAGCGGCTCCCCGCCCGCGACGAGGTCGACGAGGTCGCCCCGGGGATCGCCCGCATCCAGCTGCCGATCATGATCCCGGGTCTCGGGCACGTGAACTGCTACGTCCTCGAGGACGAGCGGGGCGTGGCGCTCGTCGACCCCGGCATGCCCGACCCGATGACCAACGAGGTGCTCGTGGAGCGCCTCCGGTCGATCGGCGTCCCACCCGAGCGGGTGCACACGGTGCTCGTCACGCACTCGCACCCCGACCACTTCGGCGGCGCCGGCCGCCTCCGCGTCGAGCACGGCGCCGAGGTCGTCGCCCACCGGCACTTCCACACGCCCTTCGACGCCCGTCCCGACGACGACCTCGAGGAGCTCGAGGCCGCGACCGACGGGATCACCGACGGATCGGCGCCCGACGACCTCGATCCCGACCACCGCCGACCCGGGCGGAACGAGCGGCTGGCGAGCGTCCTGTTCGGCGACGGGCCGCTGCCCGAGGTCCCGCCCGAGGCGACGCCGTGGGGCGAGGAGGGCTTCCGCCCCGGGGCCGGCGAGCTCGAGGCCATGCGGGCCTGGGACGACCTGTCGAAGCAGGGCCTGCTGCAGCTCGACCCGACCGTGCGGGTCGACGACCTCGACGTGATCCGACTCGGCCGGCGGGAGTGGCAGGTCATCCACACGCCCGGCCACACCGGCGACCACATCTGCCTGCTCGACCCGGCCGACGGCACCTTCCTGTCGGGCGACCACGTGCTCCCGACGATCACGCCGCACATCTCGGGCATGACGGCGAGCGACGACTCGCTGGCGGAGTTCGTCGCCGCGCTGCAGCGCGTCGCCGCGCTCCCCGGCGTGACGAACGTGCTGCCGGCGCACGGGCTGCCCTTCGACGACCTCGCCGCACGCGTCGACGACATCATCGGCCACCACGTCGAGCGGCTGGCCCAGATCGAGCGGCTCGGCGAGGAGCTCGGCGACGCCACGGTCCGCCAGTACTCGCGTCGCCTGTTCCAGGAGCGGTCCTGGGGACCGATGGCCGAGTCCGAGACCTACGCGCACCTGGAACACCTCCGCGTGCAGGGGCGGATGGCGACCCGGACCGACGGCGACGGGCTCCTCCGCTTCCGACCCCTCCCCGCCTGAGCGAGCCCGCCTGACGCCGGCGGGTGGCGGGCGGCTGGCGGCTGGCGGCTGGCGGGCGGCGTGAGCGCGCCGGCAGCGGACCGTCGTCGGGAATTCGCGGTGTATTCGCTTGACCCACCCCGAGGCGGCGTGGTTCGCTCGTCGCACCCGCCGGTGCGCCTCGTCCTGCGACGAGACGTCCCGGCACACGGAACGAGAGCAGATCGATGACCGAGATGACGACCCTCCACACGCAGGACGCCATGTGGCGATCCGGTGTGGTGCGTGCGCGTCTGCATCTCTGCTCGGCGGTCAACGCCTTCGGGATCGCCAACGTGTACGGCACCAAGCCGGGCGCCGAGGCCGCCATCCCGGCCACCGCCACCACCCGACGGGGAGCACCTCCGCACTGACCGCACAGGTCGACAGCGCAGGGACTGGCTCCAGAGCCGCCGGGTGGATCTCCACCCGGCGGCTCTTCCGCTTTTCGGCCCTCCGACGTCGACCGCTCGACCCGCAGGACCGCCGCCACCGCCGCCGACCCCGACCCGCAGACCAGACCGACCCGATCTCCCGACACGACCCGATCTCCCGACACGACCCGATCTCCCGACAAGAGAGACCCCCGCCGGTTCGCCGGCACCGGATCCGGCAACGCCGCCGAGCACATCGGCAACGCCGCCGAGCACAAGGAGCACCGACATGAGCATCCTCGACACCCGCCCCGAGGGTGACGTGATCACCGGCCTGGCCGTCACGCACGGCGTCCTCGACCGGGCTGCCTGGGAGGTGCAGGCGGCGTGCCGCGACCTCGACACGGCGCTGTTCTTCAGCGACGACCTCGACGAGATCAGCGCTGCGAAGCGGATCTGCCTCGCCTGCCCCGTCCGCACCCGATGTCTGGACGCCGCGGTCGAGCGCGGCGAGCAGTACGGCATCTGGGGTGGCCACCTCTTCGTCGCCGGCAGGATCGTCCTGCACAAGCGGCGTCGGGGCCGGCCCCCGAAGACCCCCCGCCCCGGGGACCGGTTCCCCGAGGTGGACGTGCCCGACGCGTACCGGCGGCTCGTCAGCGCCGGGGCGCGGTGATCCACGACCCCCTGACGACATGACGGTGGAGCGGCGCCCGATCCCCCCGGGGCGCCGCTCCACCACCTCGATCTCCCCCTCGTCCCGTCCTCGCCGACGGGGCCCGTTCTCGGATCCGGGGGCCCGGCGGGACGGTGACGCACGAGCTCGCGAGCTGACCGCTGAGGGACCGGATCACTACAGTGGAGGGGCCGGCAGCCCCGGCCCCTCCACCGGGAACACCGATCGGGCGGGCCGCTCCGCGGCGGCCGGCGCCCGACACTTCCGAGGTGGACCCCCTCCCATGACGCGGACCGAGCAGACGGCTCCCGACGGCGACGCCCCCGGCGCCGAGGCCCCGACCCCCCGTCGCGGTCTGCCCGTCGGACCGTTCGGGCTGCTCGTCATCACGGCGATCGCCCTCGCCGCCGCCGGACTGGTGCTGTGGGTGGGCACCCGGGACGACGACAGCGGCGCCGTCCGGGTCGAGAAGGCGCTCGAGGGCGTGGAGGGCGCCTCGGTCGTGCCCGACGGCACCGATCCGGCCGGCGTGGGCGACACGGCCCCCGACGTGCAGCTCGCGCTCCTCGACGGCGCCACCACGCGCCTCTCCGCGTTCGGCGGCCGACCGGTCGTCCTCAACTTCTGGTCCTCCACGTGCGCCCCGTGCCTCAAGGAGATGCCCGACCTGCAGCAGGTGTGGAGCGACAACGGCGGCGACGTCGCCGTCGTCGGCGTCGACGTGACCGACACCGAGGCCGCCGGCAGGGAGATGGTCGCCCAGACGGGCGTGACCTACCCGAACGGGCGCGACCCGCGCGCCGAGATCTTCGCGGCGTTCGGCGGCACCGCCCTGCCCCGGACGGTGTTCATCGACGCCGACGGCACGATCGCCGAGGTCCACAACGGCGCGCTGACGGCGGACGAGGTCGAGGCCACCCTGCGCGACCACGGCCTGCTCGACTGAGCGGCGGAAGAGGGAGCGGTCCGCCGTGGGCGCCCGACTCGCCCTGGCCTTCTCGGCCGGGATGGTGGCGACCGTGAACCCCTGCGGGTTCGCGCTGCTGCCCGCCTACCTGACCTACTTCCTCGGGCTGGAGCAGCCCGGCGCCGACGGGGAGCTCGAACCCGGCGCCTCGGTGGTGCGCCGCAGCCCGGTGCTGCGCTCGCTGGTCGTCGCCGCGGCGGTGACGGCGGGCTTCCTGGTCGTGTTCGGGATCATGGGCCTGGCCTGGTCGTCGATCAGCTCGGCGGTGGGTCAGCGCCTGCCGTGGTTCACGCTCGTCATCGGCATCGGCCTGGTCGTGCTCGGCATCGCGGTGATCCGGGGGTTCGAGCCGACCGTGCGGCTCCCGCACGTCGACGTCGACCGCAGCGGGCGTGAGCTCGTGACGATGTTCCTCTACGGCATCTCCTACGCCGTGGCGTCGTTGAGCTGCACGATCCCCGTGTTCATCTCGCTCGTCTCGGTCACGCTCGACGGCTCGTTCGGCCAGAGCCTCGCCGCCTTCGTCGCCTACGGCCTGGGCATGGGCATGACGCTCGGCATCCTCACGATGGCCGTCGCGCTCGCCCGGACCGGGATCGTCACGACGTTCCGGCGGATCCTCCCCCACATGCAGACGATCTCGGGCGTCCTGCTGGTGCTCGCGGGTCTGTTCGTCGGCTACTACGCGTGGGTCGAGATCCAGGAGCTGGGGTCGGGTTCGTCGTCGCCCGTCGTCGACGCGGCTCGCGACGTGCAGAGCTGGCTCCAGAACCGCGTGGAGGAGATCG
Organism: Dermatobacter hominis; assembly: GCF_020715685.1. Classification (GTDB taxonomy): domain Bacteria; phylum Actinomycetota; class Acidimicrobiia; order Acidimicrobiales; family Microtrichaceae; genus Dermatobacter; species Dermatobacter hominis. Next base: position 2,540,642 of record NZ_CP085840.1, read on the forward strand.
GCGGGGGCCGGCTGGCCGCGGCCGCCGCGGTCATCATCGTCGCCGCCGTCGCCGTCGCCCTCGTGCGCCGGACGGGGGCCGCTGACAACGTGGCCTCCGAGCCCGAATAGCCTGTCGCCGTGCCAGTCCTCTCCCACCTCCGCGCCACGTTCCCCGATGCCGTCCCCGTCGGCACCTACCTCGACCGCGTGGCGACCGCGCTCGACCCGTACGACTTCCGACCCGAGGCCACGTTCGCCGCCGTGTCGATCTGCCGCGACGAGCTGACCCAGCACCTGATCGACCAGGTCGCCGAACGCTGGCACCGGCCGTTCTCGCTCGGCGGCCTCGGCGGCATGCCGTCGCTCGGCCGGACCGGCTGGGGAGCGTGCCTCTCGCACGTGCCCGACACCGCCGGTCGCGGCCACCTGCTCGTGTTCGGGATGCCCCACATCGGCATGGACCGCGAGGGCGGCGTCGGCCAGAGCCTGCGTCGCAACCAGGACCACGCCACCTCGACCTGCGGGGCGCTGGTGTCGCTGCTCGAGGTGGTCAAGCGGGGCGAGGAGGACACGCTCCCGAGCGGGCTCGACGACCACGAGGCCCAGCGCCTGCTGCGCTTCGTGCAGGACGAGACCGGAGCGGTCCCGCTCGAGATCATCGAGCTGACGCACCGGGCCGCCCTGGCCGTCGAGGCCGAGATCTGGACCGAGCTGGACGCGCTGGAGGCGTGGCGCGACATGGACGTCGCGGTGTTCACCGGCGTGCAGGTCCACGTCCCCGAGCGGTCCGACCACGTGTGGCCGACCGGCGCGTCGATCAAGGGCGCCGACGGCGAGCGCCGCCCGCTCGACGTCTGAGGCGTCAGGGCGCGAGGCGCTCGCGGACCCAGCCGCCCTCGCCGGTGCGGCGGTAGCGAAGGCGGTCGTGCAGCCGGCTCGGCCGGCCCTGCCAGAACTCGAACGTGTCGGGGGTGACGAGGTAGCCGCCCCAGTTGGGCGGGCGCGGCACGTCCTCGCCGGCGAACCGCTCCTCGGCCTCGGCCACCCGCGCCTCGAGCTCGGCCCGGTCCGCGAGCACGGTCGACTGCGCGCTCGCCCAGGCGCCGATCCGGCTGTCGCGCGGGCGCGAGGCGAAGTACGCGTCGCTCACCTCGTCGGGCGCGGGCGTGACGGTGCCGTCGACGCGCACCTGCCGGTGAATCCCGAGCCAGCTGAACAGCAGGCCGACGTGCGGCTGGGCCGCCAGCTCGAGGCCCTTGCGGCTGTCCCGGTTGGTGAAGAAGCGGAGGTGGCCGTCCGCGTCCACGCCTCGGAGCAGCACGTTGCGGACGGTGGGCCGCCCGTCGGCCACGGTGGCGAGCGCCATCGAGTTGAACTCCGGTTCGCCCGCGGCGTCGGCCTCGGCCAGCCAGCGGTCGAGCAGCTCGTACGGGTCGACCGGCGCGTCGGCCTCCACCAGCGTGCCCCAGTCGTAGTCCGTTCGGCGCTCGAGTGGCATCGCCCGAGCGTAGGACCCGACCGTGACGGGCCGGGCACGCGCCGCGACGGTCACGGGGCGGACCCCTCCGTCCCGCCGCCGCTCCAGCGGGCCCACTGCCACCCCGGCACCTTGGGGCCGGACGAGCGCTGGGTCCGGTAGATGCCCTGGTGCGCCGAGAAGACGTAGCTCATGACGCACGCCACCGCGAAGTACGGTACCGCCCCGGCGCCGAACAGCTCGACGCCCATGATCGTGCACGCCAGCGGCGTGTTGGACGCGCCGGCGAACACGGCGACGAAGCCGAGCGCGGCGAGCAGCTCCGGCGGGACGCCGAGCGGTGCCGCGAGCGTTGCGCCGAGGGTGGCACCGATCACGAAGAGCGGGGTGACCTCGCCGCCGACGAACCCGGAGCCGAGCGTCACGATCGTGAAGAGCAGCTTGAGCGCGAAGGCCCACGTCGGGACGTGGGCCCCGAGGAGGCTCGCCTCGGCCAGGCCCTCCGACAGGCCGTTGTAGAGCCGGTTGCCGACGGCCAGGGTGAGGGCGACCACCATCGCACCGCCGAGGAGCGGTCGGGCGGGCGGCCAGGCCACCCACCGCCCGAACGCCCGCTTCACCCAGTGGTCCCCGATGCTGAACGCGACGCTCGCCAGACCGAACAGCGCGCCGGCGAGGGCGACCTTGAGCAGGAGGCCGACCGACAGGTCGACCTGGCCGAGGTGGGGGGTCAGCGTGTGGCCGATCCCCAGCCCCTCGACGACCAGGTCACCGGTGACCGAGGCGGTCAGGCACGGGACCAGCGCCTCGTAGCGGAGCCGGCCGACCGACTGGACCTCGAGCGCGAAGACCGCGCCGGCGAGCGGGACGCCGAACACGGCGCCGAAGCCGCCGGCGATCGCCGTCACGAGCATGATCCGGCGGTCGTCGCGCCCCAGTCGCAGCAGTCGGGACGCGGCGTCGGTGAGGCTGCCGCTCATCTGGATGGCGGTCCCCTCGCGGCCCGCCGAGCCGCCGAAGAGGTGGGTCGTGATCGTGCCGATCAGGATCATGGGCGCCATGCGGCGCGGCACCCAGTCGGTCGGGTCGTGGATCTCGTCGAGGATGAGGTTGCCGCCCTCGACCGAGCGGCCGCCGCCGTAGTGGTACGCCAGCCCGATCGCGAGGCCGGCGAGCGGCAGGAACCACAGCAGCCCGCCGTGCTCGTCGAAGGTCTCGGTGGCCCACCGCAGCGACGCGAGGAACACGGCGGCGGCACCTCCGGCGAGCACGCCGACCAGCAGGCCGAGCGCGACCCACCGCAGCAGGTCGATCGCGAACGCGGCCTGCGGCCGGAGCGCCTCGACCGGGCGCAGCACGGGCCGACGCGAGGCCGGACGTTCGGGCGGATCGGTCATGTCACCTCCATCGCGTGGTGGTGGCACCCGACCCGGTCCCGGGCGGCACCTACCGCCCGGGCGCGCCGAGCGCCCTTCCGGTAGGAGCCATCAGCCGGCGGACCGGCGGTCGAAGGCGAGCTCCATCGCCTGTCCCGGCAACCTACCCCGGCCGGGCGGCGACGACCTCACCCGATGTGCGTGCGGCCCCGGAAGTACGGGAGGAGCAGCTCGGGCACCTCGATCGTGCCGTCGGGCCGGCGGTACGTCTCGACGATCGCGGCCCACACGCGGGGCACTGCGAGCGCCGAGCCGTTGAGCGTGTGGAGGATCTCGGTGCCCTTGCCCTCGGCCGGGCGGTAGCGCAGGTTGGCCCGACGGGCCTGATAGTCGCCGAACCACGACACCGAGCTGACCTCGAGCCAGCGATCCGCCCCCGGCGCGTAGACCTCGATGTCGAAGGTGCGCTTCGACGAGGCGCCCAGGTCACCCGCGCACAGGTCGAGGATCCGGTACGTCAGGCCGAGGTCTCGGATCGTGCCCTCGGCCCGGGCGAGGATCTCGGCGTGGAGGTCGGGGGCCTGCTCGGGCGTCGAGTACGCCAGGATCTCGACCTTGTCGAACTCGTGCACGCGCAGGAGCCCGCGCGTGTCCTTGCCGGCCGAGCCCGCCTCGCGGCGGAAGCAGCTGGTGTGCGCGCAGTAGCGCCGCGGGAGGTCGGCCTCGTCGACGATCTCGTCGCGGCCGAGCGACGTGAGCGGCACCTCGGCCGTCGGGATCGCCCACAGGTCGTCGCGCTCGATGTGGTACGCCTCGTCCTCGAACTTCGGAAGGTGGCCGGTCGAGATCATCGTGTCGGTCCGCACCAGCGTCGGCGGGCGGATCTCCTCGTACAGGTCGACGTTGCGGTCGAGTGCGAGCTGGCACAGCGCCCTCACGAGCGTGGCGCCGGCGCCGCGGTACATGACGAACATCGAGCCCGACAGCTTCACCGCCCGCTCGACGTCGAGGATCCCGAGCTCCTCGCCGATCTCCCAGTGCGGGACGCGCTGGTGCTCGCCGTAGGAGTCGGCATCGAACCGCTCGACGCGGACCACGACGTTGTCGTCCTCACCCGAGCCGTCGGGGGCGTCCTCCGAGGGCAGGTTCGGGATGCGCAGCAGCTTCTCGCGCAGCTCGGCGGCCAGGTCCTCCGCGCCGGCGTCGAGCGCCTTCTCCTCGGCGCCGAGGATGCGGCTCTGCTCCTGGAGCTCCTTCGCCTCGTCCTGGCGCTGCTCCCGGAACAGCGTGCCGACCTCGTTCGACAGCGTCCGGATCTCGGCCCGGAGGCCGTCGCGGCGGACGGTCAGGTTGCGCAGCTCGGCGTCCAGCCCGGCGACCTCGTCGATGGCGGCGGGATCCTCCCCACGACGGGAGAGCCCGGCCTTGACCGCGTCGGGGTCGTTGCGGATGAGGCGCACGTCGAGCATGGGACGGAACGGTAGCGGCGCCCGAGCGGCGCCCCCGAACCCGTTCCCACGGGCTCAGGCCGTGCCGTCGTAGGCCGCCTGCAGCGCCGCGACGTCGAGCTTGACCATGCCGAGCATGGCCCGGACCGCCCGATCGACCGCCTCGGGGTCGCCCTCCATCATCGCCGCCATGCCCTTCGGCACGACCTGCCACGACAGGCCGAAGCGGTCCTTGAGCCAGCCGCACTGCGACTCCTGGCCGCCCCCGGCCAGCAGCGCGTCCCAGTAGCGGTCGAGCTCGGCCTGGTCCTCGCACTCGACGAGGAACGACACCGCTTCGTCGAAGGTGAACTGCGGGCCGCCGTTGATGGCGGTGAACGGCTGGCCGTCCAGCTCGAAGTCGATGACCATCGTCTCGCCGGTCGGGCCCGGACCCGACTCGGTGTAGGGCGACCTCGAGACCACGCGGGAGTCGGGGAACACCGACAGGTAGAAGGCGACGGCCTCCTCCGCGTCCATGTCGAACCACAGGTTGGGGACGATGCGGGGCATGGGGGCCTCCTCGGGCTCGGGCGCTCGCTCGGCGCGTCACCCCTCCGACGGTGCGGCAGGCCCGAACTCATCGCTACGTGGTCGTGGCCGCGCGCGGCGCCGGCCCGGGGAAGGGGACTCCCCGGGCCGGCGCCCTGCACACATCGATCGGCGGCCGACGTGGCCACTCCCATGGGGATCAGGCCGGGGGCATCAGCACCGAGTCGATGATGTGGACGGTGGCGTTCGCCGTGGGCACGTCGATGCAGACGCCCGTGGCCTCGCCGTTCACCTTGAGGCTGTCGCCGTCCTTCGTGAAGGTCAGCTCCTTGCCCTCGACCGTGGTGGCCTTGCCCATCTCCTCGAGCTGCTGGGAGCTGAGCTGCTGCCCGGCGATCACGTGGTAGGTGAGGATGTCGGTCAGCTGCGCGTTGTCGGCCAGCACCGTGTTCAGCGTGTCGGCCGGGATCTTCTCGAAGGCCGAGTTGGCCGGGGCGAAGATCGTGAAGGGGCCGGCGCCGTTCAGGGTGTCGACGAGGTTCGCCTTGGTGACGGCCGAGACGAGGGTCGACAGCGCCGGGTTGTTCGACGCCGCGGTGGCGGCCGGGTCCTGGGCCATGCCGCTGAAGCTGCCGGCGCCGTCAGCGGGCACCGACTCGCATGCCGGGCCCGACGGCTCCATCGCCATCTCCCCGCTGCTGGCGCCGTCGGCCGTCGTCGTCGACGAACCGCTCGACGCCTCGGTCGTGGTCGTCGTGTCGTCGCCCTTGGAGGACGCATCGTCGTCGCTGCTGCACGCGGCGGCGCCCAGCCCGAGGAGGGCGACGGCGCCGAGCGCGGCGCCGACCATCCGTCGCCGGGGGGACCGGCGGCGCGGGGTGGAGGGACTGGCGGTGGTGTTGGAGTGCATGAGGTTGCTCCTTGGTCGGGGACGGGTTGATCGGTCGGACCGCCGTCGTGCTCGTCAGTCGACGAGGACGACGATCTGGTGCAGTCCGCTCGAACCGTTCGGCATGGGTTCGGAGCGCTCGGCGGTCTGGATTGCTCCGGTCCCGTCGATCGCCCGGACGGTCAGCGAGTGCTGGCCCGGCGTGGCCTCCCAGCGGTGGACCCACTGGCGCCACGTGACGTCGTTCAGCTCGGCGGCCAGCTCGGCGCGCTGCCACGGCCCGTCGTCCACGCGCACCTCGACCGCGCTGATGCCGCGGGTCTGGGCCCACGCCACCCCGGCGACGGCGGTGGTGCCGGCCGGGATGCGGGCCAGGCCGCGAGGGGTGTCGATGCGGCTCGAGGTCTTGATCGGCGCCTCGGCGTCCCATCCGCGGGGCACCCAGTACTGGTCGAAGCGGTCGAAGGTGGTGAGCTCGATCTCGGTGAGCCACTTGGTCGCGGAGACGTAGCCGTAGAGGCCCGGCACGATCAGCCGGGCGGGGAAGCCGTGCTCCAGCGGCAGGGGCTCGCCGTTCATCCCGAACGCGACGAGGGCATCGCGCCCGTCGAGCGCCGAGACGGGGAAGCCGCAGGTGTAGCCGTCGACGGAGCGTCCGACCACCTGGTCGGCGCCACGTCGCACCCCGGCGTCCTCGAGCAGGTCGTCGAGTCGGACGCCGAGCCACCGAGCGCTGCCGAGCAGGCCCCCGCCGACCTCGTTGGACACGCACGTCAGCGTGATGTCGGCCTCGACGACGTCGCGCTCGGTGAGCTCGCGGAACGAGAGCTCCAGCGGCCGTCGGACCATGCCGCCCACCCGGAGCCGCCAGTCCTCGATCGGGACCTGTGGCACCTGCAGGGCGGTGTCGATCCGGTAGAAGTCGGCGTTGGGGGTGACGAAGGGGGTGACGCCCTCGACGTCGACCGACACCGCCGCCGGCACCGGCGCGAGCGGCCGCAGCGCGTCGGGCAGCACGACCGCGGCCCGCGACGCCGCGGCGGAGAACCGGGCCCCCAACCAGCGCCCGGTCGCCGCCGCGGCGACGCCGGCCGCGGCGAGCGACGCGCCGATCACGAGGAACGCCCGACGGGACGGCGCTCCCTCCCCGGCACCGACCGGATCGGGCGATCCGTCGTCACCGGTCTCCTGCGCGGTCGTCCCGTCGGGCGATCCGTCCTGCCGGAGCTCGTGCCCACCCGCCCGCGCGCCGGCCCGGACGAGCACGACGAGCGCGGCGGCCCCGGCCGCCGCGCCGACGAGGCTCGGCAGCACTGCGAGCGGGCTGCGCTCGTCGCGTGCGGTCAGGGCCGAGGCCGCACCGACCACGCCGAACGCGGAGATGCCCACGACACCGACCCACAGGTGGCCACGGTGGCGAGGCGTGCCGGTGGCGATGGCGCCCACCAGTGCGGCGATGACGGCGAGCACCACGGCGATGCCGGCGAGCAGCGCGACCTTGTCGTTCGTGCCGAACCAGTCGATCGCTAGGTCCTTCACCGACGGCGGCACCGCGTCGACGACCCGGTCGCCGACGTCGATCACCGGCGATCGGAAGCTCGACGAGACCGCGGCCACGAGCTCGGCGACGCCGAGCGCGACCACGGCGGCGACGAGACCGGTGACCGCCCCGCGGACCACCTGGGGCCAGGACCGGGTCCGCTCGTCACGGGTGCGCCGTCGATCGGACATGCCGCATGTTCGGAGCGGACCCACGGTCGGATGGGTCGTTCCGGCGGTCCGTTCCGAGGAGCAATCCGGCGTGGGCCCGGCTCCGAACCCCGGTCGTGCCACATCCACCCGACACGCCGCCGACCGGAGCCGTGGGGCCCGAGGTCGCGCGTGCGACGATGGGCGGCGTGAACCCGTTCCGCCGGCTCCGCGCGGTCCCCGACGCGGCGCCGACCGACGGGGATCCGGCGGACTCGCTCATGGCGCGGGTGGCCAAGGGCGACCAGGGCGCCTTCGCCGAGCTCTACGACCTGCTCGCGCCCCGGGTGCACGCGGTCGTGCTGCGCGTGCTGCGGGACCCGGCGATGGCCGAGGAGGTCACGCAGGAGGTCATGGTCGAGGTGTGGCGCCTGGCGCCCCGCTACGACCGGTCCCGCGGCGGGGTCCGCACCTGGGCGTCGACGATCTCGCACCGCCGGGCCGTCGACCGCGTGCGGGCCACCCAGTCCAGCCGCGACCGCGACGAGCGCGACGCCGTCCTCGGTTCGGCGTCGCCGGCGGTGGACGAGGTGGCGGAGGTCGTCGAGGACCGGCTCGAGCGGGAGCGGGTGGCGCTGGCCATGGACTCGCTCACCGACACGCAGCGCGAGTCGATCGAGCTCGCCTACTGGTCGGGCTACACCTACCGCGAGGTGGCGGCGGTGCTCGACGTGCCCGAGGGCACCGTGAAGACGCGGATACGCGACGGGCTGATACGGCTGAGGGACCACCTCGGCGTCGGCGAGGAGGCCGACCCCTGGTCGGGCGGGCGAGGCCCGGCCCCGGGAGGGGATCGACGCCCGGGACGGGGTTCGCAAGGAGCATCAGGACGACGAGATGGACATGGGAGGTGATGAGATGGACGAGGACACGCACACGCTCGCCGCGGCCTATGCGCTCGACGCGCTCGACCCCGAGGAGCGGCGCCGGTTCGAGGCGCACTACCCCGACTGCGAGACCTGTCGGGCCGAGGTCGAGGGCTACCGCCGCACCGCCGCACGGCTGGGCGCGCTCGCCCCGGCACCGCTGCCCGAGGACCTGAGGGCACGCGTGCTCGACGAGGTCGGACGGACGCGCCAGCTCCCGCCGGCCGTCGCACCGCGGCACGCCGACCCCACGGCACCCCGCCCGGGCGCCCCTCGCTGGGTCCGGCCCGTGCTCGCGGTCGCGGCGGTGGTGGCGGCCCTGGCCCTGGCCGGCGGCCTGTTCGCCTGGCGCTCCGACGGCGGGGCCCCCGGCCAGACCGAGCTCGCCCAGGTCCTGGGCGCCTCCGACGCCACGACCGTCCGGCTCCAGGGCGCGGCGGGCACGCTGCGCGTCGTCTACTCCGAGGACATGGGCAAGGCCATGGTCGTGGGCTCGGACCTGCCGGACCCCGGTGACGGCCGGACCTACCAGCTCTGGTCGGTCAGCGGCGACACGGTCCGCTCGGCCGGGATCTTCGACCCGTCGGGGAGCGGCTCGGTGGACCAGGCGGTCGAGCTGCCCGACGACGACGTCGACCTGTGGGGCGTCACGAACGAGCCGGCGGGCGGGTCGCCCGAGGCCACGTCCGACATGGTCTTCCGGAGCGGATCGGCCTGACGCGTCGCCCGGGCACCGGGCGGCGCGTCCGCGGGCGTGTGGGAACCTGGGCCGGTGCACGTCATCTTCGACCTCGACGGGACCGTCTGGGACTCCGAGCCCGGCATCCTCGCCTGCATGGCGCACGCCCTGCACGAGCTCGGGCGGGAGGTGCCGACCGACGACGTGCTCCGGTCGCACATCGGACCGCCCCTGCGGTCGATGCTCGCCGAGGTCGGCGTGCCCGAGCCGCAGCTCGACGACGGTGTCCGCCTCTACCGGGAGCGGTACCTGACCGAAGGCGTCTACGAGGCGTCCCTGTACGACGGCGTGGTCGCGCTGCTCGACGCGGTCGCCCACGACGGCCACACCCTGGCGACGGCCACCTCCAAGGGCGAGGACCCGACCCTGACCATGCTGGAGCACTTCGGCATCCGGGACCGGTTCGAGGTGGTCGGCGCGGCCACGATGGACGGGGCCGCCACGACGAAGTCCGAGGTCCTGGCCCGCACGCTGGACGGCCTCGGCGACCCCGCCCGGTCGACCTGCGTGCTCGTCGGGGACCGCGACCTCGACGTGAGGGGCGCCGCCGCCCACGGCGTCGACTGCATCGGCGCGGCCTGGGGCTACGGCGGCGCCGAGGAGCTGCGCGCCGCCGGGGCGTGGGCGATCGCCGACTCGCCCGCCGACGTGCCCGGCCTCCTGGACCACCGGTAGCGTCCGACGGCGTGACGTCCGGCGAACCCCCCGCCTCCGCCGCCGGCGACGAGGTCGTGGTGGTCGAGGACCTGGTCGTGCGCTACGGCTCGACGGTGGCGGTCGACGGCGTCTCCTTCACCGCTCGGGCCGGTGCCGTCACGACGGTGCTCGGACCGAACGGCGCCGGCAAGACCTCGACCGTCGAGCACCTCGAGGGCTACCGACCGGCGGCCGGCGGCCGCACGCGCGTCCTGGGACTGGACCCGATCGCCGACCACCGGCGGCTCACGGCCCGCGTCGGGGTGATGCTGCAGGACGGGGGCATCCCGACGGCCATCCGCCCGACCGAGCTGCTGCGCCAGTACGCCGGCTTCTTCGAGCACCCGTTGGACCCGGACGACCTGCTGGCCCGCGTCGGGCTCGGGCACCGCGCCGGCACCGCCTACCGGCGCCTCTCCGGCGGCGAGCAGCGCCGCCTGTCGCTGGCGCTGGCGGTCATCGGTCGCCCCGAGGTGGTGGTCCTCGACGAGCCGACCGCCGGGATCGACCTGGAGGGCCGCGACGCGGTCCGCGAGGTCGTCGCCCAGCTGCGCGGCGACGGCGTGTGCGTGCTGATGACCACCCACGACCTGGACGAGGCCGAGCGGACCTCCGACCACGTGGTGATCATCGACCGCGGACGGGTGGTCGCCGCCGGCGCCCCGGCCGACCTCGTCCGGCCCAGCGATGCCGACCACATCCTGTTCGGGGCGCCCCCGGGCCTGCCGGTCGACGAGCTCGGCGACCACCTGGGCGCCGCCGTCACCCGGGTCACGCACGGCGAGTACCGAGTGGCGTTGGCGCCGACGCCGGCCAACGTGGCGGCGGTGACGTCGTGGCTGGCGGAGCACGACCTCCCCCTCGAGGACCTCCGGGCCGGCCGCCAACGGCTCGACGACGTGTTCCGCCGCCTCACCGCCCACGACGAGCCCGTCGCCGCCCCGGCGACCGAGCGCGGTCGCCGCAGGCGTCGGAGGGCGCGCCGGTGAAGGCGTTCCTGTCGCAGCTCCGCACCGAGCTCGCCCTGAGCTCGCGCCAGGGCGAGCAGCTCCTGGTCAGCCTGGGCATCCCGCTCCTGATCCTCGTCTTCTTCACCACCGTCGACATCCTCCCGACCGGCCACGTCGACGAGCCGATCGACTTCCTCGCCCCGGCCGTCCTCGCGCTGGCCGTGATGTCGACCGCCATGGTGTCGCTCGGCATCGGCACGGGCTTCGAGCGCCACTACGGGGTGCTCAAGCGCCTGGGCGCGTCGCCGCTCGGCCGCGGTCGGTGGGTCGCCGCCAAGATCACCACGGTCCTGCTCACCGAGGTCGTGCAGTGGGTGGTGCTGATCGCCGTCGCGCTGCTGCTCGGGTGGTCGCCGCCCGCGTCGGGCTGGGCCGCGGCCGTCCTGGGCGCGCTGCTCGGCACCGCCGCATTCGGCGGCCTGGGCCTCCTCCTCGCCGGGACGCTGCCGGGCGTGGCGACGCTGGCGCTCGCCAACGGGCTCTACCTCGTGCTGCTGCTGACCGGCGGCATGGTCATCCCGCTCGAGGAGCTGCCGTCCGGCCTGGCCACGGTGTCGAAGGCGCTCCCCGCCGCGCCGCTCGCCGAGGTCGTGACCGGCTCCCTCGGAGGTGGCGGCGTCGCCGGCTGGGCGTGGGTGTCGCTCACCGCCTGGGCCGTCGCCGCCCCGGTCGCGGCGACCATCCTGTTCCGTTGGGAGTGACCGAAGCAGGGCCCGACGCCGCCGAGGCGGCGGGATCAGCCGCCGGTCTGGGCGACCGTCGTCGTGGTCACGGGGGGCGGCGGGTCGTTGAAGAACGGGTTGCCGTTGTCCGTGAAGATGTTCATCGTCGCGAGGCCGACGAGGTAGACGGCGATCGCGATCGCGAGCCCGAAGTAGAAGATCCGCGTCAGCAGCCGGCTGTCGAAGCGCAGGTGCATGAAGAACGATGCGATCAGCACGAACTTCACGACCATGAGGACGAGCAGCAGCGGGTAGGCGAAGACCGACGTGTCGTCGCGGCCGAACCACGAGTCCCAGAAGTAGGTCGACACCTCGAGGGCGGTGATCCCGACCAGGATCCAGAAGATCGTGAAGTAGGTCCTGTTCGACGGCCCGTGGTCGTGGTGCTCGCCCGGGTGGACCGGGGAGTCGTCGTCGAGTTCCTCAACGGTGGTGCTCACGGCTCGCTCCTCAGAGGGTTCGGCGCGGGGTCGATCAGGGATCGCGGGATCACGGGATGAGGTAGACGATCGCGAAGATCACGACCCAGACGATGTCCACGAAGTGCCAGTAGAGGCCCAGGACCTCGACGGCCTCGGCCTGCAGCTGCTTGCGGAACGAGTACCCGACGGCGCTCAGCAGCATGATGATGCCGATCGCCACGTGGGCGCCGTGGAACCCGGTCAGCGTGTAGAAGGCCGACGCCGACACGTTCGACGTGTAGCCGAGGCCCTCGCGCACGAACTCGGTGAACTCGTACACCTGGCCGGCGAGGAAGAGCCCGCCGAGCAGGCACGTGGTGGTGAGCCACAGGCGCATCCGCTTGTGGTCGCCGCTCATGATCGCGTTCACCGCCAGCACCATCGTCAGCGAGCTCATCAGGAGGATGAAGCTCGTCATCGAGGTGAACGGGATGTTGAACAGCTCCGACGCCTTGAGCGGCGAGCCGGACAGGCCGGGGATGCTGCCCGGGCGGTTCTTGTAGAGCAGGTAGGTCGAGATGAGGCCGCCGAAGAGCAGGCAGTCCGACGCCAGGTAGACCCACATCGCCAACTTGGTGTTGGAGATGCCGGTCGACGTGGCGTGGGCGTCGTCGGGGAACTCCAGGTCCTCGACCTGTTCGAGGGAGATGTCAGCCAACGGTCGTCTCCTCGGTGCTGGCCATGGCCGGCTCGGGGGTGCGCTCGTCCGCGCCGTCCCCGCCGCCGTCGACCGTGGCGTCGTCACCGTCGGCGCCGGTGCCCCCCTCGGGGGCCTCCGCCGCGTCGGGGTGGTCGTCGGTCGGGTGGTCGTCGTGGTGGCCGTGACCGGCGTTCGGGTCGGTCGACGGCTCGAAGACCCAGCCGAAGATGCCGAGGACGATCAGCAGGGCCCCCGGCACCGCCCACCAGTAGTTGAAGATCAGGCCGTAGCCGACCAGCGGGAAGCCGATCGCCATGACGAGGGGCCAGTACGACGGCGACGGCAGGTGCACGTCGGTGGCGTCGCCCTTCTGCACCACGTCCTCGGTGGCGGCGATGCGGACCAGGCGGCCGTTCTCGTCGTGGCCGTACTTGCGGTGCCAGAACTCGTCGAGCTCCTCGACCACCGGCGTCTCGTCGAAGTTGTGCTCCGGGGCGGGCGACGGGATCATCCACTCGAGCGAGCGGGCGTCCCACGGGTCCGGCCCGGGGTTCACACGCTCACGGCGGTGCTTCCGGTAGCTGAGGTGGATGTTCACCATGAAGATGATCAGCGCCACCGCGATCGTGAAGGCGCCGATCGTCGCCACCATGTTCCAGAGGTTGAACCCCTGGCCCTCGGTGTAGGTGAAGGTCCGGCGCATCATGCCCTGGAGCCCCAGGATGTGCATCGGCCCGAAGGTCAGGTTGAACCCGACCAGCATCACCCAGAAGTGCCACTTCCCGAGGCGCTCGCCGAGCATGTAGCCGAAGATCTTCGGCCACCAGAAGTACATGCCGGAGAACAGGCCCAGCAGGGCGCCGCCGAAGAGCACGTAGTGGAAGTGGGCGACGATGTAGTAGGTGTCGGTCTGCTGGGTGTCGGCCGGGGCGAAGGCGTGGGTCACGCCGGACAGGCCGCCGATCGTGAACATGGCGACGAGGCCCACGGAGAACAGCATCGCGGTGGTGAACCGGAGCCGGCCGCCGTACATCGTGGCCATCCAGTTCAGGATCTTCACGCCCGTCGGGACGGCGATGAACATCGTCGCGAGCGAGAAGGCCAGCACCGACAGCGTCCCGATGCCCGAGGCGAACATGTGGTGGGCCCACACGCCCCAGCCCATGAAGCCGATGGCGATGCCCGAGCCGACCATGAACGGGTAGCCGAAGATCGGCTTGCGGGAGAACGTCGGGATCACCTCGGAGGCGATCCCGAAGCTCGGCAAGATCATGATGTAGACCTCCGGGTGACCGAAGATCCAGAACAGGTTCTCCCAGAGGAACGGATCGCCGCCCTTCGATGCGTCGAAGAACGTGGCGCCGAAGAGCCGGTCGAACATCAGCAGGAACAGCGCCACGGTGATGACCGGGAGCGCGAAGACCAGCAGCACCTGGACCACGAACGTCATCCAGGTGAAGACCGGCATCTTCATGAGCGTCATGCCCGGCGCCCGCATGTTGAGCACCGTGACGGTCAGGTTGATGGCCGACACCGTCGAGCCGATGCCCATGATGATCAGGCCGACGGCGTAGAAGTCGATGCCGTGGCCGGGCGAGAAGGCGACACCGGAGTTCGGGGCGTAGTTGAACCAGCCGCCGTCGGCGCCGCCGCCCAGGAACCAGGACGTGTTGAAGAAGATCGCACCGGCGAGCCACACCCACAGGGACAGGGCGTTCATGCGGGGGAACGCGACGTCGCGGGCGCCGATCTGCAACGGCAGCAGGTAGTTCGCGAACGCGGAGGCCATCGGCATCACCACGAGGAACACCATCGTGACGCCGTGCATCGTGAAGACCTGGTTGTACAGGTCGGCCGAGAGCAGCTTGGAGCCGGGGATGGCGAGCTGCGTGCGGATGAGGAGCGCCTCGAAACCGCCGACCAGCAGGAAGAAGAACGATGCGGCGCCGTACATGATGCCGATCTTCTTGTGGTCCACCGTCGTGAACCACGCCTTCCAGCCGGACGTGGCCGTCGGGCGCGAGAACACGCCCATCGGCTTCGTGACGGTCGCGGCGCCGGTGGTGAGCTCGAGCGGGGAGCGCTCTTCGACAAGTGCCATGTGGTGGTCCTTCTCGTCCTTCTCCGGCCGGCCTACTTCAGCGTCACCAGGTAGGCGACGAGCTGATCGATCTGCTCCTCCGTCAGCTGGAGGTTCGGCATGCCCTGACCGTTGTCGGGGTTCATCGGCTTGATGGCCTCTGGATCGCGGAGCCAGTCCTTCAGGTTCGACGTGTCGGGGATGCCGTCGGGCACCGCCGTCACGGCCTCGGCCGCCTTGCCCTGGTACAGGGGCAGCAGCGACCCGGCGAACGTCTGGCGCATCATCAGGTGCGTCAGGTTCGGCGCGTTGCCGGACGACACCGTGATGTCGACCGAGGCGCCGTAGTCGGGGTTGGGCACGTCGTCGTAGGTGTACGGCGCCGTGGAGTCGGGCCGGAGCCCGTTGACCTGGTGGCAGCGGGCGCACTGCGCCACGAAGAGCTCCTGGCCCGCCAGCGCCTTGGCGTCGGTGGGCTGCTCGGGAGCCTTCGTCATCGCCGCCACCCACTCGTCGTACTCGGCCTGGGGCAGCGCCTTGAGCTCCATGCGCATGACGCCGTGGGACAGGCCGCAGTACTCGGTGCACTGGCCCTGGTAGATGCCTGGCTTCTCGGCCGTCATGATCAGCGTGTGGGTCCGCCCGGGCACGGCGTCCTTCTTGCCGTTGATGGCGGGGATCCAGAACGAGTGGATGACATCGTTGGACTGGATCTTGACCTCGACGTCGCGACCGACCGGCACGACGATCTGGGTGGCGGTGATGATGTCGACCTCGCCGTCGCGGTCGATGTCGTAGCGGTACTCCCACCACCACTGCTGGCCGATGACCCGGATCTCGATCGGGTCCTTCGACTCCTCGAGGTTGAGCAGCGTCTGGACGTTGAACACGGCCAGGACGGCGAGCAGCAGGGCCGGCACGACCGTCCAGGTGATCTCGAGCGGGGTGTTGCCGTGGGTCTGCGTCGGCTCCTCGACGCCGTCGACGTCGTGGCGGTTCCGCCGGAACCGGACGACCATCCAGATGATGGCCACCTCGACGAGCAGGAACACCAGGCCGGCGATCGCGAACACCGGCTTGACCAGGCCGAAGATCTCCCAGTTCTGCTTGCCGGCGGGCGCGAGGGTGTTGAGCGGCTTCTCCGGGTCGCCGATGTTGCGCAGGATCAGCCAGAAGCCGACGACCATGACGACCAGCGAGATGACCGCTGCGATCGTCGCGTTCCGCTTGTTCCGCATACCCAACCTCTCACTCACCGGCGAGCAGGGGGAGAGTATCCACCGCCCCGCTCGCGGAAGCCGAATCGACCACGACCGCCGGGTTCGCCGCGGCGCCGTGCTCCTCCTCGCCCACGTGCTGCTCGCCCGCGACGCCGCCGGCGATGCCGGCACCGATGAGCACGACGCCTCCGACCAGGAGGACGGCGACGACGAGCGAGCGCTTCAGCTCGGGCCGGCCGGCGAGCACGAACGCCAGCCCGAACACGACCACCGCGGCCACGATGATGACGTAGACCGACGCCTCCTGGGGCAGCGCCAGCAGGAGCCGCGACACGCAGAGGACGATGACCGCCAGCGTCAGCACGGCCAGGACCGGGACCTCGAGCGGGTCGAGCAGGTCGTGGCGCAGCTGCCGGTTCGCCGTCTGGTCGCCGGTGGCCCGCTCGGCCCAGGCCCGCACCGTCCACGACACGAGCACGACGGCGAGCAGGATGGCGCCCACCCAGAACAGGACCGGGTCGACGGCCAGGCCGACGACGGCGATGCCGACGCCGAACGCACCGACGAGCGGCCAGTAGCTGAGGCCGATCGGCGTCAGGACCGCCGGGTTGACGGCGGTGGCGGCGTCGCCGCCCTCCATCTGGACCAGCACGTCGGGGCTGCCGTCGCGGAAGGCGGTCGAGAACCCGCCGAGCGCCGCCATCACCGCGGCGAAGCCCATGAGGACGCTGTAGCCGACGTGGTCGCCGACCCAGCCCTTCCAGCCGAACGTGAGCGGGCCGACGATCGAGTTGACGACATCACCGTCCTGGAAGACGCCGATCACGCCGCTGTGCTCGGCCGCCCCGGAGAGGAAGCCGTACACCACGGCCGCGGCGAAGCCGACGGCGGCGGCGGCGTAGAAGAACTTGGAACCCCGTGTGATCATCAAGCGCTCACTTCATGACGTAGACGGCGACCCAGACCACGGCGTAGACCGCGACGCTGGCGTACCAGAACACTGCGGCCGCGGCGATCCCGTCGGGCTGGCGGCTGGAGAACTGGCCTCCCAGGGCCCGGAAGGCCATGAGGGCGATGAAGATCATCCCGGCGACGACCATGGCCAGGCTGCCGCCGGTGACGGCGTAGAACAGCGGGCCCTCGGCCTGGTCGAGCACGACCGCGGCCTGCTTGTAGAGGAACGTCGTCTGGTTGACGAAGGCGGCGCCGAGCAGCAGCGTCACGCCGAGCGCCAGGTAGGTGTGCCCCCGGTCGTCGCGGGCGATCGAGTAGACGGCCCACTGCATGGTGATCACCGACATGGCGAGCGTCAGCGCCTGCATGTTCGGCTGGGTCAGCGGGATGTTGTTGGCGGCGAACCAGTCGGCGCCGCCGGCGTTGCGGGCCGCGAGGTAGTAGCCGATGAGCGTGGCCATCACGGCGACCACGCCGGCGGTGGCGAAGGCGGTGCCGAACAGCAGCTCTCGGCGGCGGGGCTGCTGCGGTGCGGGCAGGGCGACGGCGTCGGCCATCAGTCCTTCTCCTCGTCCGTGCCCTCGCGGGCGTCGAGCAACGGGTAGGGCGACGTCACGCGAGCCAGCTCGGGGAGGCCCACGCCCCCGCTCGCGGGCGACGGGAACGACCACTCGAGCGTGGCGCCCTCGGGCGTCCCGTCGTCGTCGTCATCGGTGCTGCGGACGGCGGCGATCAGGGCGCTGAGCACGCCGAGGGCGAGCAGCGCAGCGCCGGCGGCGGTGAGGGCTCCGAACAGCTGGTGGGCGGTGTCGTCGCCGTCGAGCTGCACCAGCGCCTGCGCGAGCAGCGCCGTGCCGAGCAGGCCCCCGCCGAGCAGCACCAGCGGCACCGTCATGCGGGCCTCGGTGGAGGTGCCCCGCCCGCCCCAGAGCAGCGGGGACCAGTGGAGGCCGCCGGCGATCCCGCCGGCGAGCGCCGCAGCGGCGACGAAGGCCGTCTGGGCACCGGCGAGCGTGTTCGGCGAGGAGCCGAAGAGCGTGCCCTCGCCGGCGAGCGACAGCGCCTGCACCCAGCCGGTCAGCACCGCGCCCATCAGCAGCAGCACGGCGAGGACCGACAGCACCAGCGCCGGCGAGACGGTGACCCCGCCGCGGCGGAGCGAATCGGCCAGGGCGCCGAGCATCGCCAGCACGGGGATGGTGATGGCGAGGGCGAACACCGTCCACATGGCGGTGTTGAGGGCGCTCGGGCGCTGGGCCCAGGCCCCGAAGGCGAGGACGGCGTAGAGGCCGATGATCAGCTGCAGGACGTCGGTGTTGGCGACGCGGCGGCCGGTGGCGCCGACGACGACGTCGACGGCGATGCCGAGGACCGGGATCGCGAAGACGAAGACGGCCGGGCCCCGGAAGATCCAGGTGAGGCCGTCGGCGAAGTTCGTGGCGAGCGCACCGGCCCCCATCCGGCCGACCTGGCCGAGCAGGACGTGGGCGAACACCGAGCCGAGCGTGACCAGCCACAGCGCCGCGCCCACGAGCGACGCCCACGACAGGCCGGGCACCCAGGCGAGGCGCATGCCGAGCGGGCGGTGGGCCATCACCGTGGTGGCGACGCAGACCGAGCCGAGGCCCAGGGCCACGAGCACGGCACCGAGCGACACGTTGCCGAGCTTGGCGGCCGTGGAGTCGGCGCCGAGCACGCCGCCGTCGATCGCGACGCTCGTGATGAAGATCCCGGCGGCGACCAGCCACGTCCAGAAGGACAGCGCGGCGGCCCGGGGGAACGCGATGGCCGGCGAGCCGAGCTGCAGGGGCACGACGGCGATGGCGATGCCGAGCAGGAGCGGCACCACGCCGAGGAAGAGGAGGGCGGTCTGGGCGCTCGCCGCGAGCTGCAGGGTGCGAGAACCGAGGAAGCCGTTGTCGGTGAGGACGTCGACGCCGGTGACGGCCCAGAGCGTGAGCGAGAGCGTGGCCAGGGCGAGCCCGAAGCCGATGAAGAGGCGGCCGATCGCGACGTGGTCACCGGATCCGAGCAGCCGCTCCACCGCGCCGGGGGTCGGCTGCGAGGCCTCCCCGGCGGACGCGCCGTCCGTGTCGGGCCTGGTCTCAGTGAGTGCCATGCGTGGTTCTGCCCTCTGCCTCGTCTGACTCTTCTGTCCGCTACCCGGATGTCCGCTACCTGGCTGGCGTGCCCAGCTGCTCCGCGACCCTGGTGCACCCGAGCCGTCCACGGGTGGACCGGAGCGGGCCGCGAAGTGCTCGCCTCGGCACCTCCGGGACCGGCCGCCGCGGACACTACCGCGACCGGCGAGGCACTGAGAAAAGCGTCAGAACCCAGCCATCACCAGCCGTTCCGGACGATCACGTCGACCGCCATCGCCCCGAACAGGAGGGTGATGTAGGTGATGGAGAACGTGAACATGCGGATGGCTCGGGCCGGCGACTCGGTGCGTCGGAGCTCGACGGCCATGCCCGTGAACACCCCGCCCAGCACGATCGCGACGGCCCAGTAGAGGAGCCCCAGATCCGCGGTGGCGCCGAACACCAGGGTGAGGGCCCACACCACGACGGAGTAGGCCAGGATCCGGTCGGTCGTCTGCCGGTGGCTGGCCACCGAGGGCAGCATCGGCACGTCGGCCCGGGCGTAGTCGTCCTTGTACTTGATGGCCAGGGCCCAGAAGTGGGGCGGGGTCCAGAAGAAGATGACGCCGAAGAGCACCAGGGCGGACCAGGACAGGCTGTCGGTGACCGCGGACCACCCCACGAGCACGGGGACCGCCCCGGCGGCGCCGCCGATCACGATGTTGCTGCTCGAGCTCCGCTTCAGCCACAGCGTGTAGACGAAGACGTAGAAGAGGCAGGCGCTCACGGCCAGCACGGCCGACAGCAGGTTCACGACCTGCCAGAGGAAGAGGAACGCCAGCACCTCGATCGAGATCGCGAACACGAGGGCGCTGCGAGGCGAGACGGCGCCGGTCACGAGCGGCCGGCCCTGCGTGCGCTCCATCAGCGCGTCGATGTCGCGGTCGACGTACATGTTGATGGCGTTGGCCCCGCCGGCCGCCAGGGTGCCGCCGATGACGGTGGCGACCATCAGCCACAGGGGCGGGACGCCCTGCTCGGCAACCACCATGGTGGGGACCGTCGTGACGAGCAGGAGCTCGATGATCCGGGGCTTGGTGAGCGCCACGTAGGCGCCGACCTTCGCGCCCAGCTTGGCGCCGACCGAGGTCGGGGAGGAGAGCGCCGGGGCGACCATGACAGGCCCAAAGCTATGGCTGCGGCGACTCCCACCGCCAACCCGCACCCGCCTACCCTGGCGCCCGGTGACTGCCGACCCTCCCCCCGATCGGGCGCACCCGGACGACCCGCGTCCGGCGCGCTCCACGGTCTCGCCGACGACCTACCGGACGATCGCCGCGGTCGCCCTCGCGCTGCTCTGCACGATCGTGGTCACGGGTGCGGCGGTCCGCCTGTCGGGCTCCGGGCTGGGCTGCAGCGACTGGCCGAACTGCACCGACGAGCGCCTCGTCGAGTTCGGCGACCCGAACCAGACGATCGAGCAGGTGAACCGGCTGTTCACCGGCCTCGTCTCCCTCGCCGTGGTCGCAGCGGTCCTCGGGTCCCTCCGCCGGCGGCCGTACCGCCGCGACCTGGTCTGGCTCTCCTGGGGCCTGGTCGCCGGCGTCGTCGGCCAGATCGTGCTCGGCGGCATCACCGTCCTGGTCGACCTGCACCCCCTGGCGGTCTCGGGGCACTTCGTCCTGTCGATGGTGCTCGTGGCCGATGCCGTGGTGCTGCTCTGGCGGGCCGGGCAGCCGCCCGGGCCGCGACGGCCGGTGGTCGGCCGCGCCGACCTCCTGCTGTCGCGCGCCGCGGTGGTGCTGATGACCTGCCTGATGTTCACGGGTCCGGCGGTCACCGGCACGGGCCCCCACGCCGGGGACGCCGAGGCCAAGCGGTTCGGCTGGTTCCTCCCCGACGTCGTGCGGGTCCACAGCATCAACATGTGGATCTTCCTGGCCGTGGTGGTGCTGCTGCTCGTCCGCCTGGCCCGCGGCCGGACCCCGTCGGCCGTCCTCCGCCGGGGCTCCCGGCTGCTGCTGGCGATCGTCGTCCAGGGCGGCATCGGCTACGCGCAGTACGAGCTCGGCATCCCGCCGTGGCTGGTCGCGCTCCACATCCTCGGCGCCACCGCCGTGCTGTCGCTCACGATCTGGTTCCACCTCGGCCTGTCGGCCCCGGTCGCCGGCGCCGACGACGCGTCCCGGGCCGACGGCGCGGACCGGCGCTCCGACGCGGTGTCGTCACCCGCGTAGCCTTCGATCGTGTCCACCCCCGCACCGATCGACGTGGTCGAGCCCGACGTCTCCGACGTCGCCGACCTCGACACCCCCTGGGTGGTGCTGGTCTGGAACGACCCGATCAACCTGATGAGCTACGTGACGTTCGTGCTCCAGAAGCTGTTCGGGTACTCGAAGGAGGAGGCCACCACCCTCATGCTGCAGGTGCACCACGAGGGCAAGGCCGTCGTCTCGAGCGGCACGAGGTCCGAGGCCGAGCGCGACGTCTTCCGCCTCCACGAGCACGGCCTCTGGGCCACGATGCAGCAGGACTGAGCCCGTGGCCCGATCCCGTCCCCCGATCCGCGCTGCCGCCGACGGCTCCTACGTCGTCGACCTCGAACCGAACGAGCGGGACCTCGTCCGCGCCGTCGCCGAGCAGCTGAAGGAGCTGCTCGTGGAGACGGAGAGCCCCGTGCTGCGGCGGCTCTTCCCGCCGCCGTACGGCGACGACACGGAGCGCAACGAGGGCTACGCGGCCCTGGCCCGGCCCGAGCTCATCGAGCACCGGCTCGCGTCGCTCGACGTGGTGGTGGCCTCCGCGCAGGCCTCGACGCTCGACGAGGACGAGGTCGGGGCGTGGATGCGCTCCCTCAACGACGTGCGCCTCGTGCTCGGCACGGTGCTCGACGTCACCGACGATGACGCCGACATCGTCGTCGACGAGCACAACGTGGCGACCTACCAGGCCTACGAGCTGCTCGGGTACCTGCTCGAGAGCGTCGTGCAGGCCCGGTCCGATCGGCTCTGAGCCGCCGGCGCCGGCGCGACCGGCTCAGTCGCCGCAGGCGGCCCGGGCCTCGGTCGCGGTGCGCAGCAGCTCCGACGAACCGGCGAGGTCTTCGTCGGAGAGCAGGCGCTCCGCGCCGAACGAGGCGATGATGCGATCGGCGGTGCACGCCGCGGCATCGACCGACATCGGTGCGGGCGCGACGTCGACGAGGTCGTCGGGCACGGCCGCGGCGAGCTCCGCGATGAGCTGGTTGCGCAGCACGACCTGGCCGAGCTCGTCCATCGCCCGACCGGTGAGGGCGATGTCGGCGTCCGCCCCCGGGTCGCAGGAGCTGAGGCGCACGGACGAACCGTCCCGCGACACGTTCGCACCGGCCCGTGGCGGCAGCTGGCCGAACCAGGTCCGGACCGCGGCCTCGAACCGGGTGGCCGAGGTGTCGTCACGGAGCTCGACGGCGGCGTCGACGCACACACGCCCGCCGGCGGTGCGGCTGGTGACGACGCTGTCGCCCGTCCAGCCCCGCACGGCCTCGAAGGCGGTGGGCCCGTCGGTGAACTCGGCGAGCGGGACGATCCACGACATCGGCCCGAAGCGGTCGGTCTCGAGCACCTCGCCGGCGATCTCGGGGTCCTCGACCTCGACCGGGTCCTCGTCGGGCGACCGCTGGAGGTCGACCATCGACGACGTGCTGACCGGCGGGTCGACCAGGACCGCCTCGAGGCCGTCACCGTCCTCCCGGGCGAGCAGGACGTCGACCCACGGCGCGCCGAGCCCGTACGGGAGGACGAAGCTCGCCTGGAGCGCGCCGGGCACGTCGGCCTCCTCGAGCGCCGCCGTCGCGTCCTCGCCCGACGTCGTGCTGGCGTCGAGCAGCTCCTCGTACTCGTCGTCGGACAGCTGGGCCGCGTAGACCTGCTCGACGACCGTGGCGTCGCCCTCGAGCAACGACCGGTAGGCGTTCGCCGCGTCGGACGTGTCGTCCAGCTCCTCGCCGCCGCCGCCGGCCGCCACCACCTGCGCCTGCAGGGCGTGCGTGAGCTCGTGGACCAGCGTCACCCGGGTCCCGACGTCGAGCGCCTCGCCGTTCACGACGATCTCGTCGGTCATCGGGTCGTAGAAGGCGGCCGTGCCCTCGGCGACCATCGCGTCGCCGGTCTCGAACAGGTCGAGCTCGCCCTCGAACAACCCGAGCGCACGGCCGGCCGCCGCCTGGTCGTCGGCATCGGACAGGTCCTCCTCGGCCGGGTCCTCGCCGGCGGTGGCCCGCTCCCGGTACTCGTCCGCGTCGAGCATGTGGACGGCCACGGGGTGGTCGAAGTCCCGGCCCCAGGTGTCCTCCACGAACGCCACGAGGTCCTGGACCCGCGGGTCCCACTCCGACGGGTGGTCCTCGCCGCCGTCGGCCCAGATCAGCGCCGCGCCCACGCCCAGGGCCAGCACCACCAGCGCGACGACGAGCCGGACGACGACGGTGCGACCGGAGCCGTTCGACGACGGCGGGCCCGGCGGGGCTCCCCAGCCCTGCGGCTGCGGAGCCCAGCCACCGGGAGGTGGCGCTGCGCCCCAGCCGCCCGGTGCCGACGGTGGCGGCGCCGGGCTGGCCCACGGCGCGGGCGGCGGCGGGGCCTGGGGCGCGGCGGTCGGGCCGTCGGCCCACCCCGGGGGCGTCGGTGCGGGGACGGCCGGCGGGGGCAGCGGGGGTGACCCGGCGGCGGGCTCGTAGGGCGGCGGGAGGCTGGGCGCGCCGTCGGGCGCGGGCACCGGGGCCGGCGGCGGGAGCGGCGGCAGCGGGGTGCCGGGCGGCGGGAACGGCGCGCCGCGGCCGTTCGACGTCATGCCCCTCTCCTCACCCTGGTGCACCGGTCCACTGTACGGGGGTCCCCGCCGGATCCACCTTTGGCGCCTTCCGGAGGCCCTGCTATGTTGACCCGGCCCCTCCACGGGGATGGGAGCCCCCATCGTCCAGTGGCCTAGGACGCCTCCCTTTCAAGGAGGTAACACGGGTTCGAATCCCGTTGGGGGTGCAGGCAAAGTTCGTGGTCCCGTGGTGCAGTTTGGAGTGCACGCCGGCCTGTCAAGCCGGAGGTCGCGGGTTCAAATCCCGTCGGGACCGCCACTTCGCCCGTTCTCGGGCGGAGCGCCGCCACCGTGAGGTGGACGGCGACCCCGGTCGGGTAGCTCAGTTGGCAGAGCGACCGCCTGAAAAGCGGTAGGTCACCGGATCGACGCCGGTCCCGACCACTCCCGGAACCCCCGCCTCGGCGGGGGTTCCTCGCGTCCGGGCCGACTCCCTCCGGTCGTCCGCCATCCGCCGTAGCGCCGACGGGCCCCCTCGGGTTCAGAGGCCCAGCAGGTCGGGCAGGTCCGCGTGGTGGTCGATCACCAGGTCGGCCTCGGGGCCGTCGTCGCCGACGTCGTCGGCCAGGCCCCGGTACCGGACGCTGATCCAGCCGGCGCCCCGCGCCCCGGCCACGTCGGTGCGCAGCAGGTCGCCGACGTGCGCCGTCCGACCCGGCGCCGGTGAGCCGAGGCCCGCCGCCGCGTGCTCGAACATCACGGGGTCGGGCTTGTACGCGCCGACCTCGTCGGAGAACGACCAGTGGTCGAAGTGGCGCAGCAGCCCGTGGTGGTCGAGGTAGCGCCGCAAGGTGGTGCTGGGCGTCATGCCCACGTCGCAGATGATGCCGATGCGCACGCCGGCCGAGGACAACCGCTCGAGCGCCTCCCCGATCCCGGGGGCCACGACCATGTGGGCCGGGTCCGTGCCGGCCACGACGATGCCGGCCAGCTCGTCGACCACGTCGGGCGGCACCGGCACCGGGAGGTGCGCCACCGCGGCCTCGACGGCCTCCGCCGTCGTGACCACGGTGCCCTCGCGCCAACGCCGGTCGAACCACTGCCAGCCCGCCTCCATCGCCGCGGCGAGCTGCGCTGTGGACACCTCGAGCCCGTGCTGCTCGAGCACCCGGTGCCACCGACGCCCCCGTGGGGTCCCGGCCGCCCCCTCGGCGACGAGGGTGTTCCAGAAGTCGAAGGTGACGGCGTCGACGGTGCCGCTCACGGGCGTGCGCTCAGCGGCAGACGCCGTCGGCGCGGGCCGCCTCGGCGCAGGCCTCGGCGACGGCGACCGACACGGCCGGGTTGAACACGGACGGGATGATGAAGTCGGGGGCCAGCTCGTCGGGCAGGACCGTCGAGGCGATGGCCCTGGCCGACGCCACCTTCATGTTCTCGGTGATCCGCCGGGCCCCGGCGTCGAGCGCCCCCCGGAACACGCCCGGGAACGCGAGCACGTTGTTGATCTGGTTCGGGAAGTCCGACCGGCCGGTGGCGATGACCGCGGCGACGTCCTGGATGAGCTCGGGCCGGATCTCGGGGTCGGGGTTGGCCATCGCGAACACGATCGGGTCCTCGGCCATGCCCTCCACGTCGGAGCGCTCGATGAGGTTCGGTCCGGACAGGCCGATGAACACGTCTGCGCCCGGCAGGAGCTGGGCCAGCGGACCGCTCAGCCCGTCGGGGTTCGTGTTCTCGGCGAACCACTGCTTCGACGTGTTCAGGTCGTCCCGGCCGGTGTGGACCGCGCCCTGGCGGTCGGCGCCGATGATGTTGCGGACGCCGGCGTTCATCAGGATCTTCGACACGGCCACGCCCGCGGCGCCGACGCCGGCGACGACGACCTTCAGGCTGCCGATGTCCTTCCCCACGATCTTGAGCGCGTTCTCGAGCGCGGCCAGCGTGACGATGGCGGTGCCGTGCTGGTCGTCGTGGAACACCGGGATGTCCATGATCTCGTCGAGCCGCTCCTCCACCTCGAAGGCGCCGGGCGCGGCGATGTCCTCGAGGTTGATGCCGCCGAAGGTGGGCTCGAGGCGGAGGACGGTCTCGATGATCTCGTCGGGATCCTTGGTGTCGAGGCAGATGGGGAAGGCGTCGACGCCGGCGAAGTGCTTGAACAGCAGCGCCTTGCCCTCCATCACCGGCATCGCGGCGGCGGGGCCGATGTCGCCGAGGCCGAGCACGGCGGTCCCGTCGGAGACGATCGCCACCGTGTTCTTCTTGATGGTGTAGCGGTGCGCGGACGCCGGGTTCTTGGCGATCTCCATGCACACGCGGGCGACGCCCGGCGTGTAGGCCATCGACAGGTCCTCGACGTCGCGGACCGGCGCGAGCGGCAGGACCTCGATCTTGCCGCCCTCGTGCATGTGGAACGTGCGGTCCTCGAACTCCAGGACCTCGATGCCGTCGATCGCCTCGACCGCGGCGCGCACCTGCTCCTGGTGCGCCTCGCTCGTGCAGTTGACGACGACGTCCTCGTCGAGCGACGCGGTCTTCACCTCGAAGCCCTGCAGCGCCGAGATGTTGGCCCCGACCTCGCCGATCGCGATCGCCAGCCGGCCGAGCATGCCGGGCTTGTTCTCCATCCGGACGCGGATGCGAACGGAGTACGCGGGGGTGGGGGTGTCTGCCATACGGGCCACGACGCTACCGCCGCCCCCGTTCGAGCACCGAAAGGGTTCGGGGCCGGCCGTGGAGCGGCGCAGGTCGTGCGGGCGACAGACTGGCGGCGTCGCGCGACCGGTCGCGACGGACCGGTCCCCGAGGAGGTGGCATGTCGAGCCAGGGCGTGGACGAGGTGTTCCCCTTGCTCGTCGCCGACGTGTTCGAGCTCGCCGGCGCCCTCCGCCGGGCCGGCGACCGTCTGGCCGGCGCAGCGGGCCAGACCCAGGCCCGCTGGCAGCTGCTGAGCGTGGTGTCCGAGGGCGAGTGGACGGTCCCGCGGGTCGCCGACCGGCTCGGCCTCAGCCGCCAGGCGGTGCAGCGGGTGGCCGACGACCTCGCGGCGGAGGGGCTCGTCCGCTTCGACGAGAACCCGTCGCACCGCCGGAGCCGGCTGGTGGCGATCACACCGGCGGGCCGGGACTCGCTCGCGGCCATCACGCGACTGGCCGGGGACTGGCACCGCAGCACCGTCGGCGACCTCGACGTCGCCGCCGTCGAGCGCACCCACCAAGTGCTCCGCGAGGTGCTCGACCGCGTGCACCGCGATACCGCACCGACGCCGACCGATGCCGGCGGCTATTGACAACATCCTGTCATCATTGACAGGATGTTGTCATGCAGGATGCGCCCCCGCTGATCGACCTCTACACGCTCCCCCACAAGGCGATCCGCGCCGCGGTCGCCCACGCCGCGATGACCGTCGGCGCCACCGACCCCGACGGGATCGCCGAGGCCGCCTCGGCGGTGGGCGAGGCGCTCGGCGAGCTCGCTGCGCACGCGGCCCACGAGGAGGAGTTCATCGACCCGCTCCTCGAGCGGCGGCTGCCCGACGCGGCGATCGAGGTCGCCGAGCAGCACCGTCGGCTGGGCGCGACGATCGACGGCGTGCTCCGCCAGCGCGACGGTGCGCTCGCGGTGGCGCCCGAGCAGCCGGGCGCGGTGCTCGGCCTCTACCGGGCCCTGCAGCGGCTCGCGGCGGAGAACCTGCTGCACCTCGACCACGAGGAGACGGTGGTCATGCCCGCCCTGTGGGTCGTGACCCCGCCGCACGAGCTCCAGGAGCTCATGGCGTCGTTCCGCGCCGCGC
Organism: Dermatobacter hominis; assembly: GCF_020715685.1. Lineage (GTDB taxonomy): Bacteria > Actinomycetota > Acidimicrobiia > Acidimicrobiales > Microtrichaceae > Dermatobacter > Dermatobacter hominis. The sequence goes on from NZ_CP085840.1 coordinate 2,568,146, forward strand.
ACCCCGATGCCGCCGCGCTGTACCGCCGGTGGCCCGCCGCGCTCGCCGCGACGGAGCGACGTCTGGTGGGCGTCGGCGAGGCGTCGACCGTCCCGGCGCCGGAGCGTCAGGGCCCCTCGTACCCGAAGCCGAGGTCGGGGGCGGTCACCAGCGGGCGGTAGGCGATGCCGGCCTCGGCGGCCATCGCGGCGCACGTGCCGCCGCGGTCGACGAGCGGCATGATCAGCACCGGGGTCGCACCCAGCTCGCGCACGACCTCGACCGCCTCGAACAGCGACGTCCCGCGGGTGACCGTGTCCTCGGTGATCACGACCCGGTCGCCCTCGCGCAACGGCCCGGCCAACCGGCCCGTCACGCCGTGGTCCTTCGCCTCCTTGCGGATCGTGAAGCTGCGCAGTCGACGGCCCTCGGTCGCCAGCACGGCCGCCACCCCGTAGGCCACCGGATCGGCCCCCACCGTCAACCCTCCGATCGCGGTCGCATCGTCGGGGATCACGTGGCTCGCGGCCCTGGCCATCAGCACGACGCCGTCGGGATCGCAGGCGGTCTGCTTGGAGTCGATGAACCACGAGCTCGCCCGTCCCGACTTCAGCGTGAAGTCGCCCCGCTTGACCGAGTGCTCCAGCAGGTGCGCCACCAGCGCGGCGTGCACCGCGTCGGGGACGGGGGCGGGGCCGGGCCCCTCGGGGACCGCGTCGGGGGTGGGGGCGTCGGGTGCGGGCATCGGCTCCGAAGCTAACGGAGGTCGACCCCCAGGTTGGCCAGCGCGAGCGTGCCCGGCCCGTGGGCGGTGTCGGCCGCCGAGGTCGCGAGCAGCGTGCCCTCCGAGCCGGGGTCGCCCGCGATGGCGTCGTCCTCGTTGCTCGTGTCCGGCAGCCCGAACTCGGCGTAGGGCCCCTCGGCGACGACCTCCTCGGTCCGGCCCTCGGGGAAGTACAGGTGGCTCGTCAGCACGAGCGCGCCCGGCTCGTCGGGCCGGTGCACGCGGACGTGCACGTGCACCGCCCGGCCCCGGTACCAGCCGGGGTAGATCGTCGTGAACTCCGCGATCCCGTCGACGCCGGCCGCCTGCGTGCCGCGGAGGAAGGTCGTCCCGTCGGCCTCGTCCTTGCCGCCGCCACCGTCGCGGAACGCCGAGTAGTCGCCGCTGGCGTCCGCGTGCCAGATCTCGACCAGTGCACCGGGGACGGGCGCGCAGTCGGCGTCGACGACCCGCAGGCCCAGGCGCATCGGGTGGCCGGGGCGGCCCTCGGTCACGTCGCTGCGGTCGAACTGCTCGTCGAGCGGGAAGGGTCCGGCCGTCTGCTCGGGGAGGAGCCGGCACACCTCGAGGTCGTCGAAGTCCGCGGCGGTGAGCGCGGTCGGCGGCGAGGCGCCCGGAGCCGTGGTGACCGCCGCGGTGGTCGAGGGTGCTCCGCTCCCCTGCTCGTCGACCGTCCCCGCTCCGTCGTCGCCGCTGCACGCAGCAGCCCCGGCGGCGAGCGCGGCGGCGCCCGCGCCGAGCAGGAACCGCCGCCGGTCCGTCACGCCGGGAGCGGGTCCCATCCGGTGAGGCCGTAGCGGGAGAAGTCGCCGATGAAGAAGAACTCGTGGAGCCCGAAGCCCACCGAGCCGTCGCCGGCGCCGCCCTTCTGCGTGAAGCGGGCGACCTGGTCGACGAGCCCGAAGAGCCGCTCGGCGTCGCGCTGGTAGTCGATCTCCACGCCCTGGACGACGAGCGGGCCCTGGTACATGCCGTGGCGCCAGTCGGGCTCGATGCCGTAGCCGGTGCCGAGCATCAGCCAGCAGTCCATGAGCGGCTGGACCTCGATGTCGACCGAGCCCCCGGGCGCGTCGGGGAACGACAGCGTCGACGACTCGATCCTGCGGGTCCCCGGCGTGATCACCGCGTCGTGCTCGGGCCGGCCCAGCCAGTCGGGGTCGCGGTCGGGGTCGTTCCAGATCCGGACCGCCTCCTCGAGCTCGCGCGTCCCGTCGTCGTGCTCGTTGACGATGTAGAGGATCGAGTGGTCGTCGAACTGCATGGGCGCGTAGTTCCACATGCCCTTCATCTGGCCCTCGGTGCGGATGCCCATCGGCTCCTCCTCGCCGACCGGCCGGATGCCCCAGCTGCGGTCGCGCGTGCCCCACCAGCCGTCGGGCGTGACGTCGAACGTCGTTCCGCCGCTCGAGATCGTGCCGGACCACCGGCCCGTCTGCGCCAGGCGCATCGAGTCGAACACCGTGCGGCCGTAGCGCCGGACGTACTGGCGCGGCTCCTCGAAGGCGGGGATCGAGCCGACCCAGTGCAGGTCGAAGGAGATGTCGCTGAACTCGTTGGGCTCGCACACGATGCGCAGCTCGTGGAGCGGCCGGATCACCTCGACGCGCATCGGGCCGACCGACGTGTCCATGCGGTCGCCGAGCTCCCGGGACGCCCGCACCACCCGGTGGTCGTCGCCGCTGACCACGCACGCGAACGCGTCCTGGACCGCCAGGTTCGGGTACTGCCCGAGCCCGAAGATCAGGAAGGCGGAGCCGTCGTTGGCGTGGCAGTTGAAGTAGTAGCGGTCGTAGAAGTTCCGGTCGCCGGTGGTGACGTGGCGCACCGTCTCCGAGGCCTGGTGGACGGGGAAGTCGTCCCACGAGGACAGCGAGCCGTGGGCCTGTGGTTCGGTGAAGCCGCTCATCTCGGGGACGGTAACCGAGCGGGGGCGGGCCACGCGGGCGCGACCCGACCCCGCCCTCGTGCGGATCAGGCGGTCTCCCACACGACGACCTCGGCGCCCTCGCCCGTGGCGGTGAGCGACGCGGTCCCGGCGCCCGCCAGCCGCACCGCGTCGCCGGCCGACAGCTCGACCGGCTCGTCGCCGGGTCGGTCGAACGTCGCGGTGCCGCGGGCGACGAACACGTGCACGTGCGGGGCGACCGGCACGTCGACGGTCGTGCCGCCGGCCAGTCGGCCGACCCACATCGTTGCGTCGCGCTGGTGGAGGTGGATCGCCCCCTCGCCGTCGCGGCCCGACGCCACCGCGACGAGCTCGCCGGAGTCCAGCCGGTCGTTCACGTCGCGCTGCTCGTAGCCCGGGGCGACGCCTCGGCGGTCGGGCACCACCCACATCTGGAGGAAGTGGACCGGCAGGTCGGGATCGGGGTTCAGCTCGGAGTGGCGGATGCCGGTGCCCGCCGACATCCGCTGCGCGAGGCCCGGGTACAGCACGCCGTGGTTGCCCTCGGAGTCGCGGTGCTCGAGCCGCCCGTCGAGCACCCACGTCACGATCTCCATGTCGGCGTGGGCGTGGGTGCCGAAGCCGGCGGCGGGCGCCACCGTGTCGTCGTTGAGGACGAGCAGGTCGCCGTGGTGGACGTTGGCCGGGTCGTAGTGGTCGGAGAAGCTGAACGAGTGCCAGCTGTCGAGCCAGCCGATGCGCGTGTGGAAGCGCTCGTCCGCCCGGCGGACGTCGACGGCGGGTTCCTGGGTGTCGGTGGGTGCGGTCACGGTCGCTCCTGGTGTCGATCGAGGCGCCGCGTCGCGGCCCTCACCACGTACAACGACGACGCATTCCCGGATCGCCCCCGGCGACCTCAGCCGTCGAAGCGGACCCGGCCCGAGCCGGGGACGACCTCGCCGATCACGAACGCGTGGTGGCCGTGCTCGCCGAGGACCTCGACCGCCCGGGCCACCGAGTCGGCCGGCACCGCGGCGACCATGCCCACGCCGAGGTTGAACACCCGACGCATCTCGTCGACGTCGACGTCGCCGATCCGCTGCAGCTCGTCGAAGATGCGCGGCGGCTCCCACGACGCTCCGTCGACGACGGCGTCGGCGGCGTCGCCGATCACGCGGTTGAGGTTGCCGGGCAGCCCACCCCCGGTGATGTGCGCGACCGAGTGCACGGGGACCGCCTCGAGCAGGGCCCGGATGGCCGGCGCGTAGATCACCGACGGCAGCAGGAGCTCGTCGGCCACGGTCGGCGCGTCGGGTCCCTCCCACGCCGGGTCGTCGAGCGACCGGCCGGCGACGTCGAACATCAGCCGCCGGGCCAGCGTGTAGCCGTTGGACCGCAACCCGGGTGAGGGCAGGGCGATCAGCACGTCGCCGGGGGTGACGGCCTCGCCGGTCAGCATGCGGGACCGCTCGACGGCGCCGACGGCGAAGCCGACGAGGTCGAACTCGCCCGGCTCCATCACGCCCGCGTGCTCGGCCATCTCGCCGCCGACGAGCGCGCACCCGGCCTGCCGGCACCCCTCGGCGACGCCGGCGACCAGCTGCTCGACGACGTCGGGGTCGACCTTGCCGATCGAGATGTAGTCGAGGAAGAACAGCGGCTCGGCGCCCTGGCACACCAGGTCGTCGACGCACATGGCGACGAGGTCGAGCCCGATCGTGTCGTAGCGCCCGGTGGCGGTGGCGAGGAGGGCCTTGGTGCCGACGCCGTCGGTCGTCGACACGAGCACCGGCTCGTCGTAGGCCGCGGCGTCGAACGCGAAGAGGCCACCGAACCCGCCGATGCCGCCGAGCACCTCGGGCCGGACCGTGGAGCGCACGAGCGGCTTGATGCGGTCGACCGCGTCCTCGCCGGCGTCGATGGAGACGCCCGCGCCGGCATAGGTCTCACCCATCGGCGCGGTCCCCCGCCGCGGCGTCGTGGCTCGGCAGCAGCCCGGCGTCCTCGAGCAGCACGGAGCCCATCTCGGAGACGCCCTCCTCCTCGCCGGGGGCGGCACCGCCGTCGAGCACGGCCTTGCCGATCTCGACGGGGATCTCGACCGGGTAGGTGCCGGTCAGGCAGGCGTCGCAGAAGCCCGCCCCGGGTGCGCCGATCGCATCGACGAGGCGATCGAGGGTCAGGTAGGAGAGGGTGTCGACGTTCAGGTACCGCCGGATCTCCTCGACCTCGAGGTTGGCGGCGAGCAGCTCGCCCCGGGTGCCGGTGTCCATGCCGTAGAAGCAGGGCCAGCGGTACGGCGGCGACGAGACCCGCAGGTGGACCTCTCGGGCCCCGGCCTCGCGCAGCATGCTGACCATCGCCTTGGTGGTGGTGCCGCGCACGATCGAGTCGTCGACGACGACGAGCCGGCGGCCGTCGATGTTCTCCCGCAGCGGGTTCAGCTTCATGCGCACGCCGAGGGCGCGCATCTCCTGGCTCGGGGCGATGAACGTGCGGCCGATGTAGCGGTTCTTGACCAGCCCGTGGCCGAACGGCACGCCGGAGCGGCGGGCGAAGCCCTCGGCGGCGGGGATGCCGGACTCGGGCACGCCCATGACCATGTCGGCGTCGACCGGCGCCTGGTCGGCCAGCCGCTCGCCCATCCGGACCCGGGCCTGGTGCACGTTGCGGTCGTAGAGCTGGGAGTCGGGCCGGGCGAAGTAGACGAACTCGAACAGGCAGAGCTTCGGATCGATCGACGCAGGGTCGAACGGCCGGAGGGACCGCACGCCGTCGCCGTCGATGACGACCATCTCGCCCGGGTCGAGCTCGCGGACGAAGTGCGCGCCGACGACGTCGAGCGCCGGCGTCTCCGAGGCGAGCACCCAGCCGGAGTCGAGCTTGCCGAGGCAGAGCGGGCGGAACCCGTGCGGGTCGCGCAGGCCGATCACCCGCTGGCGGTCCATGAGCACGAGCGAGAACGCACCGTCGAAGCGCGGCAGCACCTGGAGGAGGGCCCGCTCCAGCACGTCGTCACCGGCACGGACCTGGTCGCAGGCCTGGGCGATGACCTCGGCCATGGCGTCGGTGTCGCTCGAGACGGTGCCGGGCAGCATGCCGGCCTCCTCGACGAGCTGCGCGGTGTTCACGAGGTTGCCGTTGTGGGCGAGCGCGAACTGCACCTGCCCGACGTCGCGGAACACCGGCTGGGAGTTCTTCCACATGCTCGAGCCGGTGGTCGAGTAGCGGGTGTGGCCGATGGCGAGGTCGCCGTCGAGCGCGGCGAGCGTCCGGTCGTCGAAGACGTTGGAGACGAGGCCCATCTCCTTCACCACCGTGAGGTGGTCGCCGTTGGAGCTCGCGATGCCGGCCGACTCCTGGCCGCGGTGCTGCAGCGCGTAGATCCCGAGGTAGGCGAGGTGGGCGACGGGCGAGCCCGGAGCGTAGACGCCGAAGACGCCGCACGCCTCCCTCGGCTTGCCGGCTTCGGGGTCGATCAGCTCGGGCTCGGTCGGCTCGCCGTCGAGGTGCTCGTCTGCGCGGAGCGCACCGTCGGACAGGGCGCGGACCTCGTCGGGGCGGGACGCGGGGGGCACCTCTCCATGCTCTCACATCGGGGGTGTCGTCGGCACCGGCGCAGCCGTGGCACCTGACCGTCGGAACAGGGGAACAGGCGGCCCGCCGGGGGCGTTGCAGCGCCTCAGGACGTGCCGGTGAGGACCCATGGGGTGCGCACGAGGCGCGCGACGTCGAACCGCGCCGCCACGTCCGCAGCGGTGAGCCGCTCCCCGTCGTCGGCCAGCCCGGCCGACCAGGCGAGCCGGCCGACCACCGACGCGACGTCCTCCCCGAGCGCCAGCCGGTCGGCCAGCGTCACGGCGCCGTCCCGCTTCGCGAGCCGCTCCCCCGACGGCCCGAGGACGAGCGGCACGTGCAGGTAGCGCGGGGTCGGCAGTCCGAGCAGGCGCTGCAGCAGGACCTGGCGGGGGGTCGTGTCCCAGAGGTCGTCGCCGCGCACGACGCGGTCGACGCCCTGGTCCGCGTCATCCACGACGACCGCCAGGTTGTACGCCACCGCACCGTCCGCCCGGCGCAGCACCAGGTCGTCGACGATTGCGGTGCGCGCCCCGAGCAGCTCGTCCTCCACGGTCACGGTGGCCCCGCCGGCACGCAGGCGCAGCGCGGGCGGGCGGCCCGACGCCTCGCGCTCGCGGCGCTCGTCGTCGGTCAGGGAGCGGCACGTGCCGGGGTAGGCGCCCTCGACGTCGGGGCCGTGCGGCGCCACCGACGCCTCCCTGATCTCGCGGCGCGTGCAGAAGCACGGGTACGTCAGCCCTGCCGATCCCAGGTCGGCCAGCGCGGCGGCGTACCGGTCGTGGCGCTCCGACTGGCGCACCACGGCGCCGTCGTGGTCGAGGCCGAGCGCCGCCAGGTCTGCGAGCTGGGCCTCGGCGACCTCGGCCGCGCGGGGGTCGCCGGGCGAGGTGGTGAGGTCCTCGACTCGGACGAGGAACCGACCGCCCTCGGACCGCGCCGCGGCCCAGGCCAGCAGGGCGGTCCGCAGGTTGCCGAGGTGCAGCGGGGCGGACGGGCTCGGTGCGAAGCGTCCGGTCGGCACCTACCGCACGACCGTGAACGGCACGCCGACGGTCAGGTACTGGCCCCGGTTCGGCGCGACCGCGACGAGCTGGTCGTAGTACCCGAGCCCGAGCAGTCCGGGGCGGCTCAGCTGCGGCTGCACGGTCCCTGCGTAGCAGAGGAACCCGTCCCGGCCGACGGCGTCCTCGCAGCCGGGCAGCGCCACCTCGACTACGTCGCTCCACGGGCCCTGCGGCGCGGGCGCGACGCGCACGGAGATCCGGTCGGTGAACCCCGGCCACGGGCTGTAGGCCATGACGTAGACGCCGTGGACCTCGTCCCACGACACGGTCAACGACGCGACCGGTGCCCGGGGGTCCTCGCCGCCGCTCGACCCGGCGATGACCGGCGCGGCCGACGTCTCGTTCGAGGTCCAGGCGGCCCCGTTCCAGTAGGTCCACGCGCTCCTCGTGCCGGCGGCGGCCACCGGGACCCGGCCGACCGTGCAGGGCCCGAAGCGATCGGGCCACTCGACGCCCGGACCGTCGGGGGGCGACTCGCAGTCGTAGCCGTAGACGAAGGTGCCGTCGGTCGTCGCCGCGGTCCCGTGCTCGTGCCCGACCGGGAACAGGTGCTGGGTCACGACCGTGCCGGTGATCGGCTCACCCGCCGGCGGGTCCGCCGGGTCGTAGGTCCACCGGACGAGCGCCACGCCGCGCGGCTCGATCTCGAGCGGCTCGTCACCGAGGCACACGTTGCCGAAGAAGGCGGTCACCACGTCCCGCTGACCGGTCCCGTCGGTGCGCACGGCCGACAGCGGCCACATCGCCCGGGTCGGCCGGTCGGCCGGGCACGACCAGGGGGTCCCGACCGGCGAGACGAACCGGACCGGCGCGCCGCCCGGTGCGGCGTCCTGCGTCACGTTCGGTGAGTCGGCCGGCGCCCAGGCCGCGGTGTTGTTCACGAAGTACCGAAGCGACCCGCTGCGGTCGACCTGGCTGCTGTCGCCGAACAGCCACAGGACGGACCCGTCCCGGAGCGGCACGCTGACGCCCGCGTCCCGGTCGATGCCGGCGAGCGGGTGCCCCGCGGCGGGGCCGACCGGCGTGGGTGGACCGGCCGGCGCACCCGAGCTGCCGACCGACACCGCCCCGAGGATGGCGGTCCCGCAGGGCCAGGTCCGATCGCCGGTCAGCACGGCACCGCCTCCGGCCGACGGCGCGTCGAGCGCGGTGACGCACACCTGGTGCGAGCCGGCGCCCAGCCCCCCGATCGTGGTGTCGTAGGCGCCGCCCACGGTCGAGACGTCGTGCGGCGTGCCGTCGACCTCGATCCGCACGGTGAGCGGCCCGGTGGTGTCGGGGTCCGCCGCGGTCCCCTGCACCCGCACGCCCGACCCGGCGGTCGGCGTCACCGCCGTCACCGAACCCGCCGGTCGGCGGTCGGGTGGCGGCGCGGGCACGTCGACCACCTGGCACCCGAGCCACGTCGCCGCGCCGGCACCGACGTTCGACGCGATCGCGCACACCTGGTGCGGTCCGGTCGTCGCGGGGAACGGGAACGAGAAGCCGTGCGCGTCGCCGAGCCCGTACCGCTGGCCGAGGTCGGGCCGGTCGAGGTCGGCCCGCTCGACGAGCGCGGGCGCGCCGTCGAGCAGGACGCCCACCTCGATCGCCGCGGAGGTCTCGGGATCGATCGCCCAGCCGTCGACGCGCAGGGCACCGGGTGTGGGCACGATGGCGTCGATCGCGCCGAACGGGTCGAGCGACGGCACGGTCACCGTCGTGCAGCCCAGCGCCCGGGCGCGGTCCCCCGGCCCGACGTTCTCGGCCCACACGCACACCTGGTGCGGACCCGGGCTCAGCCCGGTGAACAGCACGTCGAACCCGTGCCACGGGCCGAGGTGCGGGAGGGCGGCGCCGATGTCGGGGCGGTCGCGATCGGCCAGGCCCACCACCGTGCGCTGCTCGGAGGAGACGGTGACCTCGATCGGGGCGGTCGTGTTCGGGTCGGCCACCCAGCCGACGGCCCGGAAGCCGCCCTGGACGGGGATCACCCCGTCGAGGTGGCCGATCGGTGCGTTGCCGGTCGGATCCGGTTCGTCGGGCCCGAGGCAGCCCGTCAGGGCGGCCGCGGCCAGGGCCAGGAGGGCAGCACGGATCCACCGGTTCCACGTCGGCACGCGCATGACGGCACCCTTCTCGTCCTCGGCCGGGTGCGGCACGGCGGCTGCACCCCTCCTCCGCCGACGCCTGTCCGCCCACGACGGCCGCCGGACCTCCCGCCGTTGACGCTATCGGCGGCTCGGCGCGTTCCGACGCGGGCGACCCACGGCGACCGCCCGCGCGGCGAGGGTGCTCAGCCCTGGGTGGTGCCGGAGCCGATGGCGGCGGGGAGGCGATCCCGCCAGGCGTCGCGGAGGGCCGACAGCTCCAGGTCGACGAGGTCCTTCACGACGAACCGGTCGCCGGCCGCCACGCCGATCCGGGAGTGCGGGACGCCGTGCGCCTCGAGCACGTCGAGGACGGCGCGCACCTGGTCGGCGGCGACGCACAGCACGGCGCGACCGGCCGACTCGGAGAACAGGTCGACGTGGTCCGCGATCCGGGCCGCGTTGACGCCCACGCCCGACGCGACGGCCATCTCGGCCAGGGCGACGCCCAGGCCACCGCCCGACACGTCGTGGGCCCCGAGGACCAGATGGGCCCCGACGAGCTCGCGGACGACCCCGGCCACCGCCGCGACGGCGTCGAGGTCGACGGCCGGCAGCTCCCCGCGCCCGCGGTGCCCGCGCCGCGCCGCCCACTGGGAGCCCGACAGCTCGCGGACGGTTTCGCCGACGAGGATCAGGCGGGCACCGTCGACCAGCTCGGGCATCGGCGGCCGGCGGTCCAGACGGTCGAGCAGGCCGAGCACGCCGACGACCGGGGTGGGGTCGATGTCGCTGCCGCGGCTCTCGTTGTAGAGGCTCACGTTGCCGCCGATGCAGGGCACGCCGAACGCCCGCAGCGCGTCCGACAGACCGTCCACCGACTCGGAGAACTGCCACATGACCTCGGGGTGCTCCGGGTTCCCGAAGTTCATGCAGTTGACCATCGCGATCGGGCGGGCACCGACGACGGCGAGGTTCATGATCGACTCGCACATCGTCATGACCGATCCGGCCCGGGGGTCGACGGCGCACCAGAGGTGGTTGCCGTCGGTCGTGAGGGCCATCCCGCGGCCGGTGTCGTCACCGGTCGTCGGGTGCTTCAGCCGCAGCACCGCGGCGTCGCCGCCGGGCCCGACGACCGTGTTGAGGAACAGCATGTGGTCGTACTGCGACCACACCCACGACGTGTCGCAGACGAGCTCCACCAGGTCGGCGCCGAGGTCGTCGGGAGCCGGGAGCGAGGCCGCCCCGTCGGAGCGCCGCGCCTCGAGGTCGGCCGGCGGCGCCATGGGGCGGTCGTAGAGCGGCGCGTCCTCCTCGAGCGACTTGGCGGGCACGTCGGCGAGGACCTCCTCGCCACGCTCGGTGACGATGCGGAGCCGACCGCTGCCGGTCACCTCGCCGATCACGGTCGCCCGGACCTCCCAGCGCGCCGCGATCTCGAGCACGGCGTCGAGCTTCGCCGGCTCGACGATGGCCAGCATCCGCTCCTGGGACTCCGAGGTCATGACCTCGAACGGCGCCATGTGCGGCTCCCGGCGGGGGACGGCGTCGACGTCGACGTCCATGCCGGCGCCGCCCTTGGCGGCGGTCTCGGAGGTGGCGCACGTGATGCCCGCCCCACCCAGGTCCTGCACGCCGACGGCCAGGTCGCGGTCGAGGAGCTCGAGGCAGGCCTCGATCAGCCGCTTCTCCTCGAACGGGTCGCCGACCTGCACGCTCGGCCGCTTGTCGGCGTCGGCCTCGTCGTCGCCGAAGCCGGCGCTCGCCAGCACCGACACGCCGCCGATGCCGTCGCGCCCGGTGCTCGACCCGAGGAGCACGGCGAGGTTGCCGACGCCCTCGGCACGGCCGAGCACGAGGCGCTCGGTCGGCATGACCCCGAGGCACAGGACGTTGACCAGCGGGTTGCCCTGGTACGTCTCGTCGAAGACCGTCTCGCCGCCGATCGTGGGGACGCCGACGGAGTTCCCGTAGCCCGACACGCCCGACACCACGCCCTCGGCGATCCACCGGGACCGCGCGTCGTCGAGCGGGCCGAACCGCAGCGGATCCATGACGGCGATCGGGCGGGCGCCCATGGAGAAGATGTCGCGGAGGATGCCGCCGACGCCGGTGGCCGCACCCTGGTACGGCTCGATCGCGGACGGGTGGTTGTGGCTCTCGATCCGGAGCGCGGCGGCGATGCCGTCACCGACGTCGACGACGCCGGCGCCCTCGCCCGGCCCGACGAGCACCCACGGCGCCTCGGTGGGGAACCGGCGCAGGTGGATGCGGGAGCTCTTGTACGAGCAGTGCTCCGACCACATCACGGAGTACATGGCCAGCTCGAGGTGGTTCGGCTCGCGGCCCAGGATCTCCCGGATGCGCTCGAGCTCGTCGTCGGTCAGGCCGAGCGCCCGGTGCACGGGCTCCTCGGGCGGATCGCCCGCCGGGGCGGTGGCGGTGTCCTCAACGGCGGTCGGGTCGGGCGCGGCCATGACCGCAACCTACCTGCCGCCGCGTTTCGGTCCGGAACCCGCTTGAACGAGCGTTCACGGAAATGGCCAAATGGAGCGCTGGAGGATCAGCACGTTCGATGAGAAATGGTCAGCGGGAGGAATTCTGCCTCCCGGATTGAACTTGCGGCCGTGCGGGTGTGGAATTCCCTTCCATGGCACCTGCGACGAAGTCCAAGAAGCGCGTGGTCACCGACGAGCACAAGGCCGCAATGGCCGCCGGTCGGACCGAGGCCCGAGCGGTCAAGAACTACCTCGATGCACTCGAGGTGACGCGCCCCAAGCGGGGCCGGAAGCGCACGCCCGATTCGATCAATCAGCGCCTCGTGAAGATCTCGGCGGAGCTCGACACGGCCTCCGATCCCATGAAGCGGCTGTCGCTCACCCAGGAGCGCATCGACCTGGAGCGGGAGCTCGGCACGCTCGAGTCGAAGGTCGACATCGACATGACGGCGCTCGAGAAGGCCTTCGTCGGCGCTGCAGCCTCCTACAGCGCCCGCAAGGGCATCACCTACGCCGCCTGGCGCGAGGTCGGCGTGCCCGCCGCGACGTTGAAGGCCGCAGGCATCTCACGCGCCTCCTGAGGCGACCGCCCCGGGCTGCGCGTCAGCGGCTCGGGGTGAGCCCCGCCCCGGCGGCCACGAGCACCGAGCCCATCAGCACCCGGCCGTCGGTGGACCCCAGCAGCGCGTTGCACGCCCGCTCGGGGTGGGGCATGAGGCCGACGACGTTGCGACCCTCGTTGCAGATGCCGGCGATGTCGTCGACCGACCCGTTCGGGTTGTCGACGTAGCGCAGCACGATGCGGTCATCGGCCCGGAGCACGTCGAGCGTCTCAGGCGAGCAGGTGTAGTTGCCCTCGAAGTGGTTGATCGGGACTCGCAGGACCTGCCCCTCGGTGGCCTGCGAGGTCAGCACGCTGTCGGTGCTCTCGACCCTCAGGTCCACGTGCTCGCAGCGGAACTTCAGGCCGGCGTTCTTCTGCAGGGCGCCGGGCAGGAGCTGGGCCTCGGTCAGCACCTGGAAGCCGTTGCAGATGCCGACCACCGGTCCACCCGACCGAGCGAAGTCGCGCACGGCGCCCATGATCGGCGAGAAGCGGGCGATGGCCCCCGGCCGCAGGTAGTCGCCGTGGGCGAACCCGCCGGCGACGACGACGGCGTCGAAGCCGTCGAGGTGGTCGTGGTCGTGGAACACGACCTCGGCGTCGCCGCCGAGCGACCGCACGGCCTCGACGACGTCCATCTCGCAGTTGGTGCCGGGGAAGGCCACGACGGCCACGTCGGCGGCCACGGTCAGGACGCCCCCGACGTCGCCGGCTCGCCGATCGTGACGAACGAGTCCTCGATCACCGGGTTCGAGAGGAACCGGTGGCAGAGGTCGTCGACGAGCGACGCGGCGGCCGCCCGGTCCCCCGCCTCCACCTGGAAGCGGATGGACTTGCCGACCGACACCCCGGTCACGCCACCGAAGCCGAGCGCCGGGAGCGCCCGTTCGATCGTGGCGCCCTGGGGATCCGCGATCCCGGGTCGCAGGCGCACCTCAACGGTCACGTCGAAGATCATGTGACCAACTCTCCCACACCGGCGGGCGGTGGCCCGTCCCGCCGGGGCGTGCCATCGACCACGGCCGGCCGGCGGGACGGAGGAGCGTGCGGCGCGGCCGGGCCGGCCCGGCGTCAGCCCGGCCAGTCGGCCAGCGAGCGGCCGCAGATCCGCTCGTACGCCTGCCGGTAGCGATCGGCGGTGGCCTCGACGACCTCGGCGGGCAGCGGCGGGGGCGGCGGGGTCTTGTCCCAGTCGAGCGACTCCAGGTAGTCCCGCACCGGCTGCTTGTCGTAGCCCTGCGGCGTCGCGCCCGGGGCCCAGTCCTCGATCGCCCAGTAGCGCGACGAGTCGGGGGTGAGCACCTCGTCGGCGAGCACCAGCTGCGGCTCGCCATCGGCGTCGGCCACCCAGCCGAGCTCGAACTTGGTGTCCGCCAGCAGGAACCCGGCCGACTCGGCGCGCTCGGACGCACGGCGGAAGATCGCCAGGCTCGCGTCCCGGGCCAGCTCGGCGACCTCGCCGCCGAGGATCTCGACCGCCAGGTCGAACGTGATGTTCTCGTCGTGGTCGCCCACGGCGGCCTTGGTCGACGGGGTGAAGATCGGCGCGGGCAGCCGGTCGGCCTCGACCAGGCCCGCCGGCGCCGGCATGCCGTGGATCGTCCCGGCGCTGCGGTACTCCTTCCACGCCGATCCGGCGAGGTAGCCGCGGACGATGCACTCCACGGGGATCATGTCCGCCCGGCGGCAGAGCATGACCCGGCCCGCGAGCTCCTCGGACCGGGAGCCCTCGGGCAGGTCGGCGACGTCGGTCGAGATGAGGTGGTTGCCGATCACGTCCGACACGGCCTCGAACCAGTGGGCCGACATGGCGGTGAGGACCCGGCCCTTGTCGGGCACCGGCTCGTCCATGACCACGTCGAACGCGCTGATCCGATCGGACGCCACCATCACCAGGCGCCCGTCACCGGCGTCGTAGAGGTCGCGGACCTTGCCGCGGTGGACGTGGGTGAGCGGGATGGCGGTGGGCGGGTTCACAGGACCGGCGCTCCTTCGTAGCTCGCAGCGTCGGGGTACCGCTTCGCCAGCTCCCCCACCCGGTCGACGAACGTCCGGGCCTGGGTGCCGGCGTTGCCGACGTACGACGCGGGGTCGCCGAGCGCGTCGCGGAGGGCGTCGGCGTCGAGGCCGAGGCGGGGGTCGGCGGCGAGGCGCTCGACGAGGTCGTTGTCGTCCCGGCCCGATTCGCGCATGTCGAGCGCCACCGCGACGGCGTGCTCCTTGATCACCTCGTGCGCGGTCTCCCGGCCGACCCCGGCGCGCACCGCCGCCATCAGGACCTTGGTGGTGCCGAGGAACGGCAGGTAGCGGCGCAGCTCCCTGTCGATCACGGCCGGGAAGGCGCCGAACCCGTCGAGCACGTCGATCAGCGTCTGGAAGACGCCATCGGTCGCGAAGAACGCGTCGGGCAGCAGCACCCGACGCACGACCGAGCAGGAGACGTCGCCCTCGTTCCACTGCTCGCCGGCGAGGCCCGCGGCCATCGTGAGGTGGCCGTCGAGGATCACGCGGAAGCCGTTGATCCGCTCGCAGCTGCGGGCGTTCATCTTGTGCGGCATGGCCGACGAGCCGACCTGCCCGGGGCGGAACCCCTCGGTCACGAGCTCGTTGCCGGCCATTAGCCGCAGGGTCATGGCGAGCGACGAGGGGCCGGAGGCGAGCTGCACCAGGGCCGACACCACCTCGAGGTCGAGCGACCGCGGGTACACCTGCCCGACGTTGGTCAACGTGCGGTCGAAGCCCAGGTGGCGCGCCAACGCCTGCTCCAGCTCGTCGAGGCGCTCGGGGTCGCCGTCGAGCAGCTCGAGCTGGTCGAGCTGCGTGCCCACCGGGCCCTTCAGGCCGCGCAAGGGGTAGCGGCCGATGAGGTCCTCGAGCCGCTCGACCGCGAGCAGCAGCTCCTCGCCCGCGTTCGCGAACCGCTTGCCGAGGGTGGTCGCCTGCGCCGCCACGTTGTGGCTGCGCCCGACGATCACCGTGTCGGCGTGCTCGAGCGCGAGGTCCGCCAGGCGGACGAGGGCGGCCACGGCACGGTCGCGCACGATCTCCAGGCCGGTGCGGACCTGCAGCTGCTCGACGTTCTCGGTGAGGTCCCGGCTGGTCATGCCCTTGTGGGCGTGCTCCTGGCCGGCCAGCTCGGAGAACTCCTCGATGCGGGCCTTCACGTCGTGGCGCGTGACCCGCTCCCGGGCGGCGATCGAGTCGAGGTCGACCCGGTCGACGACCGCCTCGTACGCGTCGATGGCCTCTGCCGGGACGTCGATGCCGAGCGACCGCTGGGCCCGCATGACGGCGATCCAGAGCCGCCGCTCGAGCACGATCTTGTGCTCCGGCGACCACAGCTCCGCCATCTCGGGGCTCGCGTAGCGGCTGGCCAGGACGTTGGGGACGCTCACCCGTCCATCATCCCCCACCGGGACGTCCCCCGGACAACGGTCCCGGCTCGCGATCCGGCCCCGCCGGGGTTCAAGGTCGGGCGCCCGGAGGCCGATCCCCTGGGGAGCCCCGGCGTCCGGCCGGGCCAACCCGAGCAACGAGGTACCTCCGAGTGTCCGAGTCCTGCGTGAAGCACCCGATGGCCGTCGCCGAGTTCGCGTGCGGCGCGTGCGGCCACGACTTCTGCCCCGAGTGCGTGGTCTTCCCGTTCGGCCTCAAGAAGCCGCCGCTGTGCATCACCTGCGCCCTCCAGAAGGGCGGGGTGAGCCGGCGCGAGACCGGGCGCCCGAAGCTGGGCCGACGCCAGGTGCGCCAGCGGCTGCGGGCCCGCAGCCAGACGACGGTCACCCGGTCGGAGATCCGCAGCTCCGGCATCGGCCACGTCGCCGAGCCGCCGCCGTCGGTCGAGGACCAGCAATCCGAGCGCTGGCTCGAGGGCGACCGGGACCCCGAGGAGTACCCGGGCGGCTGGAAGCAGGTGTTCTGAGGCACGCGCCGGCGATCCGGCGCTGCCGCCGGACCTAGCGCTCGAGACCCGCGTCCTGGTCGAGCGCGTGGCGCTCCAGGCCCTGCTGGTGCTCCGACAGGCGCAGCGTCAGCTCATCGTCGGCCAGGGCGAGCATGCGCACGGCGAGCAGCCCGGCGTTGGCCGCCCCGCCGATCGCCATCGTGGCGACCGGCACGCCCGAGGGCATCTGCACGATCGAGTGCAGGGAGTCGACGCCGCCCAGGTGGCGGGTCGGCACCGGGATGCCGATGACCGGCAGCACGGTAAGCGACGCCACCATGCCGGGCAGGTGCGCGGCGCCCCCGGCGCCGGCGATGATCACCTGGAGGCCGCGGTCGCGCGCCGTCGTCGCGTACTCCACCATCCGCAGCGGGCTGCGGTGCGCGGAGACGACGCGGACCTCGTGCGGGACGCCGAACTCCGCGAGGACGTCGGCGGCGGGCCGCATCGTCTCGAGGTCCGACGACGAGCCCATGATCACGCCGACGAGCGGGGCCGGTCCGATGTCGCTGCTCACGGCGCTGATCCTTCCAGACCGGACGGGGTCCCCGTGGGGTGCGACCCCGACCCGGCCAGCACGTCGGCCGCCACCGCGGCCCGGCGGCGGGCCGCCCCGACGTCGTCGGCGACGACCGTGACGTGGCCGATCTTGCGACCCGGGCGCGGCGCCTTGCCGTAGAGGTGGACGTGGGCCCCGGGCTCGGCGGCCAGCGCCGCGGGCTGCCGGTCGCGCGGGTCGTGCTCGCCGTCGCCGACCACGTTCGCCATCGCCGCGGCCTCGACGCAGTCGGTCGGCCCGAGCGGCCAGTCGAGGACGGCGCGCAGGTGCTGCGCGAACTGCGAGGTGGTGCTGGCCTCGATCGTCATGTGGCCCGAGTTGTGCACGCGCGGCGCGATCTCGTTGACCATCACGAGAGGCCCGTCGTCGCCGGGGACCACGAACAGCTCGACCGCGATGACGCCCGTGGCACCGACCTCCTGCGCGACCCGCTCCCCCACCGCCCGGGCCCGGGCCGCCAGGCCGTCGTCGACCGGGGCGGGCAGCAGCACCTCGTCGCACATGCCGTCGACCTGGACCGTCTCGACGACGGGCCACGCCGCGACCTCGCCGGACGGCCGCCGGGCCGCCAGGACGGCGAGCTCCACGACGAGGTCCAGCCGCGGCTCGAGCACGAGCGGCGCACCCGTCCAGTCCCGCACGAACGCGCCGACCTCGTCCTCGGCCAGCATCCAGACGCCCCGGCCGTCGTAGCCGCCGCGGCTCGCCTTCACGACGGCCACGCCGCCGTGGGCGGCGGCGAACGCCTCGGCGGCGGCGACGTCGTCGGGCCCGCCGTCGAGGACGACGAACTCGGGGACGGGGATGCCGGCCTCGGCGAAGCGCCGCCGTTGGTGGGCCTTGTCGGAGTAGCGCAGCGTGGCCACCGACGGCCGCACCGCCACGCCCTCGGCCTCGAGCCCGAGGAGGACGTCGTGGTCGACGTTCTCGTGGTCGAAGGTGAGCACGTCGACGGAGCGGGCGAAGGCCCGGAGCGCGTCGGCGTCGCCCACGTCGGCGACGACGGTGTCGGGGACGACGTCGCCGGCGCCCTCGTCGGCGGGACCGGCGAGCACCCGCACGTGGATGCCCATGGGCGTGGCCGCCTCGGCGAGCATGCGGGCGAGCTGGCCGCCGCCGACGATGCCGACGACCGGACCGGTCACCGCGGGCGCCTGGTCCGGGGCGGCGGTCACGACGTCGAGACGGACGCGGCGCGCGCGATGTCGGTGCGGTGGTGCATGCCCGGCCACGACAGGCGGCTCACCGCGTCGTAGGCCCGTTCCCTGGCGTCGGCGAGGGTGGCGCCCCGGCCGCAGACGTCGAGCACGCGGCCGCCGGCGGTGACCAGGCGACCCTCGGGGTCCACGGCGACGCCGGCTGCGTAGACCTGCACGCCCGGCAGGCCCTCGAGCTCCTCGAGCCCGTGGATCACGTCGCCGGTGCGGGGCGACGCCGGGTAGCCCTCGCTGGCGCAGATCACCGTGACGTGGGCCTCGTCGGACACGGTGGGCGTGGAGCGGATCCGGCCCTCGGCCGCCTCGGCGAGCAGCTGCGCCAGGTCGCTCGTGAGCCGGGGGACCACGACCTGGCACTCCGGGTCGCCGAAGCGGACGTTGTACTCGATGAGCTTCGGACCGTCGGCGGTGAACATGAGCCCGGCATACAGCACGCCGCGGTAGTCGATCCCCCGGGCGCGCAGCTCGCGGAGGGTCGGGCCGATGAAGCGGTCCATGACCGTGGCCAGCACGTCGCCGTCGACGATCGGCACCGGCGAGTACGCACCCATGCCGCCGGTGTTGGGCCCGGCGTCGTGGTCACCGGCGCGCTTGAAGTCCTGGGCCGGCGGCAGCAGCACGGCGTCCGTGCCGTCGCAGACGGCCAGGACCGACAGCTCCGGCCCGACGAGTCCCTCCTCGATCACGAGCGTCCGACCGGCGTCGCCGAAGGACGCACCCGAGAGGTAGTCGCCGACCGCGTTGCGGGCCTCGGACAGCGACTCGGTGACCAGCACGCCCTTGCCGGCGGCGAGGCCGTCGGTCTTGACGACGAACGGCGGCGTCAGGGTGTCGAGCATCGCGTGGGCCGGCTCGACGGCGTCGAACGTCCCGTGGCGAGCCGTCGGCACGCCGGCCGCGGCCACGAGCTCCTTCATCCACGCCTTCGAGCCCTCGAGCCGGGCCCCGTCCGCGCCGGGTCCGAACACGAGGCGTCCGGCCGCCCGCAGGCGGTCGGCGAGGCCGTCGACGAGGGGGACCTCGGGCCCGATGACGAACAGGTCGGCCTCGACCTCCTCGGGCGGGGCGTCGATGCTGCCGGGGATGCCGGGGTTGCCCGGGGTCACGACGACCTCCGCGCTCCGTCCCAGGACGTCGGCCAGCGCGTGCTCCCGTCCTCCGCTGCCGACGACGCAGACCTTCACCCCGCGCTCACCTCCACGAGCCCCGTTCTAGCCGACCGTCCGGACGAGCATCTTCCCGCCCCCGCTGGCCAGGAGCCGCCCGTCCTCGGACCACGCCTCCGCGGTGAAGCCGGCCGTGCCGGCGGCCGCGACAGGCGTGTGGCCCCGCCCGAGGATCCACTCCGAGCCCGACGACGGGCGGTGGAAGGTGCAGTGCAGGTCGACGTTCGGGGCGATCCACTCGATCGGCGGCGCGTAGGCCCGTGTCATCGACGGGAACGAGTACAGATCGAGCGCGACCGCCACGCGCCCGGCGTCGAGGAACGGGTCGTCGAAGGTCGCGACGGGGACGAACCGGAGCCAGTCGCCGGCGACCGCCGGCCCGGCGGTGCGGTCGTTCCAGTCCTCGATCCAGTCGATCGGACGGGTCTCGAAGTTGCGCCAGAACGGGAAGTCGGGGGGCGGCGGCCCCTCGACCGTGCGGCTGGCCACCCGCTCCTCGATGGTCGGGTACGTGAGCGGGCCGTCGGCCGGGCGCTCGCCCGCATCGTCGTGCTCCGGGCCGGCGCCGTGGTCCACGGCCCACACGTGGCCCTCGGCCACCCGGCCACCCGACTGGTCGAGCTCGACCGCCAGGCACTCGGCCGTGCGGGTGCGCCGGACGCTGCGGACGCGGACCTCCGCAGGCCCGGCGACCGCGCCCCTCACCAGCTGGAGCGACATCGCGCCGGGCGTCGGCAGCTCGGTGGCCGCGCCGGCGGCCCGGAGGGCGACGGCGGCGACGTAGCCGCCGTTGAGCGTCCAGATGCGCCAGTCGTCGGACAGGTCGAGGCCGAAGCGCCGGACGCCGTCGCCATCCTCCCCGGCGGGGCCGAGCGGCGCGAGCGCCGTGTCGGTGCCGAGATCGCCCACGTGCGCTGCGCTTCAGTCCGAGAACAGCACGTGCTGGTCGCGGCCGGGGCCCGTGCCGACGACCCGGATCGGCACGCCGATCTGCTCCTGCAGGAACTGCAGGTAGGTGACGGCGTTCGGCGGCAGGTCGTGGCGCTCCCGGGCCTCGGTGAGGTCCTTCTTCCAGCCCGGCAGCTCCTCGTAGATCGGCGTCGCGGCGTGGAGGTCCGACTGGTGGTACGGCAGGTGGTCGTGGCGGACGCCGTCCACGTCGTAGGCCACGCACACCTTGATGCTGTCGAAGCTGTCGAAGATGTCGAGCTTCGTGATCGCCACCTCGGACAGCGAGTTGAGCCGGACCGCGTGGCGCAGCATCACTGCGTCGAACCAGCCCGGCCGGCGGCGGCGCTTGGTGTTCACGCCGTACTCGTGGCCGAGGTCGACGATCGTGTCGCCGGTCTCGTCGAACAGCTCGGTGGGCATCGGGCCCGAACCGACCCGGGTGACGTAGGCCTTGGCGATGCCGATCACGCGGTCGATGTGCCGCGGACCGACGCCGGCGCCGACGCAGGCGCCACCGGCGATCGGGTTCGACGAGGTGACGAACGGGTACGTGCCGTGGTCCAGGTCGAGGAAGGTGGCCTGGGCGCCCTCGAACAGGACGTGCTCGCCGCGCTCGAGCGACTCGTGCACCAGCGACACCGTGTCGGCGACGTACGGGGCGACGCGGGGCGCCACCTCGGTCAGGTAGCGGTCGGCCAGCTCGTCCGGGTCGAAGCCGAGCCGGTTGTAGATCTTGGCGAGCACCAGGTTCTTCTCGGCGAGGACGGCCTCGAGCTTCTCCCGGAAGATGTCGGCGTCGAGCAGGTCCTGGACCCGAAGCCCGACGCGCGAGGCCTTGTCCGCGTAGGTCGGGCCGATGCCCCGCTTGGTGGTGCCGAGCTTGTTCTTGCCGAGGTGGCGCTCGATCAGCCGGTCGAGCTCCTGGTGGTACGGGAGGATCAGGTGGGCGTTGCCCGACACCCGGAGGCGGGAGCAGTCGACGCCGCGCGACTCGAGGGCGTCGACCTCGCTCAGCATCACCACCGGGTCGACGACCACGCCGTTGCCGATGACCGGCGTGATGTGGTCGTAGAGCACGCCCGACGGGATCAGCTGGAGTGCGAACGACTCGCCGTCGACCACGAGGGTGTGGCCGGCGTTGTGGCCGCCCTGGTAGCGGACCACCGCGTGCATCTCCTTGGCGACGAGGTCGGTGAGCTTGCCCTTCCCCTCGTCGCCCCACTGGGTGCCCACCACAACGGTCGCCGGCACTGCTCTCTCCTCTGTCGGGGAACGTCACAGATTACTGCCCGCTCCCGACGCAGGTTGACTCGACTGCGTGCGCCATCCCTGGCACACCGAGGCCGGCCGTGGTCAGTACGAGAAGCGCCGCTTCAAGGACAACCACGGACGCTCCCAGAGGACCCAGGACAACCGGGCCAGCGCATAGGAGGCCACACCGATGACCACCACGTGGAAGATCGAGTCGATCAGCAGGATGTTGCTCGGCGTGATGCCCAGCACCGCCTTGGCGATCGGGAACTGGAACACGTAGATCGCGTAGGAATAGGTGCCGAGCTCGAGCAGGAACCGACTGCCGAGCCATCTCGTCGGCCGCGGAGACAGCACCCCTTCGTGAGCGCTCAGCACGATCCCGAGGAACATCAGCGACAGCACCGTGAATCCGGGGAACAGGGCGACCACCTCGGGCATGATGAGCAGCACGGCCGCAACCCACCAGTAGCGCCCGGCCCAGCGGATCCACCGGTCGAACTTCGCTCGCAGCGCCGGGTCGCCCAACACCACGGCGCCGGCAGCGCCGAGCGTCAGTCCGTCGAGCCGACAGAGCGTGAAGTGGTAGGCGAAGTCCCGGCTGATGGTGACGTACCCGATGCTCCTGAAGACGAAGGACCCGATCGCGATGCCGATGCAGACGGCGAAGAGGCGACGTGGAGGAACCAGGAGCACCACCAGCGGCCACACCAGGTAGAACTGCTCCTCGACCGACAACGACCAGAGGTGCGACATCGCCGGAAACGCGACGGGCCCCTTGAACGCGATGAGGTTGTTCACCTGGTACAGCCAGCCCCAGAGCTGGTTGTCGATCAGGTTCTGGGCGTTCGGATATCCGACCTCGGCTGCGATGCCGAGCGAGATCGCGATCGATGCCAGCACCAGCGTGACCCCGAACACGAGGTAGTAGAGCGGGAAGATGCGCACCGACCGACGGAGGTAGAAGAGCCGGAAGTAGTCCGACCGTTCCCTCGTCCGCAGCAGGATCGTCGTGATCAGGAACCCCGACAGCACGAAGAACAGATCGACGCCGCTCTGCAACAGGAAGCCGCCGAGCAGCTCCCCCGCGCTGTGGTAGAGGAACACGAGCAGCACGGCGACGCCGCGGATGCCATCCAGCGGCTGCACGCGTGCTCCCGTTCCGCCGTGGTGAACGACGTGACTCATCCCGATCCCTTCCTCCGGATCGCATCATCTCGCATCGACACCCGGCCGACGAAACGTCAGGTCGAGATCGGCCTCAGCCAGCTGCGCCGAGCCAACCACTCCTCGGGTCGTCCTTCGGAGAACCAACGGGCGACGAGCGTGGCGGCGAACGGCGTCCCGATCCAGAAGAGCCTCGGCGTGACGTCCACGGTGATGCCGGACCAGAAGCAGATGCCGAGCGCGACCACGACCCCGACGACGGCCGGATCGACGACGGCGCGGATCCAGCCGGTACGCCGTGCCTCCCGCAGGTAGGCCAGGAACGCGGGCACGACGAACGGCCCCACGCCCACCACGAAGGCGCCCAGGCTGATCACGTCGGTCAGGTTGTGGACCGTGTTCTGGATGTTCGGAGTGACCGGCCACGCAGCGTCGCTCGCCGGCAGCACCTGCCGCCAGACGGCCACTCCGACCACGAAGGCAACCGCTGCAGCGATCGCCGGGGCGAAGGCCCGGCCGAGCGATCGCCGCTGGTCGCGGTGCTCGGTCCAGGCCCACACGAGGATCACCGGCACGATGATGCCGACCGTCTCCTTCAGCGGATAGCCGAGGAACAGCACCGGCCACACGAACCACGGCCGTCGGATGGCGAGGAGGAACCAGCAGAGCGCGATCGCAGCCACGACCGAGGAGTCCACGAGGATCCCGGTGCCGAACATCAGCACGTTCCAGCTGACAGCGAAGACCACCCCCGCTGCGAGCACCGCACGGGCCGAGAACCCCTGGGCCCTCAATGCGAAGAGCACCAGCCAGACGCCGAGCAGGGTGAACGCCGTGTTCGTCAGGCCGAGCGCGAGGCCCTCCTCGACCGGCAGGAAGTGCGCCACCCAGGAGGTCCCCGAGCGGAACGTGAACGGGTCGTACAGGCAGTTGAGCTGCAGGTCCTCGACCGGAACTCCTCGGTAGTACTCGACCAGGTTCATGTACTGCTGCTCGTCGACGACGACGGGCGCCACGACCCGGCCGGAGTTGGTCGTGTACGGCTGGATCTGCTCCACGCAGGACGCGCTGACCTCCTTGGTCGCCGTCATCGGCGCCCGGTTGATCGGCAGGCCCGTCCAGTCGTACCTGGCGAAGTTCAGCGAACCCAGGACCAGGACGACGAGCGTCAGCAGCAGCCCGATGCGCACGACGGTCCTCGTCGGTGTCGGCGTTCCTGTCGCTGATCCGCTCATGCCGGGGTGCTCCCGTCCACCGCAGGGGAAGGAGCGTCGGCGGTCGATCCGAGACGACGCTGGAGGTAGATGGCGGCGAGGATCACTCCGAACGGATACATGGTCCACGCGTGGCGCCCGTCTGCGTACGCCGTGAGGAAGCCGTGGATGGCCACGAGCATGCCCATGACGAGTCCCACCACGAGGTGCAGTTCCTCGCGCCACGCGGCGTCACCGTCGGCATCGGGTGCGGGGGCATCGGTCGAGAGGTCCTCGGTCGCCCCGTCGGTCGATCGCGCACGCCAACGCCGACGGATCTCCAGCAGAGCGCAGGGCACGACCACTCCACAGCTCAGCAGGAAGCTCCCGACGGCTTCGGGGCGCGACAGGTTCCAGAGGAACCGAGGAAGTCGGGGGATCCAGTCGAGTGTGCGCGGCGTGGGGAGCATCCAGCGGATCCCGAACCACAGGAACGCCACCAGCACCAGCGAACCGACGAGCGTCGGGACCCAGTCCTGTGTCCGACGAGCGCGCACCCACTGATAGGTCACGGCCACCGGGACGATCAGGATGTACGTCTCCTTCACCAGGAATCCGATGGGCAGCAGCAGGAAGTACAACCACCATCGTCTCGACTGGATGGCGAACAGCCCCATGCACAGCGTCGCCATGAGCGGGCCGTCGACGTACCCCGACGTTCCGTACCAGACCATCGGGAACGAGACCGCGTAGAGGGCACCGACCAGCATCTGGCCGCGCCGGTCGAGGCCGTTCCGTGCGGAGGTGGCCACGAGCGCGACGGCGCCGAGCACCAGGAACGCGAGCGATACCGCCGCCAGCGCGACGGCGGGGTTCTCGATCGGCGTCTGGGCGGCGAGCCAGCTGGGCAGGAGTCGCCAGATCCACGGGCCGTAGATCGGGTACCGGTCGAAGTCGCCCCGGAACTCGTCCACGTAGGCGATGTAGGAGTAGTTGTCGAAGGAGTACCGGCCGACCGACGAGCCGTCGTCGAGCTCCAGGAACCAGCCGTTGGGCTGCGGTGTCAGGGCGACGTCGCTCGGATCGATCGCCTTGTACGTGGCGAAACGCGGGATGCACACCACCACGACGAGCAGGACCGCGAGTCCGAGCGCGGCGACCGAGACCTTGGCTCCCCGCGCTGTGGCTCCGCCCACGACTGACACGTCGCCCCCTTCTCCGGCCCCGACTCCGGAACTGTGTACGAGCGAGGCGGCAACGTCAACCTGGTGCGGACGCGCAGATGCCCGGGACCACGTCGTCCCGGGCACCTGAGCTGCTGGTGGTCGCCGTGGTGCTCAGGCGACGACGTACTCGCCGTCGGCCGCGTCGAGGGTGACCGTGTCGCCCTCGGCGAGCTTGCCCTCGAGGATCGACATCGCCAGGCGATCGCCGACCTGCTGCTGGATGAGCCGCTTGAGCGGCCGGGCGCCGAAGGCGGGGTCGTAGCCGTCGTGGGCCAGCTTGGCCATGGCGGCGTCGGTGACGACCAGCGAGATGCGCCGGTCGGCGAGCCGCGCCCGCAGGTGGTCGAGCTGGATCTCGACGATCGCCGTGAGGTCGGACTCGGCGAGCTCCCGGAACCGCACGATCTCGTCGACCCGGTTCACGAACTCGGGCCGGAAGAAGTCGCGGGGATCGCCCGGCAGGTTCGACGTCATGATCAGCACGACGTTGGTGAAGTCGACCGTGCGGCCCTGGCCGTCGGTCAGCCGACCGTCGTCGAGCAGCTGCAGCAGCACGTTGAACACGTCGGGGTGCGCCTTCTCGACCTCGTCGAGCAGGACGACCGCGTACGGCCGGCGGCGGACCGCCTCGGTGAGCTGACCGCCCTCGTCGTAGCCGACGTAACCGGGAGGGGCGCCGATGAGCCGGCTCACGGAGTGCTTCTCCATGTACTCGCTCATGTCGATGCGGACCATCGCCCGCTCGTCGTCGAAGAGGAAGTCGGCCAGGCTCCGGGCCAGCTCGGTCTTGCCGACGCCCGTCGGGCCGAGGAAGAGGAAGCTGCCGATCGGGCGGTTCGGGTCCGACAGGCCGGCGCGGCTGCGCCGGATGGCGTTGGCCACCGCGGCCACCGCGTCCTCCTGGCCGATCACCCGCTCGTGGAGCACGTCCTCGAGTCGGACGAGCTTCGACATCTCGCCTTCCATCAGGCGGGCGACGGGCACGCCGGTCCAGCGGGCGACGACCTCGGCGATGTCCTCCTCGTCGACCGTGCGCTTCAGCATGGGCGAGTCGCCCTGCAGCTCGGCCAGCTCGGCGTTGGCGGCCTCGAGCTCGCGCTCGAGCACCGGCTGGTGGCCGTAGGTGATCTCGGACGCACGGGTGAAGTCGCCGTCGCGGGAGGCGCGCTCCGCCTCGGCCTTGAGGGCCTCGAGCCGCTCCTGGATCTCGGAGATGGCGTCGACCTGGTCCTTCTCGGCCTGCCAGCGGGCGTTCAGCCCGTCGAAGCTCTCGCGGAGGTCGGCGAGCTCGGCGTCGAGCGCCTTCAGCCGCTCGATCGACGCCGGGTCCGTCGCCTTCTCGAGCGCGACGCGCTCGATCTCGAGCCCGTCGATGCGGCGCTTCACGACGTCGATCTCGGTGGGGACCGAGCCGATCTCGATGCTCAGGCTGGCAGCGGCCTCGTCGACGAGGTCGATCGCCTTGTCGGGCAGGAAGCGGCCGGTCAGGTAGCGGTCCGACAGGACGGCCGCGGCGACGAGCGCCGGGTCCTCGACGTCGACGCCGTGGTGGACCTCGTAGCGCTCCTTGAGCCCGCGGAGGATCGCGATCGTCGACTCGACGGACGGCTCGCCGACGAACACCTGCTGGAAGCGGCGCTCGAGGGCGGGGTCCTTCTCGATGTACTTGCGGAACTCGTCGAGCGTGGTTGCGCCGACCATCCGCAGCTCGCCGCGGGCGAGCATCGGCTTGAGCATGTTGCCCGCGTCCATCGCGCCCTCGCCGGTGGCGCCGGCGCCGACGACGGTGTGCATCTCGTCGATGAAGGTGATGATCTGGCCGTTCGACTCCTTGATCTCGGCCAGCACGGCCTGGAGCCGCTCCTCGAAGTCGCCGCGGTACTTGGCGCCGGCGACCATCGAGCTCATGTCGAGCGAGATCACCCGCTTGCCGACCAGCGACTCGGGCACGTCACCGGCGACGATGCGCCGGGCGAGGCCCTCGACGACGGCGGTCTTGCCGACGCCGGGCTCGCCGATGAGCACGGGGTTGTTCTTGGTCCGGCGCGACAGCACGCGGATGACGCGGCGGATCTCCTCGTCGCGGCCGATGACCGGGTCGAGCTGGCCGGCGGCGGCCGCCTCGGTGAGGTCGCGTCCGAACTTCGAGAGGGCCTCGAGGGTGTCCTCGGGGTTCTGCGACGTGACGCGACGGCTGCCGCGCACCTCGGCGAGGGCGGCGAGGAGCTGCTCGCGGGAGAGCTCGCCGAAGCGGCGGTCCTGCGGCGGCCGGCGCTGGTCGGCGGAGAACAGCGCGAGCAGCAGGTGCTCGGTGGAGAGGTACTCGTCGGTGAGCTCCCGGCGCTCGCCGTCGGCGGCGTCGAAGAGGGAGATGAGGTCCTTGCTGGGGCGCGTCTCGGTGCCGTAGGCGGTGGGGAGCGCGGCCACGGCCTCGTCGGCGGCGTTGCGCAGCTGCAGGGGCTCGATGCCGAGCTTGCGGATCACGGGCAGGACGACGCCGTCGTCCTGGCGGAGCAGCGCGGCGAGCAGGTGCTCGGGCGTCGCCTCCGGGTTGCTGTGCTCCCGGGCCGACGTCAGGGCGGCGTTGACCGCCTCCGTCGTCTTGTGGGTCCAGGTGTTGGGGTCGAGGGGCATGGGTCAATGATAGCAAGCTGTCAACAAAGTTGCTACCGATGCACTCAACTTCTAGGACCGATCGGCGACCGTTCCTGAGAGCTCGCTCGGCCCCACGTCGGGGCTCGGCTCCTCGGGCATCGGCGGCGTCGGCGCCGCCGCGGGGTGGCGGCCCCGCGCCCCCGCGATGCGGGCGGCGCGCAGCTGGGCTCGCGTCACGCTCGCGTGGCGCACCGGCCCGGACGCCGTGCGGAAGCCGAGCCGCTGGAACACGATCGCGGTGCCGCCGACGAGCAGCGCGACGACCAGCAGCCAGCCCCACGGGACGCCACCGCCGGCGGGTGCGGGGACGGCGGCGGCCCGGGTGACCCGGCCGGGCAGCGCGCCGGTCACGAACAGCGACCGGTCGAGCGGCACCGTGGCGGCGGTCGGCGTGCCGGTCGGCGGCGCCGTCGGCGCCGGGGCGGGCACCGTCGTGGCCGGGGCCGGCACGGTCGTCGCGGGCGGGGCCGCCGTGGTGGGCGGCGGCGGTGCGGTCGTCGCCACCGCGACCGGCGCCGGGGCGCCGGATGTGATCGCGCCGGCGAGGAGGCCGGCGAGCGCACGGCCGCCGGCGGAGGTCAGGTGGAGCCCGTCGGACGACGTGAGGTCGGAGCGACCGGCGCTGGCCGCGTGCCAGTCGACGATCGTGAGGTTCGGGTACCGGGTCGCCGCGTCGCGGAGCACCTGGTTGGCGGGGCCGTAGTACGGCCGCACCTCGCGGATCGTGATCCAGTAGACGTGCGGCACGCCGGCGGCCGCGGCCATCACCGCGTCCACGCGCTGGCGGAACGTGCCGGCGTTGCCGCCGTCGTTGGCGCCGAGGCTGATCACGAGCGTGTCGGTCAGACCCCCGGCGTGGGAGCGGACGGCCTCGGCCCCCGCGAGCGTCGAGCGGCTGACGGCTCCGTCGAAGTCGACGCTCCAGCCTGCGCCCTGCAGCTGCCCGACGAGCGGGCCCTGGGCGCCCAGCAGGATGCTGTCGGCGACCACCACGGCGTGGCGCTGCTGGGCCTGCGCCGGCGCCGACCCGAGCGCGACGACGGCCGACGTCACCACCGCCGCGGCCAGGACCGCGGCGATCAGCGTCGAGCGGGAGGGCGACACGGGCACGGTGTTGCACGCTATCGCCGGTCCTCCAGAAGGGACACCGGCGCGAGCGGGGTCGGTCAGCGGCGCGGGCGGTCCGAGTACCGGACGACCGCCTGGTTGAGCGGGACGAGGTCGCGGCGGTACTGGCGGTGGACCTCGTCGACGCGCTCGCTCGCCTCGGCGGCCAGGCGCTGGTTGCGGGCCTGGAGCTCGGCCACCACGGCCTCGAGCTCGAGCACGCGCTTCACGCCGGCGAGGTTGAGGCCCTCGTTGGTCAGCTCCTGGATGCGGCGGAGCTGGGCGATGTCGGCCTCGCTGTAGCGACGGCTGCCGCCGCTCGTCCGGCCCGGGTCCACCAGGCCCTTGCGCTCGTAGATGCGCAGCGTCTGCGGGTGGACCCCCGCGAGCTCGGCGGCGACCGAGATGACGTAGACGGCTTGGTGGTACTCGGGCACGGTCAGGCCTCCAGGTGCGATCTGGGCGACGGCGCGGTCCGGGCGGCGGCCAGCGCCTCCAGCGCGGCGCGCTCCTCGTCGTTGACCTCGGTCGGGACGTCGATCTCGATCGTCACCAGCAGGTCGCCCGTGGACTTCGGCGTGGCCACGCCCTTGCCGCGCACGCGGAAGGTGCGGCCGCTGCGGGTGCCCGCGGGCACCCGGATCGTGACCGGCTCCTCGGAGAGGGTGGGCACGGTCACGTCCGCGCCGAGGGCGGCCTCGGGGTAGGTCACCGGCACGGTGAGCGTCAGGTTGTCGCCGTCGCGCCCGAACATCGGGTGCGGCTCGACCTGGACGCGCACGTAGAGGTCGCCGTCGGGGCCGCCGTTGGCGCCGGCGCCGCCGCGGCCCTTGACCCGGATGCGCTGGCCGTCGCGCACCCCCTGCGGGATGCGCACCTTGACCTGCCGGGGCCGGCGGACCGAGCCGAGGCCGCTGCACGTCGGGCAGGGCGACTCGATGATGCGGCCGCGACCGCCGCAACGGGGGCACGGCGAGCTGAAGGAGAAGAATCCCTGGTCCTCGGCGACGGCGCCGGTGCCGTTGCAGTCGGGGCACACGAGGGGCGCGGTGCCGACCGCGGCGCCGCTGCCGAAGCAGTCGGGGCAGCGGACGTCGGAGACCACGTTGACCGTCGTGGTGGCGCCCCGCGCCGCGTCGTCGAAGGTCATCGTGAGCGTCGCCTCGATGTCGGTGCCCCGTCGCGGACCGGTGCTCGCGGCCTGGGGACCGCCGCCGCCCTGCCGGCCCCTGGTGAACAGGTTGCCGATCAGGTCGGAGAGGTCCGAGGCCTCGAACCGCGCGCCGCCGGCGCCGCCGAAGCCGCCCGGGCCGAACCCGCCGAAGCCGTTGGCCCCGACGGGCCCCATGCGGCGGACCTCGTCGTACTGCTGGCGCTTCTCGGGGTCGCCGACCACCTCGTAGGCGGACGACACCTCCTTGAAGCGCTCCTCTGCGACCGGGTCGTCAGGGTTCGCGTCCGGGTGCAGCTGGCGCGCCAGCTTCCGGTAGGCCTTCGTGATGTCCTTCTGGTCCGCGGTCTCCGCGACGCCGAGGACGGCGTAGTAGTCCTTCTCGAACCACTCGCGCTGGGGCGACGACACGTCGGTCAGCCCTTCACCTTGACCATCGCCGGCCGCACCACGTGGTCGTTCCACAGGTAGCCGGCGCGGAGCACCTCAACGACGACGGACTCGCCGTCGCCCTCCTCGTGCATGACGGCCTCGTGGACGTTCGGGTCGAACTCCACGTCGGTGTCGGCGACCTTCACCAGGCCGCGCTTGGTCAGGGTCGACTCCAGCTGCGACTGGACGGGGGCCACGTCGGTGTGGCCCTGGGCCAGCGCGGCGTCGCAGGCGTCGAGCACGGGGAGGAGGTCGCGGACGAGCTCCACCGCCGCGAGGGCGCGCTGCTCGGCGCGCTGGACCTCGACGCGGCGCTTGTAGTTGTCGAAGTCGGCCTTCACGCGCTGCACGAGGTCGCGCAGCTCGTCGCGCTCGGTCTCGACCCGCTGGGCGAACTCGACGGCCTCGACGACGGCCTCCTCGGCGCTCTGGCCGAGGTCGTCCGCGCCGGCGGCCGCGAGGTCAAGGTCGACGTCGACCCGATCCGCGATCTCCTCGGCGGTCAGGCCGTCGGTGGAGAGGTCGTCCTCGACGACCTCTCCCACCGCGACCTCGTCGTCGGACGGGTAGCCAGCGGCTCCGGCGTTGGAGCTCACTTGCCCTCCTCGTCGACGATCTCGGCGTCGACCACCTCGTCGTCGGAGGGGCCGGCCTCGGGACCGGCGCCACCGGCGGCACCGGCGCCACCCGCGGCCTCGTCCTTGGCGGCCTGCTCGTAGAGCAGCTGGGACAGCTTCTGGCTGGCCGCCATCAGGCTCTCGGACGCGGTGTTCATGCGGTCGAGGTCACCGCCGTTGAGGGCCTCCTTGAGCTCGGCGAGGGCCGACTCGACCGACGCCTTCTCGACCTCGTCGACCTTGTCGCCCTGCTCCCGGAGGATCTTCTCGGTCTGGTACACGAGCGTGTCGGCCCGGTTCCGGACGTCGGCCTCCTCCTTGCGGCGGCGGTCCTCCTCGGCGTGCGACTCGGCGTCGCGCACCATCTGGTCGATCTGGTCCTTGGACAGCGAGGACTGCCCGGTGATCGTGATCGACTGCTCCTTGTTGGTGGCCCGGTCCTTGGCGGACACGTTCACGATGCCGTTGGCGTCGATGTCGAACGTGACCTCGATCTGCGGCACGCCACGAGGGGCGAGGGGCAGGTCGACGAGCTGGAACTTGCCGAGCGTCTTGTTGAAGTCGGCCATCTCGCGCTCGCCCTGGAGGACGTGGATCTCCACCGAGGGCTGGTTGTCCTCGGCCGTGGTGAACACCTCGGTCTTCTTGGTGGGGATCGTGGTGTTGCGCTCGATGAGCTTGGTCATCACGCCGCCCTTGGTCTCGATGCCGAGCGACAGCGGGGTGACGTCGAGGAGCAGCACGTCCTTCACGTCGCCCTTCAGCACGCCCGCCTGGATGGCGGCGCCCATGGCGACGACCTCGTCGGGGTTCACGCCCTTGTGGGGCTCGCGACCGGTGAGGCTCTCGACGAGCTCCTGGACGGCGGGCATGCGGGTGGAGCCGCCGACCATGATCACGTGGTCGACCTGCTCCTTCGAGATGCCGGCGTCCTTGATGGCCTGCTCGAACGGCACCTTGCACCGCTCGATCAGGTCGGCGGTCATCTCCTGGAACTTGGCCCGCGACAGGTTGTAGTCGAGGTGGAGGGGACCGGCGTCGGTGGCGGTGATGAACGGCAGGTTGATCTGCGTCTGCGCCACCTGTGACAGCTCGATCTTGGCCTTCTCGGCGGCCTCCTTCAGGCGCTGGAGGGCCATCTTGTCGTTGCCGAGGTCGACGCCGTGGTCGCCCTTGAACGAGTCGACGAGCCAGTCGATGACGCGCTGGTCCCAGTCGTCGCCGCCCAGGCTGGTGTCGCCGTGGGTGGACTTCACCTCGAAGACGCCGTCGCCGATCTCCAGGACCGAGACGTCGAAGGTGCCGCCGCCGAGGTCGAACACCAGGATCGTCTGGTCCTCGGCCTCCTTGTCCATGCCGTAGGCCAGCGCGGCCGCGGTCGGCTCGTTGATGATGCGCAGCACCTCGAGGCCCGCGATCTGACCGGCCTCCTTGGTGGCGGTCCGCTGGGCGTCGTCGAAGTACGCCGGCACCGTGATCACCGCCTGGGTGACGGTGTCGCCCAGGTAGGACTCCGCGTCGCGCTTGAGCTTCATGAGGATGCGCGCCGAGATCTCCTGCGGCGTGTACTTCTTGCCGTCGATCTCGATGTCCCAGTTGGTGCCGATGTGGCGCTTGACGGAACGGATCGTGCGATCGGCGTTGGTGACGGCCTGGCGCTTCGCGACCTCGCCGACGAGCACCTCGCCGTCCTTGGCGAACGCGACGACCGACGGCGTGGTGCGCGCGCCCTCGGCGTTGGGGATGACGACGGCGTCACCGGCCTCGAGGGCGCTGACGACGGAGTTGGTCGTACCGAGATCGATACCGACGGCCTTGGGCATGTGGGGGTCTCGCTTTCTGTCTCTCTTGGAGAATGAGGCTCTTGCTCTCTCGGAGGACGAGGCTCGGGGAGGGCTCGAGGTTCCGGTGGGACGCGGCTCCGGCGGAGCCCGCCGCCGGAGGGGCGGCGTGTCGCTGTCGTGTGGTTCGGAGCGGCCGGTCCGACCGGGTGTGCGATGTGCGGGGGACCTGCTCGCCTGGGGCTCAGGCTAGAGGGGGTTCCGGCCATCGGGGCCACTCGTGACAGATCGCAGTGTAACAAAGTTGAGCGTTGCGTTATCAGGTCGACGCCGGATGCGGCGGATCTGCTGACGGGACGCTCAGGATCTGGCCCCGCCCCCGTGCCGATCCGGGACGTGCGAGCCCGCGACGGCGTGAACCCGTCTCCGGATCTGGGGCGCGCCGGATCAGGGCCGCTCCGGATCAGGGTCGCGCCGGATGGGGCGTCCCGGATCAGGGGGTGAAGGTGCCCTCGCGGCGCAGGCGGTCGAGCGGCAGCCGTCCCAGCGCCCGACGCGCGTGCTCGTTCACCGACCGCACGGCCCGGAACCCGCGGTCCCCGGCCGCCCGCAGCGACCACGCGGCGGCACCGAGGCGCCAGTAGTCGCCGGAGCGTCGCACCTCGGGAGCGTGGCGGGCGGCGGAGCGCCGGTAGGCCAGGGCGCGCGGGGCGTCGCGGAGGTCGGCGAGGCTGTGCCACGCCAGCACGATCTCGGCGCGGGCGGTCGCCTGCGGGCGCAGCGCCTGGCGCTCGGGCGGCTGGTCGAGGAACACCGTGTCGAGGAAGTGGTCGTAGGCCGCGTGCAACGACTCGGGGTTCGACGACGAGTTCGTGTCGTGGCGCCGGTGGTGGGCGAGCACCTCGGGGACCACGGCGACCGGGTACGACGACGCGATCCGGACCCACATCTCCCAGTCCTCGACGTCGATGGGGAACCGGTCCCGGTTGACCGCGAAGTCGCCGACGTCGTCGAACACCGCCCGGCGGACGACCGCACCCGAGCACGCGACCGGGTTGCGCGTCACGAAGCGCTCCCAGACGTCGCCCTCCCACGTCGAGACCGTGGCCCGGCCGTTGGGCCGGCCCTCGGCGTCGATGACGTCCCAGCCGCTGTAGGCCATGCCGACGCGCTCGTCGTCGAAGCAGGCCACGAGGCGGGAGAGGAAGTCGGGCTCCCAGGTGTCGTCGGAGTCGAGGAAGGCGACCAGCTCGCCGGTCGACTCGGCGATCCCGGTGTTGCGCGCCGCCGACGGCCCGGCGTTGTCCTGGCGGACCAGCCGGAGCCGAGGGTCGTCCTGGGCGGCGACCCAGCCGGCCAGGTCGTCGGTGCCGCCGTCGTCGACGAGCACGAGCTCGAGGTCGCGGTGGTCCTGGCCGAGGATCGAGGCGACCGTCTCGGGCAGGTAGGGCAGCGAGTTGTAGCAGGGCACGACGACCGACACGGCGACGTCGCGCCCGCGCCCGGACGAGCGCGCTGCGGCGCGCTCCGGCGCCTCCGACGAGGTCACGCTGCCCACCCGGCGTCCACGGAGCGGAGTGTACCGAGGGGCCGGGAAGCGCCCTCAGACCGCCGCCCGTGTGGCGACGGGCGGCGGCGCTGCGCCACCATCGGCGCCAGCGCGCCCGCCGCGGGGCGTCGACGCTCGGCCCACGGGAGACGACATGCACCAGCTCGTACTGCTCCGCCACGGCGAGAGCGAGTGGAACAAGCTCAACCTCTTCACCGGCTGGTACGACTGCGATCTGACCGAGGCGGGCCGGGCCGAGGCCGCCGCCGCCGGCGCCA
This sequence comes from Dermatobacter hominis, assembly GCF_020715685.1. GTDB lineage: Bacteria > Actinomycetota > Acidimicrobiia > Acidimicrobiales > Microtrichaceae > Dermatobacter > Dermatobacter hominis. The sequence continues at coordinate 2,602,874 of NZ_CP085840.1, forward strand.
TGCTCACCGACGCCGGCATCGCCCCGGACGTCGTGCACACCTCGGTGCAGATCCGGGCGATCCGCACGGCGAACCTGGCGCTCGACGCGATGGACCGGCTGTGGATCCCCGTCCGGCGCAGCTGGCGGCTCAACGAGCGCCACTACGGCGACCTCACCGGGCGCAACAAGAAGGAGACGGCGGAGAAGTACGGCGACGACCAGGTGCTGGTCTGGCGCCGCAGCTACGACGTCCCGCCGCCGCCGATCGCCGCCGACAACCCCAGCAACCCGAACGACGACCCGCGCTACGCGGCGCTCCCGCCCGAGCTGGTGCCGACGGCGGAGTGCCTGGCCGACGTCGTCGACCGGATGCTCCCCTACTGGTACGACTCGATCGTGCCCGACCTCGCCGCGGGGAGCACGGTCCTGGTCGCCGCCCACGGCAACTCGCTGCGGGCGCTGGTGAAGCACCTGCTCGACATCTCCGACGACGAGATCACCGGGCTCAACATCCCGACCGGCGTGCCGCTGGCGTTCGAGCTCGACGACGAGTTCCGCCCGGCCGAGGACAAGCCGATCGAGGAGCGCTACCTCATGGACGAGGCCGCGGTGCGGGCCAAGGCCGAGGCCGTGGCCCAGCAGGCGAGCGGCGGCTGAGCGGGGAGCGGAGCAGGCGAGCGGCGGCTGACCTGCCGCTCTGTCACGCCTGGCGGTGCCGAACGGCACCGTGAGCCGGGACAGAGCGGGGTGGGGCCGCCGCCCGGTCAGCCGACGTCGGCGGACTGCGCGGCGATCGAGGTGAGGTCGATCACCGAGCCGGCCGGCGGGGCCAGGTCGAGCCGGTCCTCGACCTCGGCCCACAGGCGCCGGTAGGCGACCGCGGCCAGGTTGAGCGGCGAGGCCAGCACGGCCGGGATCTGCTCCATGCCCATGCGCTCGACCGACGACGACACCGGGACGGCGCTGAGCGCGAACCGCTGGTCGGCGCGCACCTGGGCCACGACCTGCCGGTGCAGGACCTTGCGCTCGTCGATCATCGACAGGAACGCGAGCAGCGGCAGGCCCGGGCGGTGGACGTCGACGAACTCCTGCAGCTGGTCGAGGCTGCGGACCGACAGCGGGGCCGGGACGACGGGCGCGAGCACCAGGTCCGTGGCGGCGACGACCGACTCGGTCACGATGCCGAGGCCCGGAGCGCAGTCGAGGATCACGACGTCGTAGGTGCGGTCCAGCGGGCGGAGCAGCTTGCGGATCACGCGGTCGGGCCACCGGCGCGCCGACAGCACGGTGTCGACGACCCGGAACGACGGGTCCGCGGGGAGCAGGTCGAGCCGGAGGTGGTCGGTGGTGCGGATGAAGGTGTCGAGTCCCCGCTTCCCGCCGAGCAGGCGTACCGCGCCGCCCTTGACCTTGGCCCGGGCCCGGTAGCAGTGGGTCGCCGCGCCCTGGGGGTCGAGGTCCCACAGCAGCGTCCGGTAGCCCGCGGCGGACGAGAGCATGGCCAGGTTGACCGCGGCAGCGGTCTTGCCCACCCCACCCTTCGCTCCCGCGACGGCGACGACCCTCATCCAACGCTCCCTGCTCGATCCGAGCTCACCTGCCCGCCGGCGCACCCTGACCGCCTCGCTGCGGCGGAGCGGGGCGGGCGACGGCCGGAGCACGTGGTGCTCCCCAACGGCCCCCATTCAACCCGACCCGGGAGGGGCGCGCCGCGATCCCGGCCGGCGGCGGGCGCCCGCGATGGGCGACGCGGGGCGAGCGCCGGACCATAGGCTCGCCCGCGTGTCGCAGCTCACGGACCACCTCCTGCGCATCCCCCTGTTCTCGGGGTGCTCGCCCAAGGACCTCGAGCGGCTGGCCCGGGCCACCGACGAGGTGACGCTCGACGCCGGGACGACGCTGACCCGCCAGGGCGACATCGGCCGCGAGGCCTTCGTGCTCCTCAGCGGCGAGGCCGAGGTGCAGCGCGACGGTGCGACCGTCGCCCGCGTGGGCCCCGGCAGCGTGATCGGCGAGCTGGCGCTGCTCGACGGCGGGCCCCGGTCCGCGACCGTGGTCGCCACCACGCCGGTCGAGGTGCTGGTGCTCACCCGGCCCGCGTTCAACGGCGTGCTCGACGAGATCCCGACGCTGGCCCACCGGCTCCTGGTCGCGCTCGCCCGGCGGCTCCGCGCGGCCGAGGACCTGACGCACCTGAACTGAGCCCGGCTCGATCTGCGGTCCCCGGACCGCTCTGACGACCCGTCAGGACTTCACGGAGGCCACGACCCGCCGACTAGGTTCCAGATCGTCTATGAGCGCCACCGACACCACCACCGACGCCGAACACCGAACCGACGACGCCGCACCGGTGCCGGGTCCGAAGCGGCTCCAGCCGCACCAGATCTCGATCCTGATCGGCATCGTGATCGCGCTGATCACGGTCGGCTCGGGCATCGCCGCGTCGACGCTGCAGTTCCACGACGACGCCGAGGTGCAGCGCGAGGTCTTCGGGGGCATCCCGGGGGCGCTCAAGTTCGCGTTCTACGTGGTCATCCCGATCATGTTCATCTTCGGTGCGGTCATGTTCGCCAACCGGGTCCGGAACTGGGAGCGCGGCGCCCCCGACCGCCGGTCGATCACGCCGAAGAACGCCAAGAAGCGCCTCGAGCGGCTGCGTGCCGGCCTCTACATGCAGACCCTGCTGCGCGACCCCGCCGCCGGGATCATGCACTCCATGATCTACTTCGGCTTCCTGGTGCTCCTGGCGGTCACCTCGATCCTGGAGCTCAACCACCAGCTCCCCGAGTCGCTGAAGTTCCTGAACGGCAAGGTCTACGAGGCCTTCTCGTTCATCGGTGACCTGGGCGGCGCGGTGTTCGTCATCGGCGTGACCTGGGCGATCGTGCGCCGCTACATCCAGCGCCCGTACCGGATCCGCATCAAGTCCAAGCCCGAGCACGCGGTCATCCTCGGCATCCTCTTCGCAATCGGGGTGACGGGCTTCCTGGCCGAGGGCTTCCGCATCGCCGAGACGGACTTCCCGAGCTTCGAGAAGTGGAGCTTCATCGGCTACCCGCTGGCGCTCGCGCTGCAGAACGTGCCCGACCTCGACACCTGGCACCAGGTCGCCTGGACGGTCCACGTGCTCACGTTCGTGGCCTTCCTCGTGATCCTGCCGGTGACCATGCTGCGGCACATCTTCACCTCGCCGCTGAACATGTACCTGTCCGAGAAGGACCGCCCGAAGGGCGCCATGAAGGCGATGCCGAACCTCATGGAGACCGAGCTCGAGAGCTTCGGCGCCTACCGGGTGGAGGACTTCACCTGGAAGCAGCTGCTCGACACCGACGCCTGCACGATGTGCGGCCGCTGCACCTCCGTGTGCCCGGCGCACGCCACGGGCAAGCCGCTCGACCCGCGCGAGATCGTGCTGAAGACCGGCGAGGTCATGGCCGCCACCGGCAGCCCGGTCGTGTCGCCCCCGATCGGCGTCGACAAGGACATCAAGGTCGACGCCGACCTCCTGTTCGAGCGCATCACCTCCGAGGAGGTATGGGCCTGCACGTCGTGCAAGGCGTGCGACGAGAACTGCCCGGTCAACATCGAGATCCTCGACAAGATCCTCGACATGCGCCGCTACCTGACGCTGATGGAGTCGGACTTCCCGACCGAGCTCGGCAACGCCTACCGGGCGATGGAGAACTCGGGCAACCCGTGGGGCATGAGCCAGGGCGAGCGCGCCGACTGGGCGAAGGACCTCGACGGCATCAACGTCATCGACGGCAGCGACCCGCTGACCGCCGAGTACCTCTACTGGGTCGGCTGCGCCGGGTCCTTCGACGACAAGAACAAGAAGGTCACCCAGGCGATGGCCAAGCTGCTGCAGCGGGCGGAGATCAGCTTCGCCGTCCTCGGCCCGGCCGAGAACTGCACCGGCGACCCGGCCCGCCGCTCGGGCAACGAGTACATCTTCCAGATGCTGGCCATGCAGAACATCGAGACGCTCGACGGCATGGGCGTGCGGAAGATCATCACGCAGTGCCCGCACTGCTTCAACACGCTGAAGAACGAGTACCCGCAGCTCGGCGGCCACTACGAGGTCGTGCACCACAGCCAGTTCCTCGAGGAGCTGATCGACACCGGCCGGCTCGACCTGTCGGGCGCCAAGCTCGAGGAGCGGGTCGTGTACCACGACTCGTGCTACCTGGGTCGCCACAACGACGTGTACCTCGCGCCCCGCAACGTGATCGGCCGGCTCGCCGGCATCGAGATCGTCGAGGCCGGCCGCAGCGGCACGAAGGGCATGTGCTGCGGCGCCGGCGGCGCCCGCATGTGGATGGAGGAGCACATCGGCAAGCAGGTGAACGTGGAGCGCTCGCAGGAGCTGATCGCCACGGGCGCCACGCGCATCGCCACCGCGTGCCCCTTCTGCTACGTGATGATCGACGACGGCGTGAAGGCGCAGGGCGTCGAGGACGACGAGCTCAAGGTCGGCGACCTCGCCATGCACGTGCTCGAGGCGCTCGAGAACGCCGAGCCCCTCGCGCAGCCGCCCATGCAGGAGGCCGTCGAGGCGGCCGAGGGCTGACGCCCTCGCGGTCGGCCGAGGCGGGCGGTCCGGTGGCGGCCCTGGGATCGGTCCTGGTGGTCGCCGCGGCGGCCGACGACCCGGCCGCCGCGCTGATCGCCGAGGTGCTCGGCGACTCGGGCGCCGAGGTGGCGGTCACGGCGTCAGCGGTCGACGCGGCGGTCGCGGTGCAGCAGGACGGCTCGCCGACGCTCGTGGTCACGACGCCGGCGACGTCGCTCGTCGCCGACCTGCGCGGCTCGGCGTCGCGCCGCCAGCGCGACGCCGCGGTCGTGGTGGTCGTGGACTCGCCCGACGACGCCGACGCCGCCCTCACCGCCGGCGCCGACTCGGTGCTCGTCCGGCCGGTGGAGGCGGAACGCCTCGTGGAGGCCATCGCCCAGCTCACCTGACCCCGTCCGGGATATAGGGGTGCACAGCGACAACCCTTGTCGCGATCCCGACACCAGAAATCGCCGGCGGGCTCAGGGTGCCCGGCGCGTCAGGTGTCGAAGTTCTTCCAGTACTGGCTCGGGGTGGGGCCGACCTGGCCGGAGTACTTCGAGCCGAGGCCGCCGGAGCCGTAGGGGTGCTCGGCGGGGCCGTCCATGCGCAGGAACGAGATCTGGCCGACCTTCATGCCGGGGTAGAGCGTGATCGGCAGGGTGGCGACGTTCGACAGCTCGAGCGTGATGTGGCCCTCGAAGCCGGCGTCGACGAACCCTGCCGTCGAGTGGATGACGAGGCCCAGGCGGGCGAGCGAGCTCTTGCCCTCGATGCGGGCAACGAGGTCGTCGGGGATCCGCACCCGCTCCGACGTCGAGCCGAGCACGAACTCGCCCGGGTGGAGGATGAACGGCTGGTCGTCCTCGATGCGGACCATCTCGGTCAGGTCCGAGAGGTCCTCCTTCACGTCGATCACGGGCCGGGTGTGGCTGCGGAAGACGAGGAAGCGATCGTCCAGCCGCACGTCGATCGAGCTGGGCTGGATCATGGCCGGGTCGTACGGCTCGATCCCGATGCGGCCGGCCTCGATCTCGGCGCGGATGGTCCGGTCGGAGAGGATCACGCCCGAACGGTAGCCGTCGCCGGTCGGGGCTCCGGCAGCCCGGCGGGCGCCGCAGCGGGATCGGCTACGGTGTCCACCCGCTGCGGTCCGCCGCACCGCGCCGGTTCGTAGGCGCAGCGCCCGGACGGCAAGTTACGCGGGTGTAGTTCAATGGTAGAACATCAGCTTCCCAAGCTGAATACGGGAGTTCGATTCTCCTCACCCGCTCTGACCGAGACCCCCGCTCCGGCGGGGGTCTCGTCGTGAGGGAGCGAACAGATCAGCCGCTCCCGGTGGACCGGTACGCGGGCCACGGGCTGACCGTCTCGCAGCCGAACTCCTCCGGTGCCACGTCGGCGACGACCTCCGCGAACTGCCAGCGGTGGCCCGCGGGGTCCTCGAGGGTGCAGTCCCGCTCGCCGTACTCCCGGTCGACCGGCGCTTCCACCACGACGGCGCCGTGGTCCCGGGCCCGTGCGAAGGCGGTATCGACGTCGGGCACCCGGACCCGCACGGTGTGGGTGGTCCCGCCCGGCGCCGGTGCACGTCGGTCGGCGCCGACGTCGGCGACGATCACCGCCCCGTCGTCGCCGACGGCCATCTGGGCCCGATGGCTCGCGCCGATCCGCGTGCGCTCGACGAAGCCGAACGCCTCGGTCAGGAAGGTCACCGCGGCCCGCACGTCCGGGTACACCAGGATCGGCACGACCGTCGCGGGCGGGACCGAGCGATTGACCTCCATCGGCGCTGCCTCCCCGTGATCGGCCGGCTCGGACCGACTGCTGCGGTCCGCCCGCCGGCCGTGGCCGGCTCCTGGCTCACATCGTGTCCCATCTCGGGCCGGCGTTCGTGCCCGCCCTGGCTCAGTCGTCGGAGAGGCCCGGGGTCCGGCGCAGCCCGTCGACCAGCTCCTGGCGTTCCGCCTCGGTGAGCGACGCCTCGGGGTGCAGGCCGAACCGGGTGAAGTACGGCGGCGGCATCTCTCCCTCGAGCACGACCTCGACCGACTCCTCGGCGTCGCCGGGATCGGTGGCGAACTCGGAGAAGTTCACCTCGTCGCGCGCCGCGGCGACGTGGCCCTCAAGCATCCACGAGATCGGTGCCACCGAGGCGTAGGCCGGGTACTCGACCTCGTTCGAGTGGCACGAGTAGCAGGCGGCGACCACGAGCTCCCGAGTCCGGGCGTCGGCCCACTGCGGCTCGCCGGTCGCCGGCGGGTTCGAGTGCGAGCGGCCGTACGGCACCAGCTGGATGACGAGCAGCGTGACGAGGCCGGCGAGGGCGACGGCGACCAGGCCCATCCGCCCCGCCCAGGCCGGTGACCGGCGGGCGACCGGCAGCCGGCGCAGCCACAGCCACCAGAGCAGGACCGCCACGACGCCGACCGCCACGAGCAGTCCGACGGTGATGACCACCGGCATCCCGACGTAGGCGGACAGCAGCACGGCGGCGAGGCACCCGCCGGCCAGCACGACCGTGACGATCGGATGCGCTCGCACCCGCAGACCGTACCCACGGCGCTCGCGTCGGAGTCCGGCCGACGCCGTGCCGGTCGGGGCCGGGGATCGCTCCGGCCGGGGGCGTCGGCCCGAGAGCGTCGGCCCGACCGCGTCAGCCGATCGCGGGGGTCACCTCCGCACCGGGCTCCTCTCCCGAGCGCATGAGGCGGGTCCAGTCGATCAGACCGAGGACCGACATCACGGCGAACACCCCGTAGAGGATCGCCGTCGGGTACAGCTCGCGGTCGACGTGCAGCGGGATGCTCACCACGTTGAAGGCGATCCAGTACCACCACGCCTCGAGCCACTTGCGGGCCTGGGCGTAGACGGCCTGCACGCTCAGCACCATCGTCAGCGAGTCGAGCAGCGGCGTCGGCGAGTCGGTCCACCCGGCGAGGACGACCGTCCACGCCGCGCAGAGCGCCACGCCGCCGACGTTCAGCCACACCCACTCCCACGACCGCATCCGCCGGATGTGGAGCAGCTCCTGGCGCTCGCCGTGGCGCGCGCTCCACTCCCACCAGCCGTAGGCGCTCAACCCGATGAAGACGACCTGCAGGAAGACGTTGGCGTACAGCTTCACGTCGGCGAAGAGCACGATGAAGCACAGCGCGTTCAGGATCCCGAGCGGCCAGTTCCAGACGTCGTCCTTGACCGCGAGCCAGATCGACGCCAGCGCCAGGAGGTTGGCCAGCACCTCCGCCCACGTGATGTCGACGCCCCACACGTGCACCGCGGACGCGGTCAACCAGTCCACCAACGACGTCAGGCCCATGACCCACCCAGTCTGGTCGCGCGACGATCGGCGGGTGCACGCGGTGACGATCGTCGACGGGACCCTCCACTGGAAGGAGCGGCCGGACCCCGAACCGGGCGCCGGGGAGGTGCTCGTCGCCGTCCGCTCCGCCGGCCTCAACGCCGCCGACCTGCTCCAGCTCGCCGGCTTCTACCCCGCCCCGCCGGGATCGCCGCCGGACGTGCCGGGGATGGAGTTCGCCGGCGAGGTCGTCGCCCTGGGCCCCGGCGCGACCCGCTACCGGGTCGGTGACCGGGTGATGGCCGTGGTGGGCGGCGGCGCGCAGGCCGAGCTGGCCGTCGTGCACGAACGCTGCGCGATCCGGGTCCCCGACGCGCTCGACCCGGTGGCGGCCGGAGGGTTCCCCGAGGCGTTCACGACGGCGCACGATGCGGTGTTCACCCAGGCCCAGCTCGGCGTCGGCGAGTCGCTCTGCGTCCATGGCGCCGCCGGGGGCGTCGGGGTCGCGGCCGTGCAGCTCGGCGTGGCCGCCGGCGCCCGCGTAGTCGGCACGGTCCGCAACCCCGCGCTGCGTGACCGCGTCGCCGAGCTCGGCGCCACCGCCGTCGAGACCGAGGGCTTCGGCCAGCACGGTCCGTTCGACGTCGTGCTGGAGCTGATCGGTGGCCCCAACCTGCGCGAGGACATCAGCTCGCTCGCGATCGGCGGGCGCATCGCCATCATCGGCGTCGGCGGCGGGCCGAAGGCCGAGATCAGCCTGCTCGACCTCATGGCGGTCCGAGGTCGGATCCACGGCTCGACGCTGCGAGCCCGGCCGCTCGAGCAGAAGGCCGCGGCCGCTGCGGCGGTCGACCGCCACGTCCTCCCGCTGGTGGACCGCGGCCTCGCCACCGTCCCCGTCGAGGCGACCTTCCCGATGGCCGAGGCCGCTGCGGCGTACGAGCACTTCCGAGCCGGCGGCAAGTTCGGCAAGGTCGTGCTCACGTCCGAGGCCTGAGCCAGACCCGCCCGGCGGTTCACCGGTCCGAGCGGTCCCCACCGGCATGCTGTTGGGATGCGTGTCCCCTCCCGCGTCGTCGTCATCGCCGTTGCCGTCCTCACCGTCACCACCGGCCTCGTGGCCTGCACCCGCGACCCGCAGGTCGAGGGGCTGCCCACCCAGCTCCCGCTCGACGGCCCCACGACGACCGTCCCGGTGCCGGTCGCCGCACCGCCGTGCATCCAGTCGCCGGACGGCGTCGGCGAGGAGCCGCCGGCGGGCTCGCGGCCCGGCGACCTGATCGCGAGCTACGAGCTGGACGGCCAGTACAAGGACTCCGCCGGGTTCCCGACCGACGCCCACGCCTGGCGCATCTCGTACGTCACGACCGGCTACGACGAGGACGACCTCCAGATCGTCTGCGGCATGGCCGCCGCCCCCAAGACCGGACCGGGACGCTTCGACGGCTCCGGCCGGATGCTGGCCTGGTCGCACGGCACGTCGGGCCTCCAGCAGGCCTGCCTCCCGTCGCTCGCCCCCGAGAAGTCGCTGTGGGGCCAGATGTCCGACGGCATCAACGCCATCGGCTGGGGCAGCGGGTTCGGCGCCCGGAAGGGCGAGCCGCGCGACGGGGCGCTGCAGACCGCCCTCGACCGGGGTTGGGTCGTCTCCGCCACCGACTACCAACCGAACGACACCTACGTGGTCGGCCGCATCGCCGCGGCCGACGTCATCGACGCGGCACGGGCGACGACCCAGCTCATGGAGCGGACGTTCGGCCCGGCCGTGCCCGACGACTACGACACGATCACGTGGGGCCACTCCCAGGGCGGCCACGCCGCGCTGTGGGCCGGGCAGCTGATGGACACCTACCAGGAGGCCGCCCCGAACGCCGACGCCGCGACCCTCCACCTCTCCGGCGTCGCCGCGCTGGCCCCGGCGTCCAACTTCGTCGTCCAGCCGGAGCGCCAGGGCATCGAGGCGGGCAACGGGCTGGCCGACTGGGAGATGCACACCTCGATCGAGGTCGTCGGCCTCCCGATCCCGGCGCTCGAGCTGCAGGTCGGGCCCGTGCTCTTCTCCTACATCTTCGGCTCGTGGGCCGTCCTGTCGGCGCGGGGCACGCCGTCCGACGACGCCGCCACGCCGGCCTTCCCGCCCGAGCACGCGGATCTCGACCTCACCGCCATCACCACGACGGCGGGCGCGACGACCGTCGCCCAGCTCGCCCCGCTGTGCACCGTCACCGACGCCAAGCGCATCCAGAGCATCGCCGGCCCCTACCGGAACGCGGGCGTGCACAAGATGCTCGTGCCCGAGCTCTGGAACCTGCCGAAGGACTACTCGGAGGGCGAGTACTTCAAGGGCGGTTCGGACCGCGCGTGCGCCACCTCCACCGACGAGGGCCTCCAGGCCTGGTGCGCGTGGATCCGCTGGAACCTGCCCGGGCCCGACGGGGTGAACCCCTTCCCGAAGGTGCCCGAGCGCGACGGCCGACCGGTGCCGATGCTCATCGGCCAGGGCATGGACGACGTCGTCATCCACTGCCAGCCGACCGAGGGCGCGGACGACGCCGCGGTCCCCGCTGCGGCCGACTGCATGAGCGTGGCGCTCTTCGACTCGCTGCGGAAGGATGGCTACTGCCCCGCGGGCGGCGACGAGGGCCACCTCGAGCTGGCGCTGTTCCGCAAGGACGGGGCCGCCAGCCCGGCCGGCCACCTGCAGATCCCCGGGCAGATCTCCGCGGTCGGCAGCGGCAAGAGCAGCGCGGACCTCACGTTCACCGGTTCGCCCATGGAGAAGTTCATGAGCGGCGCGTTCGACGGCACGCTGCCGAACGGCTGCAGGGCCGAGGTCATGAACCCCTGATCGCCGGTGGCGACCAGCTCAGCGATGGGCGTGCCCGGCGTGCGCGGTGCTCGCGACCGCGACGGGCGCGCCGTCGATCGCCGGGAGGAACCGGGTCGGGTCCGATGCGCCCGGCCCCTGCACGCCGAGCTCGCTGGTGAACGCCGGCCACACGTCGGGGTCGTGGCCCGGGATGACCCGGTAGCCCTTCTCTGCGGCGATCGACTTGAGGCGACGGATCGCCTCGACCGCCTCCTCGACGTCGCCGGTCGCGACCGACCCCGGCGCGATCTCGTCGTCGAGCTGGACCTGCAGGTCGGCGGCGTCGAAGGCGAAGACGAACCCACCGCCGTCGGCGAGGTCGACGACGAAGCTCTGGTGCCCGACGGTGTGGCCGTACGTCGCGACGGCGGTGACGCCGGGCGCCAGCTCGACATCGCCGTCGGCGAGGCGCCAGTCGATGCGGTGGTCGTCGAAGTCCATCCGGAACAGCGCCTCGGGCTCGGGCGCGTCGAGGGCGAGCGAGTGTGCGAGCTCGCGGCGTTGCACGTGCATCGGCGCCCGCTCCGCCCACCAGCGGATGCCACCCGAGTGGTCGTAGTGGAGGTGGCTCAGGGCCACGACGGCGACGTCGTCGGGGTCGATGCCGACGTGCTCGAACGCCCGCTCGATCGAGTCGCCGTGGTCGCCGACGAGCTCGTCCTCGATGCCCATGTGGACGAGGCGACGGCGCAGCTTCTCGTCGAGCAGCACCGGCGTGTTGAACCCCGTGTCGAGCAGCATCCAGCCGCCGTCGAGCTCGAGGAGGATCCCCGGGACCGGCTCGCGCAGCCGTACGTCGTCGGCGCCGCCCTGCATGGAGATGCTGAGCGGGATGTGCTCCCAACCGAACGTGAGGGGGACGATCCTGCGCACTCCGGCTCCGGCCATGCGCGCAGGCTACGACCCCGGTGTTTCGCTGCTGTTTCGAAACGTGCGTCGCCGGTCGCCGTGCGGTCGGTCCCGGGCGCGTGGACCGATCGTGCGCCCGCACCTCCGCCGGGCCTGCGATCCTGACGGGGTGCGCCAGGTCGAGCAGCGGGATGCCGGGACGTGAGGGCCATCGACGACGCGGAGCGACGGCGGCGGCTCGCCGTCCGCCAGGCGCTCTCCCCCGCCCACCGCGCCACCGACCCGGTCGCCGCGACCCGGCGCGTCGTGGCGCTGCACGGCACCGACCCCGCGACGATCTTCATGTCGGCACGCGCCCGCGCCGCCGGCATGGAGGTCGCGGACCTGGAGGGGGCGCTGTACCGCGACCGTCACCTGGTCCGGGTGATGGCGATGCGCCGGACGATCTGGATCGTCCCCGACGACCTCGTGGGCGCGGCGATCGGCGGCCCCGGTCGGCGCGTCGCCGAGCGCGAGCGCGCCCGGTTGATCAAGGACGTCGAGTCCCACGAGCTGCGCAAGGACGGTGCCCGTTGGATCCGCCAGGCCCGGCGCCAGGTCCTGGACGTGCTGGCCGACGGTCGGTCGCTGTCGATGGACGAGATCCGGGCCGAGGCGCCTGCGCTCCGCGGCGCCATCCGCCAGGGCGTCGGCAAGCGCTGGGAGGCCGAGGCCCCGATCGGCCCGCGGGTGCTCACCTGGCTGTGGGCCGGCGGCGACGTCGTCCGGTCGACCAACGACGGGTCGTGGAGGGCGTCGCGGCCCCGGTGGGCGTCGACCGACGCCTGGCTGCCCGTGGCGCCGAACGCCGTCGACGCACCCGACGCGTGGACCGAGCTGGTCCGTCGGTACCTCGCGGCCTTCGGGCCGGCGACCGAGACCGACGTGGTGTGGTGGCTCGGCGCGAACAAGGGGATCGTGCGGGCCGCGCTCGCCGACCTCGGCGCCGAGGAGGTCGCGCTCGCCGGCGGCGCGACGGGCCTCGTCCTCCCGGGCGACGAGGGCGCCACCGTCGAGGTCGACCCGTGGGGTGCGCTCCTGCCGGGGCTCGACCCGACGACGATGGGCTGGAAGGAGCGCGCCTGGTACCTCGGCCCGCACGCGCCCGAGCTCGTCGACAACGCGGGCAACGCCGGACCGACCATCTGGTGGGACGGCCGGATCGTCGGCGGCTGGCACCAGTCCGAGGACGGCGCGATCGGCATGGTGCTCCTCGAGGACGTGGGCCACGACGCGGTCGTCGCCCTCGAGGCGCACGCGGGCGAGCTCGAGTCATGGCTCGGCGGCGACCGGGTCATGCTCCGCTTCCCGTCGCCGCTGTTCCAGCGATCGGTGGGCCGGCCGCCCTCCCGTTGACCGCCGACCGGCGCCGCACCCCACCGAGGCCCACGCCGCGGCGAGCGATCGGTCAGGTCGGGGTGCCGACGCAGTGCACGTGGGCCACGACGACGACGCGTGGGCGACCGTCCTCGTCGGGCAGGCCCGGATCGAGCACCTCGACCCGCACGAGCGCGACCGGTCCGTCCACCCGCCGCACCGACGCCGACGTGCGCAACGGGCCGACCTTGCCCTGCGACAGGTACGACGCCGTCAGGTCCACGGCGCGGACCGCCCCGTCGAGCACCGTGCCGGCCACCGCGACCGCGGCCTCGGCCGCGATCGACGCCACCACCCCGCCGTTGACCGCCCCGAACGAGTTGCGGACGAAGGGGACGGCGTCGAGCTCGACCACGCCCTGCTCGGGCGCCACCACGCGCACGCCGATCTCGTCGCGGTACGGGCCGTCGAGGCCCGAGTCGGGCAGCGCCATCGAGAACCGCTGGCCGTACGCGACCGGGGTGTCGCCGATGTCCAGGTTCCCCTCCCGCCGGGGCAGCCGGGCGAACGTGAGGCCCGCCTCCCCCACCGCGCGGTCGGCGCCACCGGACCCGGTCGCGGACAGCCGGGCCTCGACCACGATCGTCGTGCGGCCGGCCCGGCGGACCGCGGCGTCGACCACGACGTCGGTGAGGGCAGGGTCGTCGGCGCCGGGTGGATCGACGAGGTGGAGCGCGAGCTGCGCGGTGGCCATCCAGTCGGGCGCGATCACCCGGCCGACCAGCAGGCCGGCGAGCACGTCGGTGACCACCAGCAGCGGCCCCGGGTCGAGCACCCCGTCCCGGCACAGCTCGGGCCGGATCGGGAGGTGCGCACGGGCGGCGTCCGGCCCGGTGTCCTCGAGCTCGAACCGGAGGTCGCGCACCACGTGTCGCTCGGGCGGGTACGACGAGGGGGCGGTCGAGGGATCCTCGGGCGTCTGCACCGACATCCCGGCGATCGTAGGCTGAGGAGGTCCGTCCCCCGGCGCCGAGCCGGGCGGGACGGCACCGGGGGCCGCAGGGCGCGGCCCCGGCAGACACCAGGGGGCACCGATGGCCAAGGTCGACCTGCCGGAGGGCGACGGCGACGAGCTGCTGCGGCTGTACGCGCTGAGCCCGAAGATGGGGGCCGCCGCAGGCCGCTTCAGCGGGGCCGTCTACACCGACACCGCCCTGCCGACGCGGGTCCGGGAGGCGGCCCGCATCCGGATCGCCGAGGTCAACCAGTGCCCGGTGTGCCTCGACACCCGGACGACCTCCGACCCCGACGGCCTCACCGAGTCCGAGTACCTCGGCATGGCGGACTGGCGGTCGCTCACCACCCTGTCGGAGCAGGAGGCGCTCGCCGCCGAGTTCGCGGAGCGGTTCTCCACGGACCACCTCAACATCGACGACGACTTCTGGACCCGGGCGCGGGCGGCGTTCACCGACGCCGAGCTCTTCGAGCTCGCGGTGTGCTGCGCCAACTGGCTCGGGCTGGGGAGGGTGACCCAGCTGTTCGACGCCGGGGTCAGCTGCCGGATCGAGTACTGACCGGCGGCACGGCGCGCGCCCTGAGAGGCCGCTCGGGTCGCAGCGGCCGCGTGGGTCGGAACGCACGAGCGCGTCGGTAGCCTCGGCCGACGTGACCCGTACCCGCCTGCCCGCCCTGCTCGTCGCGTGCGCGGTCCTCTTCACCGCCTGCTCCGACGGCGGCTCGCCCTCTGCGGAGAAGGAGTCGGACCCCCGTCCGACGGGGGGTGCGCCCGCCGCCGGCGGCACGGACGGCGATCTGCACTGGTCCAAGTGCACCGGCAAGCTCACGGCCATGGCGGGGCTCGACTGCGCCACGCTCGACGTGCCGCTCGACCCGGCGGAGCCCGACGGCGACCGGGTCGGCATCGCCCTGGCCCGCAAGGCGGCGACCGGTCCGGCCGACGAGCGCATCGGGTCGCTCGTCATCAACCCCGGCGGCCCCGGCGGCTCCGGGCTCGAGTTCCTCGCCAACGCCGCCAGCTCCTTCCCGTCGTCGCTGACCGACCGCTTCGACCTCGTGTCGTTCGATCCGCGCGGCGTGGGCGAGAGCGACCCGGTCCGCTGCCTCGACGACGACCAGAAGGACGCCCAGATGGAGGGCGACCTCACGCCCGACACGCCCGAGGAGCGGACCAGGATCGAGGAGGACCAGACCGCGCTGCGGGAGGGCTGCACCGAGCGCAACCCCGAGATGGTCACCCACATGAGCACGGCCGACGTCGCCGCCGACCTCGACCGGATCCGGACGGCGCTCGGCGACGAGCAGCTCAACTTCCTCGGCTACTCCTACGGGACCTCGATCGGCGCGACCTACGCCGCCATGTTCCCGACCCACATCCGGGCGATGGTGCTCGACGGATCGATCAGTCCGTCGGCGTCGGCCGCGGACCAGGCAATGGTCCAGGCCACGGGCTTCGAGCGCACGCTCGCGAACTTCATCGCCGCCTGCGACGCCGACCAGACGTGCGCGCTGGCCCCCGACGCCGCCGCGGCGATCGCCGCCACCCGGGCGGAGCTCGAGTCGAAGCCGGTCACGGTCGAGGACAGCTCCGGCTCCCGGACGCTCAACCGGGACCTGTTCGACTACGGCCTGGCCACCGCGCTCTACGACACCTCGACGTGGGGCCCGACCGCGCAGGCCATCGCCGACATCCGCGAGGGCGGGGCCGCCACCTTCCTCGCGCTGGTCGACCGCCAGACCGGCCGCCAGGCCGACGGCAGCTACGACAACTCGAGCGACGCCCAGGTGATGGTCAACTGCGCGGACCAGGAGGACCGCCCGACCGCGGAGCAGGCCGCGCAGGACGAGGCCCGCATCGCGCAGGCCGCACCCACCTTCGGCGCGCTGATCGGCGCGGGGCTGACCGGGTGCGACGACTGGCCCGAGCCGGCCCAGCCCACCCCCGCCCCCAAGGCCGACGGCGCCCCGTCGATCCTGGTCATCGGCACGGTCGGCGACCCGGCCACCCCGTACGAGTGGGCGCAGGAGATGACCCAGGCGCTGTCCGGCAGCGTGCTGCTCACCTACGAGGGCGACGGCCACACCGCCTTCCTCCGCGGCGGCCAGTGCATCGAGGACGCCGTCGTCGGCTACTTCGTCGACCTGGAGGTGCCGTCCGCGGGCACCCGTTGCCCGGCCCAGAGCTCGAGCGACGAGTTCGGCGGCGTGCGCGACGAGCTGATCGAGCAGCTCGCCGACTCCGGCCTGCCCCAGGAGCTGGCCACCTGCGTCGTGGACGGGATGATCGAGCGCGTCGGCGAGGCCGAGTTCAACGACATGGTGCTCAAGAACGAGCAGGAGGAGATCACCAAGCTCGCCCAGGCGACGGCGCTCGAGTGCGCCACGTCGGGCGGCGGGTGACGCCGGCCCCTGCCCCGCCCGCCGGACCGTAGGGTGCTGGCATGGCGATCGAACTGGTCCAGACCGACGGCATCTTCGCCCTCGACGGCGGCGAGTGGGAGGTCACCAACAACATCTGGCTGGTCGGCGACGACCGCGAGGTGCTGGTCGTCGACGCCGCTCACGACGCCGTGGCGATCGCCGGCGCGATCAACGGCCGGCGGGTCACGGCCATCGCGCTGACCCACGGCCACAACGACCACATCAACGCCGCCGTCGCGCTCCAGGACCTGGTCGACGCACCGATCCTCCTCCACCCCGCGGATCGAATGCTGTGGGACGTCGTGTACCCCGACCGTGCGCCCGACCGCGACCTGGAGGCCGGCGCGTCGCTGGACGCCGGGGGCACCCGGCTGGGCGTCCTGAGCACCCCGGGCCACTCGCCGGGCTGCTGCTGCTTCCACGACGCCGAGGCCGACCACCTGTTCTCGGGCGACACCCTGTTCTGCGGCGGACCGGGCGCGACGGGGCGCAGCTTCTCGGACTTCCCGACGATCGTCCGCTCGATCCGCGAGCAGCTGCTCTCGCTGCCGCCCGAGACCGTCGTCCACACCGGCCACGGCGACTCGACCACGATCGGGGCCGAGGCGCCCGACGTCGAGGAGTGGCTGCGCCGCGGCCACTGAGCTCCGTCCGTCCGACCACGCGCACCGATCGCCGTCCGGCGTCGGGCGCAGGGCGTCGGGCGTTCAGCTGACGAGGCTGGCGATGCCCCACACGGCGGCGACCGCACCCAGCACGATCATCGTGACGGCGCGCCCGACGGGCGGCGGTCCCCCGTCGGCCGGCGGCCGCACGAGGGCGAGCAGGTTGCCGACGACCATGGCGGCGCCGAGCGCGAGCACGATCCACGGGAAGAAGTCGTCGCCGAGGAACAGCGTCCCGCCGCCGTCGTCCTGGGCCAGCACGCCGACGACCCCGCCGAGGGACGTCCCGAGCAGCGTCGCGATCATGACGGTTGCCTCATGCCTGGCGCCCCATGGAACAGCGCGGAGACCTCTCAGAAAATAACGGGATTATCCCGGGAAATCTGTTCAAGCCCGGGCCGGACGCGCCGATACTAATGACGTCGGTGGACATCGCCCCCACCGGCACAACCCCACAGCCGGGGCAATGGAGCGGGGGACACCAATCTCCCTCCAAACGCATCGCCACCAGCACCCTCCCAGGTGCTGGCGCCTTGTGACCCTCGCTCCGCCCCGCTGTGTGGGGGTCGTCGACCGCCTCCGCAGGACCGACCCCACCCGCCACCCGGAGCGGTCCGACGTCGCGCCCGCCCCCGGTCGTTCCCGGAGGTCGCGGCACCCCGTCCGGGCCTCCGCGATCTGACGGCCCCTCAGGGATCTGGCGGACCGGTCGCCGGTGCGCCGACAATGGTGCATGGCATCTCTCCCTCAGCGGGACCGTCCGTGGCTGATGCGGACCTACTCGGGCCACTCGACCGCCAAGGCGTCCAACGAGCTGTACCGGACCAACCTGGCCAAGGGCCAGACCGGGCTCTCCATCGCCTTCGACCTCCCGACGCAGACGGGCTACGACCCGGACCACGTGCTGGCGCGGGGCGAGGTCGGCAAGGTCGGCGTCCCGGTCGCGCACCTCGGCCACATGCGGACGCTCCTCGACGGCATCCCCCCGGGCGAGATGAACACGTCGATGACGATCAACGCCACGGCCGCGTGGCTGCTCGGCCTCTACGTCGCCAACGCCGCCGAGCAGGGCGTCGACAGCACGGCGCTGCGGGGCACGACGCAGAACGACATCGTCAAGGAGTACCTGTCGCGGGGCACGTACATCTTCCCGCCGCACCAGAGCCGTCGGCTGATCGTCGACATGTTCGCCTTCTGCAACGAGCACGTCCCCAAGTGGAACCCGATGAACGTGTGCTCGTACCACCTGCAGGAGGCCGGTGCGACGCCGGTGCAGGAGATCGCCTACTCGCTCGCCTGCGCGATCGGCGTGCTGGACGCCGTGCAGGAGTCCGGCCAGGTGCCGGCCGAGCGCATGTCCGACGTCGTCGCGTCGGTGAGCTTCTTCGTGAACGCGGGCATCCGCTTCGTCGAGGAGATCGCCAAGATGCGGACCTTCACGAAGATGTGGGACCGCCTGACCGCCGAGCGCTACGGCGTCACCGACCCGAAGGCCCGGCGCTTCCGCTACGGCGTGCAGGTCAACTCGCTCGGGCTGACCGAGGCGCAGCCGGAGAACAACGTGCAGCGCATCGTGCTCGAGGCGCTCGGCGTGACCATGTCGCGCGACGCCCGCGCCCGGTCGCTGCAGCTGCCCGCGTGGAACGAGGCGCTCGGCCTGCCGCGCCCGTGGGACCAGCAGTGGTCGCTGCGCATCCAGCAGGTGCTGGCGCTCGAGACCGATCTGCTCGAGTACCCCGACCTGTTCGAGGGCAGCCACGTGATGGAGGCCCTGACGTCGGACCTCGAGGACGCCGCGCAGGCCGAGCTCGACGACGTGCTCGCGCTGGGCGGCGCGTTCGAGGCCATCGACGAGCTGAAGGGCCGGCTCGTCCGCTCCCACACGGAGCGGATGCGACGCATCGAGTCGGGCGACCTGACGGTCATCGGCGTGAACGCCTTCACCGAGACCGCCGAGTCGCCCCTCGCCGGCGACGACAGCATCCTGAAGGTCGACCCCGCGGTCCAGGACGAGATGATCAACGACGTCCAGGCGTGGCGGGCCGCCCGGGACCAGGCCGAGGTCGACCGGGCGCTGGCCGAGCTGGAGCGCGTCGCCCGCACCGACGAGAACATCATGCCGGCGACGATCGACCTGGCCCGCGCCGGCGGCACCACCGGCGAGTGGGCCGACCGCCTGCGCGAGGTGTTCGGCGAGTACCGCGCCCCGACGGGCGTCGCCGCCGCCGCCGGCGTGGCGGGCGGCAACGACGGGCTGCGCGCCCTGTCGGAGCGGCTGCGCGCCCTCGACGGCGGGCCGCCCCGGTTCCTCGTCGCCAAGCCGGGCCTCGACGGCCACTCGAACGGTGCCGAGCAGATCGCCGTGGCGGCGCGCGACGCCGGCATGGAGGTCATCTACCAGGGCATCCGGCTGACGCCCGCGCAGATCGCCGCCGCGGCGCGCGACGAGGACGTCGACGTCGTCGGGCTGTCGATCCTGTCGGGCTCGCACCTCGAGCTGGTGCCAGAGGTCGTCCGGCTGCTCCGCGAGGCCCGTGTCACCGCGCCGGTGGTGGCGGGTGGCATCATCCCCGAGGACGACCGCCCGAAGCTCCTCGAGGACGGCGTGGCCGCCGTGTTCACGCCGAAGGACTTCGAGCTCACCAGGATCATCACCGAGATCGCCGATCTGGCCGTCGCCGCCCGGGACTGAGGTCCCGGGGCCCGGGGCGGGCGGGGAACTGACCAAGAGGCAGTGACGAATGCTCACGTCCCGTGACCCCCGAGCCGATGGGAGAGCCATGGTCGACGCTCGTGTCATCGCGCTCGTGCTCGGCGTCGTCGGCCTGGCCTTCGGCGTCGCAGCCCTGGCCGCCGGCGTGCCCGCGCTGGGCGCCGTCGCCGGCCTCGCCGCGATCGCCGCCGGCGGCACCGCCCTCGCCGCGTCGCCCCAGCGGGCCACGGCCGCCGAACCCGCGGCTCCCGACGACCGCGACCAGACGATCGACCGCACGCGCCGCGAGCTGGCCGATGCCCGCGGCGAGGTCGAGGCGCTCCGCCAGGAGCTCGCCGCCGCCCGCTCCGGGGCGGAGGACGCACCCGAGCCGCCGCCCGAGCTCGCCGGCTCCGACACCTCGGCGCTGACCGACCCCGAGTCGCAGCTGTTCTCCGAGGCCTACTTCCGCGTCGCCCTGCAGTCCCGGCTGGCCTCGGCCCGCCGCCACCTGCGGCCCGTGTCCGTCTGCCTCATGCAGGTCGCGCAGGGCCAGGTCGAGGACGCCTCCTCGTCGGCGCCGCCGGCCCGGGTCGCCGACGCGATCCGCGAGACGCTCCGAGAGGCCGACATCGCCTGCCGCCTCGACGACGGCACCTTCGCCGCCATCCTCGAGGACACCCCCGAGAACGGCGCGGTGTGGACCGTCGAGCGCACCCGGCGCAACCTGGTCAGCCGCTCGGGTCCCCACACGATGTGGGCCGGCGTCGCCTGCTACCCCGCCCACGCGTTCAGCGGCGACGAGCTGCTCGAGCAGGCCCGGGCGGCGCTGGTCGCCGCGCAGGAGTGGAACCAGGACCGCATCGAGGTCGCCGCCGTCGAGGGCTGATCGCGGTCAGTCGGCGGCGTCGAGCTCGCGGCGGATCTCGTCGCCGTCCTCGTCGAGCCCCCGCCCGACCCAGCGGACCGCACCCGGCGTCGCGCTGAGCCGGGCCACCACGTCCTGCATCGGGAAGCCGTCGATCTCGACGATCGCCCCTCGGGCCCGGAAGTGCGGGTCCTCGGCGATGTCGGCCATGTCGTACACGGGCGCGACCGCGGCGTGCGCGGCCTCGAACTCGTCGAGCACCTGCGGCGTCGTGCGCTCGGCCATCCACTCCGCCATGCGGGCGTCGATCTCGTCGCGGTGCGCGACGCGCCCGGCGAAGTCGGCGAAGCGCGGGTCGCCCCCGAGGCCGATGAGCTCGATGACGCGGCCTGCGACCGACTCCGCGCTGGTGGACACGGCCACCCACCGTCCGTCGCCGGTCCGGTAGGTGTTGCGGGGCACGGTGTACGGGATGCCGGCACCCAGGCGCTCCTGCACCTGGCCGAGCACGCCGTAGAGCGGGACGAGCGGGCCCATCAGCTGCAGCATCGACTCGATCAGGTTCACGTCGACCACCTGACCGACGCCCGAGTGCAGGGCGACCATCGTGGCGAACGCGGCGACCAGCGCCGCCACCTCGTCGGTGAGCGCGATCGGGGGCAGGAGCGGCTGGCCGTCCGGCTCGCCGTTGATGGCGGCGAAGCCCGACAGGGCCTCGGCCTGCGTCGCGAAGCCCGGGCGGTCCTTGTACGGCCCGGTCTGGCCGAACCCGGTCACGCGGGTGACCACCAGCGAGGGGTTGGTGCGGTGCAGGACCTCGGGGGCCAGGCCCAGGCGCTCGAGGGTGCCGGGTCGGAAGTTCTCCACGAGGACGTCGGCCGAGTCGAGGAGCCGGCGCATCACCTCGAGGTCGTCCGGGTCCTTCAGGTCGAGCGCGATCGTGCGCTTGTTGCGACCGACGACCTTCCACCACATCGACCGGCCGTCCGCGGGGTCCGTCCAGCCCATGGAGCGGACGCTGTCGCCGCCCGGCGGCCGCTCCACCTTGATGACGTCGGCGCCGTAGTCCGCCAGGTAGCGCGCGCAGCCCGGTCCGGCGATCACGGTGGCCAGGTCGACCACCCGCAGGTCGGCGAGCGGACCGCGGGCCGCGCCGTCGACCGCTCCCCCGGTGGCGCCGTCGGTCGTCACCGGGCCTCGATCGCGAAGCAGCGGTCCGACAGGCGGCCCCGGGCGTAGCGGGCGTAGGTGCCGGCGAACATCCCCCGCGTGCGCTCGCTCCAGTCGAGCGCGTCGGGCGCCGTCACCCGGCGGTGCACCTGCAGCACGAGGCCGTCGAAGACCCGGTACTCCGCCCACGAGCCGGGGTAGTCCTTGACCGTCCCGACCTCGACGAACGGGACGTCGCCCGCGCCGGGGAGGCGCACCCGGTTGTTGCGGTGCGTGTGGCCGGCGAAGTAGCCGAGCAGCCGCGGCCGGCGGACGAACACCTCGGCCAGCGCCTCGGTGTCGCCGGGGACGAGGCCGAACACCCCCTCGCGCCGGCGCTCCTCGGCCGGGTTCCACACCGGGTGGTGGCCGAACACCAGCACGGGCCGGTCGGCCCGGGCGCCGAGCTCGTCGAGCCACTCGAGCTGCTCGGCGGAGAGGTGCCCGTTGATCGTCGCGTCCCGTGAGGTGTCGAGCACGGCGAGGACGACGCCGTCCAGCGTGCGCTCCTGCACCGGCCAGGCCCCGCGCTGCTGGTGGTGGTAGCTCTCGTGGTTGCCGCGGACCCACATCAGGTCATCGCCGAACGCCCCGCCGTAGACGTCGAGGAAGCGGTCGACCTGCTCGTCGGTGCCATCGGAGGTGACGTCGCCCTTCACGACGACGGCGTCGGGCCGCCGGGCCGCCATGTCGGCCACGACGGCGGCGTTCATCGTCTCGGGGTAGGGCGGCTCACCGGGCTCGACCGTGTAGGTCTCCCAGTCGACGCCGTCGATGTGGCCGCACTCGATCTCGCCGAAGTGCACGTCGTTCGCGGTGGCGACCGTGGCGAGAAGCTCGCCACGCCGGGGCAGGGTGCGGACCGCGACGCCGTCGAGGTCGAGGTCGGTGTCGGGCGGCAGGTCCGTCCACGTCGTCGCGATCGGACCGTGGAACACGACGACCTCGTCGTCGGCGACCGTCATCACCTCGGGCGGCATCGGTTCGGGGAGCAGGTCGTCGGATGGGTCCGCCACGTCGTCCGAGGATACGGCGATGGCGAGGCGGTACGGTCGGGCATGGCCAGCGGGACGAGTGGCACCTGCCGCGTCGACGGGATCGACATCTACTGGGAGCGGTCCGGATCGGGGAGGCCGACCGTGTTCCTGAACGGCTCCGGCATGGCGCTGCAGGACTCCGCGCTCCTCGTCCAGGCCTTCAGCGGCCCGTTCGACCTCCTCGCCCTCGACCACCGGGGCATGGGCCGCTCGAGCGTCCCGCCCGGTCCCTACTCGATGGCCGACTGCGCCGCCGACGTCGCCGGCCTCCTCGACGGCCAGGGCTGGGACACCTGCCGCGTGGTCGGCATCAGCTTCGGAGGGATGGTCGCTCAGGAGCTGGCCGTGACCTGGCCCGACCGGGTGGAGCGGCTGGCCCTGCTGTGCACCTCGCCAGGGGGCGCGGGCGGGGCGTCGTACCCGCTGCACGAGCTCGCCGACCTGCCCCCGGAGGACCGGCTGCGGAAGGGGGCCGAGCTGCTCGACACGCGGTTCACCCCGGAGTTCCTGGCGGAGCACCCCGACCAGCAGGGCCTGGTCGACTTCCTCGCCGCCGGCCAGGCGCGGGAGCGCACCTCGGAGCAGGAGGAGGGCGCGCGGCTGCAGATGGAGGCGCGGAGCCACCACGACGTGTGCGACCGGCTCGGCGCGGTGTCGTGCCCGACCCTCGTCGCGAGCGGCCGGTGGGACGGCATCGCCCCGCCCGTCAACGGCGCCTACATCGCCGAGCACGTGCCGGGCGCCGAACAGCGCCTGTACGACGGCGGCCACGCCTTCTTCGTGCAGGACCCCGCCGCACTCCCCGACATCATCGGGTTCCTCGCCGCCGACTGACGCTCGCCGACGCCACCCGTCCACGTCCGGATCGTCCGCAGGTGGGTCAGCCGCCGACGACGCGGGCCAGCCGGCGGTCCCACCGGCGCAGCGCCCCGAGGTCGGGCTCCGCCGGGGCGGCGGCGCCGAGCCGGGACGCCACCGCGCACCGCGCCAGCCACGGGAGCATCGCCCGGGCCAGGCCGGGATCCCGAGCGTAGGCCCGGGTCGCCGACAGGGACTGCGCCGCGGACGGCTCGTCCCAGCGCTGCTCGAGCCCCGACCCGCCCATGTCGGCGGTGAACAGCCCGCTCTCGAACATCCGGCGCACGCCGTCGGTCCCCACCGCGCTGTTGCAGCGGCGGAACGTGTCGTACGCCGCCAGCGTGCCGCCGTGCTCGCGGTGGTACGCGGTCTGGTACGCCCAGAGCGCCCCGTCGGCGCCGGGATCGGCCGCGCCGCCGACCTGCTCCGCCAGCACCGCGCCGGCCATCAGGCCCGTGCCGATCCCGCTGCCGTGCGCGGGGAAGACCTGGCAGGCGGCGTCGCCCACGAGCGCCACCCCCGACGCGCCGAGGCGGGCGTAGGGCCGTCGGAGCGGGATGAGGCCGTCGCCGCCGTAGCGGGGCTCGCCGATCCAGGGGTTGGCGCCGCGGAACCGGTCGAGGATCGTCCGGCCTGACCCCCACTCCCCCGACGCGATCGCCCCGGTCAGCACCGACACCTCGCCGAGGTCGGCGGCGACGCCGACGGCCAGCGCCGAGAAGCCGCCGTCGAGGCCGACCCAGGTCACGCCGTCGCCGGGGGTCGCGCCGTGGCCGTCGAGGAACGCCCGGGCGCCGTCGGCATCGGCCACGTCGAGCATGAACTGGCTGGCGGTGCAGAGCACGTCGCGCCCGACGGGCGGGCACCAGGCCGCGAGCTCCGGGACCTGCGAGCGCAGGACGCCGCGCCGCCCACCGGCGTCGACGAACAGGTCGGCCTCGAGCCGCACGGGCGCCGCCTCGGCGGCGTCGGGCGGCGCCGCCGACAGCGCCAGCGCTCGCACGCGGCCGTCGACCAGCTCGACCGAGACGTCACGGGCGCGGTCGAGGAAGTCGACGCGCTCGGCCCGGCACAGCGCCACGAGGCGGTCGTTGAGCCGCCGCATGTCGGCGTGCTCCGTCGGCGACTCGACGACCACCGGCCCTGCGTCGGCCGGGCCGAGCAGGAACGTGCGCCCGGTCCCGGTGTGGACCTCGTCGGCGGTCGGCGGGGCGAGCCCCGCCCGGGCGTACTGCCAGGCCAGCACGCCGTTGTCCCAGCGGGCACCACCCTCGCCGAGGGGGCGCGACTCGACGACGGTGACCGACAGCCCGCGGCGCGCCAGCTGCAGGGCCGCGTTCAGGCCGGCGGTGCCGGCTCCGACGACGACCGCGGCGACGCGGCGGTCGTCCGTGCCCACGCTCGTCGGCTCAGCCCGGCCGGCCGCGACGGATCGGCACCGGCTTGGACCACCAGCGGCCGGACCAGCGCCAGCGCGAGACGCTGTCCGGAGCGGACTCGGCCCCGGCGCGCGGGAGGCCCACCTCGAGCGCGGCGACGATGGCCGCCGCCTCCTCCTCGGTCGGTTCGGGATCGATCTGCAGCGCCATCGTCAGAGCGGCATGTTGCCGTGCTTGCGGTTGGGCAGGTCCTCGCGCTTGGTGCGCAGCACCTCGAGCGAGGCGATGAGCTTGATCCGGGTCTCGGCCGGGTCGATCACGTCGTCGATGTAGCCGCGGTCGGTGGCCTCCCACGGGTTGAGGAAGGTCTCCTCGTAGGCCTCGATCAGCTCGGCCCGACGGGCCACCGGATCGGCGGCCTCGGCCAGCTCGCGGCGGTTCACGATCTCGACCGCGCCCTGGGCGCCCATCACCGCCAGCTCGGCCGAGGGGTAGGCGAAGGCCAGGTCGGACCCGATCGACTTGGAGTCCATGACCACGTAGGCGCCGCCGTAGGCCTTGCGGGTGATCACCGAGATCCGCGGCACGGTCGCCTCGCAGTAGGCGTAGAGCAGCTTGGCGCCGTGGCGGATGATGCCGTTGTGCTCCTGGTCGACGCCGGGGAGGAACCCGGGGACGTCGACGAAGGTGACGAGCGGGATGTTGAACGCGTCGCAGGTGCGGACGAAGCGGGCCGCCTTCGACGACGACTCGATGTCGAGCACGCCGGCGAACATGGCCGGCTGGTTGCCGACGATGCCGACGCTCGTCCCTCCCAGGCGGGCGAACCCGCAGATGATCGAACCGGCCCAGTCCCGGGCGTACTCGAAGAAGTCCCCGTCGTCGACGACCGTGCGCACGACGTCGCGCATGTCGTAGGGCTGGTTGGCCGAGCTCGGGATGAGGTCGTAGAGCTCCTCGCAGCGGCGATCGGCCGGATCGGCGGTCGGCTCGACCGGGGGCTCCTCGAGGTTGTTGGCGGGGAGGAAGCCGAGCAGGTAGCGGACGTCGTCGAGGCAGGCCTTGTCGTCGGGCGAGATGAACTGCGCCACGCCCGACGTGCCGGTGTGGGTGCGGGCGCCGCCGAGCTCCTGCTGCGTGACCTCCTCGCCGGTCACCTGCTTCACCACGTCGGGGCCGGTGATGAACATGTACGACGTCTCGTCGACCATGAACACGAAGTCGGTCATCACGGGGCTGTACACCGCACCGCCCGCGCACGGGCCCATGATCACGCTGATCTGCGGGGTGACGCCCGAGGCCTTCACGTTGCGGAAGAAGATGCCGCCGTAGCTGGCGAGCGAGACGACGCCCTCCTGGATGCGGGCGCCGGCCCCGTCGTTGAGGCCGATCACCGGGGCACCGACCTTCATGGCCAGGTCCATCAGCTTCATGATCTTCTCGGCGAAGACCTCGCCGAGCGCACCGCCGAACACCGTGAAGTCCTGGCTGAAGACGAACACCTTGCGGCCGTCGACGGTGCCCCAGCCGGTGATCACGCCGTCGCCGTACGGGCGGTCGGCGAGGGCGTCGCCGGCCCGGTGGCGGGCCAGCATGTCGAGCTCGTGGAACGACCCCTCGTCCAGGAGGTAGTCGATGCGCTCGCGGGCGAGCATCTTGCCCCGCTCGTGCTGGCGGTCGATCGAACGCTGCGAACCGGGGGTGAGCGCGAGCTCACGACGCTTGGCGAGGTCCTCGACCCGCTCTCGGATGGGGTGCTCCATGGCCCGGAACGGTACTTGTGCCGCCTCGCTCACCCCAAAGGCGGGCCCGGGGCCGTCCCACGGGCAGGCACCCGGGCCTCCGCCGCTCAACTCCGCCCGGTCCCGGCCGATGGGAGCCGATGACCACCGCCGTCGAGCGCACCGACGCTCGCGCCGGCCGTCGGGCGACGGACGACCCGGACCCGGGGCACCGCCGCCGGGCCGCGACGCCGCTCGCCATCACCGCCGTCGTGCTGGGCGCGCTCGGCACCGTGATGGCCCTGGGCGTCGTGTGGTTCTTCCTCGCCCTGCCGTTCGGCGTCGTGGCGTCGGTCTGCGCGCTGGTCGACCGATGGCGGACGAAGCGAGCCACCGGGACCGCGGCGGGCGGCGTGACCACCGTGGGGCTCGTGCTCGGCCTCGCGTGCATCCCGCTGTCGCTCGGCGCGCTGCTGATCATCCCCCGGGTCGAGGACCTCACCAAGGACTCGGCCGCGGCGTTGCAGAGCGACGTGCAGGAGGACCTGGACGGCGTCGAGCAGACCGCCACCGACAACGTGGAGCGGCTCGACCGCACGCTCCGGGAGCTGGTGCGGTCCGACAAGGACTCGTGGAGCCGCGACTTCGCACGGCTGGAGAAGGACATGCAGGAGTCGCTCAAGCTGACCGACTCGCAGCTGAGGGAGCTGCTGGCGCAGCTCGAGCGCTCGACGAAGGCCGACCTCGAGCGGCTCGAGGCGTCCGCCGCGAAGGACGTCGGCGAGGTCGACGCCCGGATCGCGTCGCTCGAGGCCTACGTCCGGTCCGAGGTGGCGCGGCTCGACCGGGAGGTGGACGAGCTGCAGTCCCGGGCACCGGCCGGCTGACCCTCGACGGCGGCGCGGCAGCCGCCGACCCCGTCGAGAGGCGCCCGAGCGGTCGCCGAACCCGGTGGTCCGACCCGACGCGGTCAGGGCTACCGTCGGCGCCCATGACCGTCCCGGCCCCCGGAGCGAGCGACCGCCCTCCCCGGCTCTGCGTGTACTGCGCGTCCAACATGGGCGACGACCCCGCGTACGCCGACGCGGCCGCCGAGGTCGGCACCGAGCTGGGCCGGCGGGGCATCGACCTCGTGTACGGCGGCGGTCACGTCGGCCTCATGGGGGTCGTGGCCGACCGGGCGCTGGCCGGCGGGCGTTCGGTCACGGGCGTGATCACCGAGCACCTGATGAAGCCCGAGGTCGCGCACGGCGATCTGGACGAGCTCGTCGTCGTCGAGGGCATGCCGGAGCGCAAGCGGGCGATGTTCGAGCGGGCCGACGCGTTCCTGACGCTGCCGGGCGGCGTCGGGACGATGGAGGAGATGTTCGAGGTGCTGTGCTGGTCCTACCTGGGCCTGCACCCGAAGCCGATGGGGCTCCTCAACGTCGGCGGGTACTACGACCACCTCGTGGCCTTCCTCGACCACGCGGTCGAGCGCGGCCTCTGCCGCCCGCGCATCCGCGAGCTGCTCGTCGTCGGCGACGAGGTTGGCCCGCTGCTCGACCGGCTGCTGCCCGCCGGGGGCGTCCCGCTCGACGGCATCGCCGGCTGAGCGCCGCCTTCTGCTTGACGACGCCCCCTGCCCGAAGGTGTAGAACCGTACGGGTGCGGCTCCCGGTCCTCCCACCGATGCGGCCCATGCTCGCGAAGGCCACCAAGGAGATCCCCACCGGGGACCTCCTCTACGAGCCGAAGTGGGACGGGTTCCGCTGCATCGTGTTCCGCGACGGCGACGAGGTGGTGCTCGGCAGCCGGAACGAGAAGCCGCTGACCCGCTACTTCCCGGAGCTGGTCGGACCGATCACCCGGATGCTCCCCGAGCGCTGCGTGATGGACGGCGAGCTCGTCGTCCCCGGCCCCGACGGACTCGACTTCGACCTGCTGCAGCAGCGGATCCACCCCGCCGACAGCCGCGTGCAGATGCTCGCCGAGACGACGCCGGCCCACCTCGTCCTCTTCGACCTCATCGCCCTGGACGACCTCGACCTCATGCCGCTGCCGCTGCGGGAGCGGCGGGCGACGCTGGAGCGCCTGCTCGACCACGTCGCCCCGCCCCTGCACCTCACGCCGGCCACCCACGACCCTGCGCTCGCCACCGACTGGTTCGAGCGCTTCGACGGGTCCGGCTTCGACGGCGTGATGGCCAAGGCGCTCGACGAGCCCTACGTCCCCGACAAGCGCGTCCAGCTCAAGGTGAAGCACCACCGCACGGCCGACTGCGTCGTCGCGGGGTACCGGCACCACAAGGACGGCGGCGTCGGGTCGCTCCTGCTCGGCCTGTTCGACGACGCCGATCCGCCGATGCTGCACCACGTCGGCGTGGCCTCCGCCTTCGCCGCGTCCCAGCGGCGGACGCTGGCCGCCGAGCTCGCGCCGTACGAGACGGGTGGCGTCGAGTCCCACCCGTGGCGCGCCTGGGCCGACGCCGAGGCCCACACCGACGGGGCCCGCATGCCGGGGGCGCCGAACCGGTGGTCCGGCGGCAAGGCCTCGGCCGAGTGGGTGCCGCTCCGCTGCGAGCTGGTGGTCGAGGTGACGTACGAGAACCTCACGTCGGGACGGTTCCGCCACCCGGCCCGGTTCGTGCGCTGGCGGCCCGACAAGGAGCCGAGCCAGTGCGACTACGCCCAGCTCGAGCACCCGCCGCCGGTCGAGTACACCCAGATCTTCGACGTCCCGGCCTGACCGGCTCCTGCGCCCTCCGTGCTCTGTCAGGACTGGTCAGCTGCGCGGGTCGGTCAGGCGCGGTCCTCGGCGATGCGGTGGGCGTTGCGCACCAGGTCGGGCGCGTCGAGGCGGTCCGCCCAGCCGACGAGGTCGTCGGTGGGCCCGTCCCAGCGCCACTCGTCGACCGTGCCGACCTCGACGTCGGTCACGAGCGTCGCCAGCGTCTTGAAGAGCAGCGCCTGCTCGAACTCATCGTGGAGGGTGGTCGCCAGCTTCGCCGCGCCGCGGACGCCGACGTCCCACTGGCCCGGCGCGTGCGGGATGTCCTCGATGCGCCCGTAGCGCCGCAGCACGGTCGCGGCGGTCTTGGCGCCCCAGCCCTGGAGGCCGGGGAACCCGTCGGCGCTGTCACCGACGAGGGCGAGCCAGTCGGGGATCGACGCCGGCTCGACGCCGTACTTCTCCAGGACGCCCTCGCTGTCGCGGAACTGCTGGGCCCGGCGGTCGTACTGGACGACCTTGCCGCCGACGCACTGGGCGAGGTCCTTGTCGGGCGTGCAGATCACGACCTTCTCGACGCGGTCGTCGTCCGCGGCCACCGCTGCGGCGGCGCCGAGGGCGTCGTCCGCCTCGACCTCGACCATCGGCCAGACGGTGAGGCCCAGCGCGGCGATCGCCTCCTCGAGCCAGGGGAACTGGCGCTTCAGATCGGCGTCGATCCCCGAGCCGTCCTTGTAAGTGGGCCAGAGGTCGTTGCGGAACGACTCGATCACGTGGTCGGTGGCGACGCCAAGGTGGGTGGCGCCGTCGCCGAGCATCGTGAGCAGCGAGCGGAGCACGCCGCGCACGGCCCCGACCTGCTCGCCGGCGTCGTTCGAGTGCCCGCCGCCCGGCGAGTAGAAGTAGCGGAAGAGCTCGTAGGTGCCGTCGACCAGGTGGACCTGCATCCGGCGAGCCTGTCACAGCGGAACTGTTGCCGGAGCGGGGACGAGGGAGCGATCCTTGCGGACCCGGGGTCGCCGCACCGGCGGCCGGCGAGGCAGCGGTGCGGGAGGACGATCGATGCGCCTGAGCGAACCTGACGCGCTGGGCCGTCTCGCCGAGTCCTCCCACGGGGTGCTGTCCACCGTCAACCCGGAGCGCGGCGTCGACGCGGTTCCTGTCGTCTTCGCGGTCGACGACGGCTTCGTCGGCATCCCCGTCGATCTCGTCAAGCCGAAGGGCTCCACACGGCTGCAGCGCGAACGGAACCTCGAGCACGACCCGAGGGCAGCGCTCCTGGTGGAGAACTGGGACAGCGAGGACTGGTCACGGCTGTGGTGGGTCCGAGCGTCCGTCGAGTTCGACCCCGAGCCGGGCGCCAGCCGCTCGGCTGCGCTCGCACGCGGGCTGGCGAGGCGCTACGAGCAGTACGGCGACCAGCCGTTCGCCCGGCTCATCGTGCTCCGGATCGTCGGCGTGACCGGCTGGTCCGGTCACGCCGGCTGAGCCAGACGGCCGCCCCGACGACCGTCGGCCGGGTTCGGGCAGAGGTCAGTCGGCGAAGACGTCGCGGTTGATCTGGATGAAGAACGTGTGGTCGTGCCCCTTGTTGGCGTCGTCGGCGTTGTACGCGGTCCTCGCCACCCCGTCGGGCACGCGCTCGTCGGGGTAGATGGCGCCGACCGGGCAGACATCGGGCTGGTAGCACGCCGTGCACGACGTGCACTCCTCGGGGTGCACGTAGAGCATCGAGTCGCCGAACACCGCGATCGCATCGGGCACCGGCTGATGCGAGTTCTCGATGACGCCGCTGCCCGCCTCCTCCTCGGAGACGAGCGTGTTGGTGGCGGGGTCGTACTCGTAGATGCACTGCACGGGGCAGACGTCGACACAGGCCCGGTCCTTCACCCCGATGCACGCTTCGGTGATCACTGCGATCCCTGCCATGGTTCCTCCGCATCGCGACGGGCACGTGGCCGGCCGGGTCGGTGACGGGCAGCGAGGTGCTGCTGCGGTCTGCTCGCGACGTCGCGCGACCGCCGTACCCGGAGCGGTGGCCGCTAGAACGCGATGGCCGACGTGTCGTCGAGCTCGCCCCGCCCGTAGCGTCGCGGGATGGCAGCGCGCACCATCGGCCGGCTCGCGGAGGCGGCCGGCGTGAACGTGGAGACGATCCGGTACTACGAGCGGCGTGGGCTGATCGACCAGCCCGAGCGATCCCCGCAGGGCTACCGGCACTACGACGACGCGGCGCTGTGGCGGCTCTCGTTCATCCGCCGTGCCAAGGACCTGGGGTTCTCGCTCGCGGAGATCGCCGCCCTGCTCGAGACCGACGAGTCCGGGGCGCGGTCCTCGGCGCGGGTGCTGGCGACCGCCTCGTCGCGGCTGGCCGTGGTCGAACAGGAGCTCGCCGACCTCGAGGCCGTGCGCACCCGGCTGCGAGCACTGCTCGACCTGTGCGCCGGCGCCGACGGCGCCTGCCTCTCGCTCGACAGCCCGGTCCTGCGGGGAACGCCCACGGGGGCTTGACCCCGTACCGGGGTACGGCTCGTACGGTCACCCCATGAGCACGACCCACGACCCCACCACCCCCTCGGCCGCATCGGTCGACCGCCTCACCAGCACCTCGTTCGACGAGGAGGTCATGGCGTCGGACCGGCCGGTCCTCGTCGACTTCACCGCGTCGTGGTGCCCGCCGTGCGAGCAGCAGACGCCCGTGCTCCACGCCCTCGCCGACGAGCAGGCGGCCCGGCTGCGCATCGTCGAGGTCGACGTCGACGAGAGCCCCGACCTCGCCCGCCGCCACCAGGTGCTCAGCGCGCCGACCATGGTGCTCTACGTCGACGGCCGCATCGCGCTGACCCTGGTCGGCGCCCGCGGCCGGGGCCGCCTCCTCGAGGACCTCGACCCCTTCCTGGGCTGAGCGCACCGGCGGGAGCACGGCTCGGGCCCCGGACGATCGCACCCGCGCCGACGTCCACGGCGCGAGTCGCTCAGGCCCCGGCGTCGGCCAGGACCGCGGTCAGGAGCTCGACGAGCCGCTGGCGGTCCTTCGCCGTGAGCGACGCCGTGAAGCGGTCCTGCGCCCGACCCAGCTCCGACTCGATCACGCCCAGCCGGCGGCGGCCCGAGGCGGTGATCGTCGCGACCTTGCGACGGGCGTCGGCGGGGTCGGGCTCCCGTCGCACCCGGCCCTCGGCCTCGAGCGCGTCGAGCGTGGTCGTCACGTCGCTGCGGTCCATCCGCGCCGAGCGACCGAGATCGGCCTGGCTGCACGCCCCGACGTCGTCCAGCACGACCAGCACCCGGTACTCGTAGCCACGGGCGCCGGCGCGCTCGAACGCCTCCGACGCCAGGCGGTGGGCGACGGTCGCGGCCTGGGTGACGAGGAACGTCGGCTTGGAGGCGAGGCGGTCGGGCACGTCCACCCCCCGAGGATAGCGAACCCGTTGGCATGACCAACGTTCCGCGATACCGTTGGTCATACCAACGACCCCTCAGGAGACCTCCATGACCACCACCACCGACCCGCCCCGGACCGACGACCTCGCCGACCTCGCGGACCGGCTCGCGCTCCAGGAGCTGATCAGCGGCCTCGGCACGTGGCTCGACGGCCACGGCGGCGATCCGAGCTCGCTGTACGCACCGGACGTCGTCGCGTCCGGCCCTCGCCACAGGATCGAGGGCATCGACGCGGTGCTGGCGCGCGTCGGGCCCGGCCGCGACGACGGCGAGCGCTCCCAGCACCTCCACACCGACCTGGTGATCGCGCTCGACGGCGACCGCGCGGACATCACCGCCAACCAGCTCGTGCTGGCCTACCGGGAGGGTGAGGTGCCGCACCGAACCGCCGGGCTCCGCGTCACCTACGGGGCACGCCGGCAGGCGGAGGGGTGGCGCATCGCGAGCGCCCACATCGACCTCCAGTGGATCATCGGGGACCTCCCGACCTGAGCGTCCGCCCATCGTCCGGTCAGCCGGTGGCCGGGCCGTTCTCCCCGGGCCGGCCGCCGGTTAGGGACCCGTCCATGTCCGACGGAGGCGACCTGATCCTGGCGACGTTCGGCCCGCTGCGGGTCGGCTACGACGAGCGGGTCCTCGAACCCCGGCTCTGGACCCTGCTCCAGGCCGACTGGGCCGTCGAGCAGGCCGCCCACCTGGCCCGGGGTCCGGTGCTCGAGCTGTGCTGCGGCGCCGGCCAGATCGGACAGGTCGTCGCCCTCCG
The DNA here is from genome assembly GCF_020715685.1 of Dermatobacter hominis. GTDB lineage: Bacteria > Actinomycetota > Acidimicrobiia > Acidimicrobiales > Microtrichaceae > Dermatobacter > Dermatobacter hominis. The sequence continues at coordinate 2,636,565 of NZ_CP085840.1, forward strand.
CACGGGGCGCGACCTCGTGCAGGTCGACGCGTCGGCGGTGGCCTGCCGGCACGCCCGTGCCAACGCCCGGCGCAACGGTCTGGCCGAACGCGTGGCGGTGCGGCGGGCGGAGATCACCGCCGCCGACCGGCCCGACCTCGGCCGGCACGCCTTCCAACTGGTGCTGGCCGATCCCCCGTACGTCCCGACGGCTGACTGCGACGCCTTCCCCGACGACCCGCTCCTGGCGATCGACGGCGGCCCGGAGGGGCTCGACGTCGTCGAGGTCGTCGCCGCGAGCATCGCCCACCACCTCGCTCCCGACGGCGTGGCGCTCCTGCAGGTGCGAGGCCCCGCGCAGGTCGATGCGCTGGAGGCGCGCGACCTCGTCGGCCTCGAGGTCGCCGACATCCGGTCCCACGACGCCGAGCGGGCGGTGGCGCTCCTGCGCCCGTCGCCCGACGCCGGGCGCAGCGCGCCAGGTGCCGGCCAGCACCTCGCCGGGTAGAGCGCCCGTCAGGTCGATCCGCCCCGACCACGACCGGCGCCGGTGGCCCGGGTCGCCCACCACCCGGGTCCCAGCTCGGCCAACGACGACACGACGTCGTCGGCGCCGGCGTCCCGGAGCCGATCGGGGCGGCCCACCCGGTCGATGCCGATGACGAGGCCGAGGTCGCCGCGGCGACCGGCCTCGACGCCCACGACCGCGTCCTCGAGCACCGCACACGCGGAGCGCTCGGCTCCGAGCTCCGCGGCGGCTCGGAGGAACGCGTCGGGGGCCGGCTTGCCGGCGAGGCCCTCCTCGTCGACGACGGCACCGTCGACGACGACGTCGATCCACCGCTCCAGGCCGGTCGCGGTGAGCACGAGCCGGGCGTTCCGGCTGGACGACACGACGGCACGACGCGCGCCCTCGGCCTCCAGCCACTCGAGGTACGGCCACGCGTCGTCGTAGACGTGGACGGCCCCATCGGCCACCTCCGCCCGGAACAGCTCGTCCTTCCGGGCGGCCAGCTGGTCCACGACGCCCGACCGCTCGCCGAGGCGACCCGCCGTGACGCCGCGCGCGGCCAGGAACTGCACCACGCCGTCGCGGCGGGGCCGCCCGTCGACGTACCGGAGGTAGTCCTCGACCGGGTCGAACGGCCGCACGTCGGCGATCCCGAGCTCGTCGACCACGTGGGAGCGCAGGGCGTCGTCGAACATCTGGCTCCAGGCTCGGGCGTGGGCGTCGGCGCTGTCGGTCAGCACGCCGTCCAGGTCGAACAGGTGGTGCACCGGCCACCCCGGATCGCGACCCGAGCCGCTCACCTCACCCACCGCCGTCGTCCCCCGCCGGTCCTCGCGGCGCCCACCCGCGCGGGTGCGCCGGCTGGAACGGCACGCCCCGGCCCGGCGGCTGCGCCGGTGCCGGCTCGTCCAGGCCGGGCCGGACCGGTCGCCAGGTGGTGGCCTCGCCGACGACGAGCTCCTCGTCCTCGTGGCGGATCGGGAACGGCTGCCCCTCGAGCAGGCGGTACCCGACCCGGTCCGGGAGCAGCTCGACGTGGACCGATCCCGATCGGCACGGGACGCAGAAGGCCAGCCGCCCGAGGCTGCGCGGGCCGACGGGCCGGAACGACGGCGGGTCCCAGGACCGCAGCCCGCCGAAGCCGTCGACCACCGCCGACCAGACGCCTGCCGACGCCGCGATGTGGAGGCCGTCGCGGGTGTTGCCGTGGAGCTCGTCGAGGTCGATGAGGGCCAGCTCCCGGAGGAACGCCTCGGCGAGCTCGACGTAGCCGACCCTCGCCGCCACGACAGCCTGCGGGATCGCCGAGATCGAGGAGTCGCGGACCGTGATCGGCTCGTAGTGGTCGAAGTCGCGGCGGGCCGTCGCGTCGTCGAACTCGTCCGGGCAGCGGTGGATCGCGAGCACGAGGTCGGCCTGCTTCACCACCTGCCGCCGGTACAGGTCGAAGTACGGGTGGGTGCGGAACAGCGGGTACTCGTCCGGGCTCGTCCGCTCGAAGGGCCAGGGCTCGTGGTCGGTGAACCCCTCGGCCTGCTGGTGGACGTCGAGCCGCTCGTCGTAGGGGATGCACATGGACTCGGCCGCCGACCGCCAGCCCGTCACCTCGTCGGCCTCGACCGACAGCCGGGCCGCCTCGGCCGGGTGCCGCTCCACGGCGTCGGCCGCGGCACGCAGGTTCGCGGCCGCCAGGAGGTTCGTGTAGAGGTTGTTGTCGGCGACCGCCGAGTACTCGTCCGGACCGGTGACGCCGTCGATCCGGAACCCGCCCTGGACCTCGAAGTGGCCCAGGCTGTGCCAGAGCCGGGCCGCCGCGACGAGAAGGTCGACCGCCACGGTCGCCTCGAAGTCCACGTCGCCCGTCACCTGGACGTGGCGGTGGGCCGCCGCCGCGACGGCGCCGTTCACGTGGAACGCCGCCGTGCCGGCCGGCCAGTAGCCCGAGCACTCGCTCCCCCGGATCGTCCGCCAGGCGAAGGCCGCGCCGTCGAGCCGGAGCGCTCGGGCGCGGTCCCGAGCGATGTCGAGCGTCGACTGCCGCCACCGCAGCGCGTCCGCCGCTGCGTCGGGGAGCAGGTGCGAGAGCACCGGGACCACGAACCCCTCGCTGTCCCAGAAGGTGTGGCCGTCGTAGCCGCTGCCCGTGAGGCCCTTCGCCGCGATCGGCCGGGCCTCGGCCCGCACGGCCGACTGGTAGGTCTGGAACAGGCAGTAGCGGATGGCGGTCTGCAGGTCGGCCGGGCCGCCGACCTCCACGTCGGCCCGCCGCCAGTAGTCGTCGAGCGCGGCCCGCTGCTCCGAGAGCAGCCCCTCCCACCCCGTGTGCCGGGCGGCGTCGACCGCGGCGGCGACCTGGTCCCGCAGCGCGTGGTCGGACCGGACGGTCGACCAGCCGTAGGCCGCGTACTTGACGATCTCGAGCCGCTCGCCGACGTCGAGCGACGCGGTGACCGTCGTCCGACCGAGGTCGCCACTGGTGTCGCACGAGACATCCGCCTGACCGGGGACCGAGATGTCGTGGGACATCGCCGCGGCGACGCCGATGCCGCTCCGGCGCGTGCGGTGCACCAGCACGACGCAGTCGCCACGACAGGAGTGGTCGACGTCGGCGAACGGCGAGTCGAGCGCGACCGCGACCCGGGGGTCGGCCACGTCGGGCCTCGGCTGGGGCTCGCCGCTGACGAGCTCGGACTGCACGACGATCCGCGCCGGGGCGCCGACGGGTTCGATCTCGAGCCGGAACGCGACGATGGAGCGCTGCGAGTAGGAGACGAGCCTCGTCGACCGCAACCGGATCCCCTGCCGGGCCGGCGATCGCCACTCGACCTCGCGCTCGAGCACGCCCCGCCGGAGGTCCAGCCGTCGGCGGTGGGCGACCAGCGTGCCGTAGCGGACGTCGAACGGCTCGTCGTCGACGAGCACCCGGAGCACCTTCGCGTTCGTCACGTTGACGATCGTCTGGCCCGATTCGGGCATCCCGTAGCCGGGTTCGGCGACCGGGAGCGGCCGGTACTCGAAGACCGAGTTCAGGTAGGTGCCCGGCGTGTCGAGCGGCTCGCCCTCGTCCAGGTTGCCGCGCAGGCCGATGTGGCCGTTGGCGAGCGAGAACACCGCCTCGGACCAGCCCAGGCGGTCCAGGTCGAGCCCCTCCTCGACCACCGCCCACGCGTCGGAGCCGAGGCCCTCGTCGTCCGGGTTCACCCTGCCACCCGCGCCCGTTCGGCCAGCCGCCGGACGACGTGGGGCAGGATGCCGCCGGCGGCCAGGTAGGCCCGCTCCCGCGGGTTGTCGACCCGGACGGTGAGCGGGACCTCCACGTCGCCGGCCCGCAGCGTGGCGGTGCGCCGGAGCTCGCCGTCGGCGTCCACCACGCCGGTCACGTCGATCTCCTCCTCGCCGGTCAGTCCCAACGACCCCACCGACGCGCCGTCCGGGAGCTGGAGCGGGAGCACGCCCATGCCCACGAGGTTCGTCCGGTGGATGCGCTCGAAGGAGCGGGCGATGACGGCGCGGACCCCGAGCAGTCGGGTGCCCTTCGCCGCCCAGTCGCGGGACGAGCCGGTCCCGTACTCCACGCCCGCCAGCACGACGAGCGGCACGTGCTCGGCGGCGTAGCGGGTCGCGGCCTCGTGGATCGTGACGAGCTCGCCGTCGGGCAGGTGGCGCGTCCAGCCGCCCGAGCGCTCTTCCGCCAAGGCGTTGCGGAGCCTCGGGTTGGCGAACGTGCCCCGGACCATCACCTCGTGGTTGCCGCGCCGGCTGCCGTAGCTGTTGAAGTCGACCGGGTCGACGCTCTGGCCGAGCAGCCAGCGACCGGCCGGGGAGTCCACGTCGATCACGCCCGCCGGCGAGATGTGGTCGGTCGTGACGTTGTCGCCGAGGACCACCAGCGCCCGGGCGCCGACGATGTCGCCCACCTCGTGCGACCCCGCGGCCGGCGGCCGGGCGAACGGGGGTCTGCGGACGTAGGTCGAGCCGTCCTTCCAGGGGCTGGAACCGGCGACTGGCCGGCTCGTCGCCCGGCCGCCACCGGCCTCCGCACCCCCGGCGTCGGACGCACCGGGCGCCCCGACCGCGAAGAGCTGGGGGCGCACCACCCGGCCGACCACGTCGGCCACCTCCTCGTCGGACGGCCAGAGGTCGGCGAGCCGCACCGGGCTCCCGCCCTCGTCGACACCGAGGGGGTCCGACGACAGGTCGACCTCCATGTGCCCGGCGAGCGCGGCGGCGACCACGAGCGGGGGCGAGGCGAGGAAGTTCATGCGGACGTCGGGGTGGATCCTGCCCTCGAAGTTCCGGTTGCCCGACAGCACGGCGCACACCGCCAGGTCGCGGTGGCGGATCGCCGCCGAGATCTCGGGCGCGAGCGGCCCGGAGTTGCCGATGCACGTCGTGCACCCGAACCCCACGACGTGGAACCCCAACGCGGCGAGCGGGGCGGCGAGCCCGGCGTCCTCGAGGTAGCGCACCACGGTCCGCGATCCGGGGGCCAGCGACGTCTTGACCCACGGCGGCGTGCGCAGCCCGCGGTCGACCGCCGCCCGCGCGAGGAGTCCGGCGCCGACCATCACCGCCGGGTTCGACGTGTTGGTGCAGCTCGTGATGGCGGCGATCACGACATGCCCGTCGGTCAGGTCGAAGGCGCCGTGGCCGGTGCTCACGGGGACCACTCGGGCCGCGGTCGGCTCGCCGGGCTCGGCCGCGTCGCCCTCCTCCCACGGTTGCGACGCCACCGGGTCGTCGGCGTCGAGAGCCGGCGGGTCGCTGGCCGGGAACGACTGCGCGGACGCGTCGTCGGCCGACGCCGCCCGGACCTCCGCAGGCCGGCCGTTGCTCGGGACCCCCGGCCGACGGGTCCGGATCGCCCGGTCGGTCTCCGAGGGGTCCTCGCCCGATCCGACGACCGCGGCGATCGCCGCCGCGACCCGGCCCGGGACCGCGGCGAGCGGCACCCGCTGCTGGGGCAGCGACGGGCCGGCGAGGCAGGGCTCGACCTCGTCGAGGCGGACGCGGAGCGCGTCGGCGAACCGCGACGGGGCCTCGCTGCGCCAGAGCCCCTGGTGCCGGGCGTACGCCTCGACGGTGGCGACGCGATCCGGCGACCGGCCCGTGCGCCGCAGGTAGGCGAGCGTCTCGTCGTCGATCGGGAACATCGCGGCGGTCGACCCGTACTCGGGCGACATGTTCGAGATCGTGGCCCGGGCCTCGGCCGGCAGCGCGGCGAGCCCGGCGCCGTGGAACTCGACGAACCTCCCGACGACGCCGTGCGAGCGGAGGGCCTCGGTGATGGTCAGGACCAGGTCCGTCGCCGTCACCCCCGGGCGCAGCGAGCCGGCCAGCTCCACCCCGACGATCCCCGGCACGGCCACCGAGACCGGCTCCCCGAGCATCGCCGCCTCGGCCTCGATCCCGCCGACGCCCCATCCGAGCACGCCGAGGCCGTTCACCATCGTCGTGTGCGAGTCGGTGCCCACCAGCGTGTCCGGGCACACGGTGCCGTCGCGGTCCTCCCGCACGACGGTCGCCAGGCGCTCGAGGTTCACCTGGTGGCAGATGCCGGCGCCGGGGCCGAGCACCTCGAAGCCGGCGAAGGTCCGGCGCCCCCACTCGAGGAAGTCGTAGCGCTCGGAGTTCCGCTCGCGCTCCACCAGCTCGTTCGCGGCGAGCGAGTCGGGTGAGCCGGCGGAGTCGACCGACACGGAGTGGTCGATGACGAGGTCGACCGGCACCTCCGGTCGGACCTGCCCGGGATCACCCGTCAGGTCGCCGACCGCGTCGCGCACCGCCGCGAGGTCGGCGATGGCGGGGACGCCGGTGAAGTCCTGCATCAGCACCCGACCCGGGTGGAACGGGACGTCGATGACCTCGTCGGATGTGGCGCCGTCGACGAGCGCCCGCACCACGTCGGCCGTGGCGCCGGAGCCGTCGTCGTGGCGGAGCAGGTCCTCCACGAGGATCCGGGTCGTCACCGGCAGCTCCGCCGCGCCGGGCAGTGCCTCGGCGAGGCGCTGCAGGCAGCGGATGCGGCGCGTGCGCCCTGCGAGCTCCACCTCGCGGTCCGTCCCGAACACGTCGTGCCCGTCCATCCGTCCACCCGTCATCGGACCGCCTCCGGTCGTTCGAGGTCGCGCACCAGGTCGTCCAGACGGGCCCGCCGCTCCTCGTGCGCGATCCAGCGCCAGAGGCACCAGACGAGGAGCGGGACGGCGACGATCTCGCCGCCCACCCACATGAGCTGCGCCCCGAGCCGCTGGTCGGCGAGCGCGGCCGGAGAGGCGCCGTGGTGCGCCATGAGCGGGCGGTCCTGCGCCAGCAGCGCCAGCCCGAGGAACCCGTGCGAGGCGATGACGACGGCGCCGGCGAGCAGCCGGGCCGGCCACGACCACCGCACCGGGAGGGGCGCCCGGCCGACGAGGTGCTCCACGAACAGGACGCCGACCAGCAGCATGTGGGCGTGCACCACCGCGTGCGCCACCGGTTGGTGCGTCACCCCGACGAGCGGTGTCAGCCACAGGGCCCACGGGGTCAGCACGAACGCCGCGGCGATCCATCCCGGGTTCGTGAGGGCACGGACCGCCCCGGTGCGCGACCACCGGCGCACCCGGGCGGGACCGACGCGGTGGGCGGTCGCCACCGGCAGCCCGGCCACCACCACCAGCACGGGCGCCACCATCCCGACGAGCAGGTGCGACACCACCTCGGAGCTGAACCGCTCGTCCGGCAGCCACGCGGTCGACGCGACGGCGACCGCGGCCGCCAGCGCGGCCGCCCAGCGCCCCGCCCGCTGCGGGCGGGACCTGGGATGGCGGCGGCCGGGCGCATCGCTCACGGCGGCCGCCCTACCCGGGCAGCGTCCGGTCTGACCTGAGAGGTGCCGGGTAGGGCGGCGCGGTGCTGACGTCCACCGGTCGCTCGGGGCCGGCGCCCATCAACGTCGGCGCCGTGGTGTGGTTGTCCTCGGAGCTGATGTTCTTCGCGGCGCTGGGTGCCGCAGCCCTCTCGTTGGAGGGCGCCTCACCGACCGGGTGGCCGCCTCCGGGCGCCGAGCTGAACATCCCGCTGGCCGCGCTGCTCACCGTCGTGCTCGTCTCGTCGAGCTTCGTCATCCACGGGGCGGTCGGCGCGCTCGAGCGCGGCGACGTCCGGCGGTTCCGCCGGCTCCTGCTCGCCACGGCGGTGATGGGCGCGGTGTTCGTGTCGGGCCAGGCGTGGGAGTGGAGCGAGCTCGGCTTCGGCGTCACCTCGAACGCCTTCGGGACCGCCTTCTACACGATCACGGGGTTCCACGGCCTCCACCTGATGGCGGGGCTCGTGGCGATCGGCGTCGTGCTGGGGCGGTCGGCGGCGGCCGGGTTCGACTCGTCGCGCACCCCCTCCGCCCAGGTGCTGGCCTACTACTGGCACTTCGTCGACGTCGTGTGGATCGGCGTCTTCGTCCTGCTCTACCTCTCGCCATGACGCGTGGGCTCGCCCTGCTCGGCGCTGCCGCCCTCGCCGTGGTCGCCGCGCTCTCGCTGCCGGCCGTCCTGGCGGCGAGCCCCGTCGCCCCGCCGGCCCGCGCCGAGGAGGACGGCGACCCGGCGGCCGGTCGTGAGCGCTACCTGGAGGGCTGCGCCTCCTGCCACGGGTCCGACGGGCGCGGTGTCGAGGACCGTGGCCCGTCGCTCGAGGACGCCGGCGCGGCCTCGGCGTCGTTCTACCTGACCACCGGGCGGATGCCGCTCGATCAGCCCGGCAAGCAGCCGATCCGCAAGCCGCCGGCGTACCCGCAGGACGTGATCGACGACCTGGTCGCCTACGTCGCCACCCTCGGCGACGGGCCGCCCATCCCCTCGGTGCGGCCCGAGGACGGGTCGCTGTCGGAGGGCCAGCAGCTCTACACCGCCAACTGCGCGGCCTGCCACAGCTCGGCCGGAGCGGGGGGCGCGGTCGGGCGGAACGCCTTCGCTCCCGGCATCACCCGGGCGACGCCGCAGGAGACGGCCGAGGCGATCCGGATCGGTCCGGGGGCGATGCCGGCGTTCGGGCCGGCGACGATCGACGACGACCAGCTCGACGACATCGTCCGCTACACCGAGTACCTCGACCACCCCGAGGACCGGGGCGGTGCGCCGCTCGGCCGCATCGGCCCGGTGCCGGAGGGCCTCGTCGCCTGGGTGGTCGGCCTGGGGAGCCTCGTCCTCGTGATGCACTGGATCGGGGACCGTCGATGAGCGCACCGCCGGACGACGATCCGGACGAGGAGCCGGGCGACGATCCGGACGGCGGGCCGGGTCCGGCGCCCGACGAGCCCTCGGGCGACGTCCGGTCCGAGGACGAGCGCGACGGCCGAGGCCCGGCCCGTGTCGTGGAGCTCCTGCTCGGGCTCTCGATCGTGGCGGCGCTCGGCCTGGGACTCGTCTACCTCCGGGGCGGCCAGCCCCAGCTGGAGGGCGCGCTGCTCGGGGTGTCGCTCGGCGCGCTCGGGGCCGCGCTCGTCGTGCTGGCCACACGGCTGCTCCCCGACGAGGAGTCGACCGAGGAGCGCCACCCGCTGCCGTCCCAGCAGCAGGCGCGGGACCGGTTCTGGACGACCCTGCAGGAGTCGTCGTCGCCGCTCGCCGACCGGCGCGGGCTGCTCGCCCTGATGGCCGGTGCCGTCGGTGCGCTCGCCCTGGCGGCGCTCGCACCGCTGCGGTCGCTCGGACCCCGCCCGGGCCGCGACCTGTACGTCACCCCGTGGCGCGACGGCAGCCGGCTGGTGACCCGGGGCGGCGGCCCGCTGCGCCCCGACACGCTCGAGGTCGGCGGGATCCTGACGGTGTTCCCCGAGGGCCACGAGGACGCCGACGACGCCGCGACCGTCGTGATCCGGGTGCGCGACGACGAGATGCGCCTCCCCGAGGATCGCCGGGACTGGGTGGCCGACGGCAACGTCGCGTACTCGAAGATCTGCACGCACGTGGGCTGTCCGGTCGGCCTGTACCGCGAGTCGAGCCACGAGCTGCTCTGCCCGTGCCACCAGAGCACGTTCGACGTCCTCGACGGCGCCCAGGTCCGGTTCGGTCCCGCGCCCCGGCCGCTGCCCCAGCTGCCGCTCGGCATCGACGAGGAGGGCTTCCTGGTCGCGCGGGGCGACTTCCCCGAGCCGGTCGGCCCGATCTTCTGGGACCGGGACCGGTGAGCGACGGGACCGATGCCCAGGCCGGGCGGTTCCGCCGCACGCTGCGCTGGTTCGACGACCGCGTCGGCGGGGCCCCGGCCGGGCGGCGGGCGCTGCGCAAGGTCTTCCCGGGGCACTGGTCGTTCCTGATCGGCGAGGTGGCCCTCTACAGCTTCGTGATCCTCGTCGTCACCGGCGTGTTCCTCACGTTCTTCTTCGAGCCGTCCACGCGCGAGGTCACCTACGACGGGCCGTACGCCCCGCTCCGCGGCCAGGAGATGTCGGCGGCCTACCGGTCGGCGCTCGAGCTCAGCTTCGAGGTCCGAGCCGGGCTGGTGATGCGCCAGGTCCACCACTGGGCCGCGCTCGTCTTCCTCGCCTCGATCGTCCTGCACCTCGCCCGGGTGTTCTTCACCGGCGCCTTCCGCCGGCCGCGGGAGGTGAACTGGATGATCGGCGTCACGCTGCTCGTCCTGGCCATCGCCAACGGCTTCTTCGGCTACTCCCTCCTCGACGACCTGCTGTCGGGCACGGGGCTCCGGGTGGCGTGGTCGATCGCGCTGGCAACGCCCGTGCTGGGACCGGACCTGGCGTTCGGCCTGTTCGGTGGCGAGTTCCCGTCGGCGAGCACGATCCCCCGGTTCTTCAGCCTGCACGTGCTGGTCATCCCCGTCGTGATCGGCGCCCTCCTCGCGCTCCACCTCGGCCTGCTCTGGCGCCAGAAGCACACGCAGTTCCGCGGTCCGGGTCGCACCGAGGACAACGTCGTGGGGCACCGGCTGTGGCCGGGCTTCCTCCTGCGATCGACGGCGCTGTTCCTGATGACGGGCGCGGTGCTCACCGCGCTGGGCGGGCTGGCGCAGATCAACCCGATCTGGGTCTACGGGCCGTTCAGCTCGACGCTGACCGCGACGGCGGCCACGTCGGCCTCCCAGCCCGACTGGTACATGGGCTGGCTCGACGGCGCGCTGCGCATCTTCCCGGGGTGGGAGACCCGCGCGTTCGGCTTCACGATCCCGAACGCCTTCTACCCCGGCGTGCTCCTGCCGACGGTGACCTTCGGGCTCCTGTACGCGTGGCCGTTCATCGAGGCGAGGATCACCCACGACCGCCGGTCCCACCACCTGCTCGACCGCCCGCGGGACGCGCCCTGGCGCACCGGGTTGGGCGCCGCCGTGCTGTCCTTCTACGGCCTGCTGTTCCTCGCCGGCTCCAACGACGTCCTGTCGGGCCTGATCGGCGTCGCGCCGGAGACGTTGACCAACGCGTTCCGGGTCGGGGTGTTCGTCGTGCCGGCGGGGACCTTCCTGCTCGTGCGCACGCTCTGCGACGACCTGCGAAGGTCGGGCGTCCACCCGGGCACCGGCCTCCGCGTCGAGGAGATCACCCGCGGCGAGCACGGCGAGCTCCTCGAGCGGCCGGCGTCGGAGGCCGGGGCCGCCGCCCGGGAGGCAGAGACCGGGGCCGCCGCTCGGGAGGCAGAGACCGGGGCCGCCGCCCGGGAGGCAGAGACCGGGGCCGCCGCCCGGGAGGCAGGGACCGGGGCCGCCGGGCCGGAGGTCACGGATCCGGACGCCGACCGGTCTCCGTCTCGCGAGCCATCCCCGTGATGCCGTAGGCCAGCAGGATCGCCGCCGGCAGGGTGATCCACGCGGTGAAGGCGAGCCCCCAGGCCAGGGCGGTGCAGGCCACGCCGAGCACGAGCGGCCAGATGCTGGCGGACGGCAGCTCCTCGACCTCGCCCGCCGCGTCGGCCGGCTCGGCGTCCGCCCGGTCCTCGGGCCGGTCCCCCACCGTGCGGTGCACGCTCAGGAGGTAGGCGCCGACGACGACGAGCGAGGCCGCCGCGAACAGGAGGAGGGCGGTGCCCGCAGGGTCGGCGCTCAGCGCGCCGTAGATCAGCGCGATGGGCAGGACGAACAGGCCGACCCCGGCGAACGTCCGCCACTCGGTCTTCACGAGGCGCCCTCGTCGGCATCCGCGCGGGGCGGGCCCGTCCCGTCCTCGTCGACGGCATCGGCGGCCGCCGCAGCCGCGGCACGGGCCACGGCCAGGTCGTGGGCCGGGCGCTCGGACCGCACCGGGGGCACCCGGTCGAAGTTGTGGACGGGCGGCGGCGAGGTCGTGGCCCACTCCAGCGAGTTGCCGCCCCACGGGTCGTCGCCGGCCGGCGGGTCATGGCGGCTGATCCAGATGTTCACGAGGAACAGCGAGACCGCGACCACCATCAGGAGCGCGCCGATCGACGACAGGAGGTTGAGCCACGTGAAGCCGGCGTCGGCCGGGTAGTCCGCGTAGCGACGCGGCATTCCCCGCAGGCCCAGGAGGTGCTGCGGGAAGAAGGTGATGTTGAAGCCGACGAACAGCAGCGCCGCCTGCGCCCGCCCCCACGACTCGCGAAGCCGGTGCCCGTAGAACTTCGGCCACCAGAAGTAGAGGCCCGCGAACATCGCGAACACGGCGGAGCCGAGCAGCACGTAGTGCATGTGGGCGACCACGAAGTACGTGTCGGTCACGTGGAGGTCGAACGACGGGATCGCCAGCATCGGACCGGTCAGGCCGCCGATCAGGAAGATGATGATGAAGCTGATCGCGAACAGCATCGGCGTGTCGGGGACGATGTGGCCGCCGAGCATCGTGGCGATCCAGTTGAAGATCTTCACGCCGGTCGGCACGGCGATGATCAGCGTCGTCGCCGCGAAGAACGAGCTGTAGACCGCGCCCGTGGCGTACATGTGGTGGGCCCACGTCGCCACCGAGTAGGCGCCGATCGCGAGCGTCGCCAGGACGAACGCCTTGTAGCCGAACAGCGGACGGCGGGAGAAGACCGGCACGACCTCGCTGATCACGCCGAAGAACGGCAGGGCGACGATGTACACCTCGGGATGGCCGAAGAACCAGAAGAGGTGCTGCCACAGGATCGGGTCTCCGCCCCGGGCGGGGTCGAACCAGGCGCCACCGAACTGGCGATCGACGAAGAGCATCGCGATCCCGGCCGTGATGACGGGGAAGCCGAGGAGCACCAGCAGGCTCGTCACGAAGAACGTCCACGTGAAGATCGGCATCCGGAACATCGTCATGCCGGGGGCGCGCAACGTGAGCACGGTGGCGACGACGTTGATCGCCGTGAGGGTCGTGGCGACGCCGAGGAGGGCCAGCCCGGTCAGCCAGAGGTCCGCTCCGTTGCCCGGCGAGTAGAGCCCACTCGACAGCGGCGTGTAGGCGGTCCAGCCGAAGTCCGCCGCGCCGCCCTCGGTGAGGAACCCCGACAGCATCACCAGCCCGCCGCCGACGAACAGCCAGTAGGAGAGCGCGTTGAGACGGGGGAACGCCATGTCGGGCGCCCCGACGTGGAGCGGCACGAGGTAGTTGGCGAGGCCCGACGCCATCGGCACGGCGAACAGGAACATCATCACCGAGCCGTGCATCGTGAACAGCTGGGAGTACTGCTGCTCGTCGACGACCTGGCGACCCGGCTCGGCCAGCTCGAGCCGCATGAGGCTGGCCAGCACGCCGCCGACCACGAAGAACGCGAAAGCCGTGCCGATGTACAGCAGGCCGATCCGCTTGTGGTCCGTGGTGGTGATCCACCCGAGGAGCCCGTGCGGCGTGCCGTGCTCGGACGCGCCGTGTCGCGGTGGGCTCGGTCGGCCCAGCGTCAGCGCCACGGCGGCCTCCCCCGTCGCGGTCCGGTCACGCGCCGTCCAGCCATCGCCGGTACTCCTCGTCGTCGACCACGCGGACGACGAAGTTCATGTGGGCGTGGTCGATCCCGCAGAACTCCGCGCACTGGCCCAGGAAGGTGCCGGTGCGGTTCGGTCGGACGTCGAGGGTGTTGACCCGTCCCGGCACGACGTCGAGCTTGGTGCCGAACACCGGGACGAACAGCGAGTGGATGACGTCGCGCCCGCGCAGCTCGAGCCGGACCGATCGTCCGACCGGCAGCACCAGCACGGGGTCCTCACGGGCCTGGCCGCGGACGACCCGGCCGTCGCCGTAGTCGAAGGTCCAGCCCCACTGGAACGCCACCACCTCGATCTGGACGTCGGGGTCGCCGCCGTGGCGGGCGATGGCGCGATCGGTGACGACGGACAGCGCGAAGACGGCGCCGACGAGCAGGAGCGGCACGATCGTGTAGGCGAGCTCCCAACGGACGCTGCCGCTGTTGGCCGACGGCTCGTCGCCGCGACGCCGGGCCCGGAGCCCTCGCACCACGGCGACGCCGAGCAGCAGCACGACGAACACGCCGAGGGCCGTCGCGATGGCGAGCACGGTGCGCCACTCGCGCAGCACGTCCTCCGCCTGGTCGGAGGCGGGGTCGGGGAAGCCGGCCCGGCCGCAGCCGGCGGCCACGGCGACCAGCGCCGTCCCGATCGCCGCCCCTGCGGCGACCCTGCGGTGGGGCCGACGGGGCGTGGGCACGCTCCTGCGGCTACCCGGTTCGATCGCGGACAGTACGGCGCCGCCCGCACGGGCGGGCGGCGCCGGGCAGGGCGGCGCCGGGCAGGGCGCGACCTCGGGGGGCGGGCGCGGCACGTGAGAGTCCCCTGCCCGCGATGCATCGAACGTGCGTTCGTGGGGCAGACCCCGGGCGGACCCGATGCGAGGAGCAGACCATGAGCGAGCAGGCCGACGTGCAGCCCCAGGCCGAGAAGGACCCGGAGGACTGGGTCACGGGCGACGAGCCGATGACCGGACCGCAGGCGTCGTACCTGCACACCCTGGCCCAGGAGGCCGGCGTCGACGTCGGCGACGACCTGACCAAGGCCGAGGCATCGGAGCGGATCGACGAGCTCCAGCGGGCGACCGGGCGGGGCCGGCCCGCCGACGGGTGAGCCCGCTGGCGGGGACCTGCGGCCGCCCCGGCCCCGGTCGCCCTGCGGTGATCTTCGACCGCGGCCCGGGTAGACCGGCGTCCACAGGGGTAGTCACCACGATGTGACGGGCGCCCCGAACGACGACGCGCCGGGCGGCGGCGATCGACTCGACCGGTCGATGCGGCTCGCCGAGCGCTCGGTGTACGTCGTCATCGCCGTCCTGCTGACGATCAGCGCCGCCATCGCTCTGGTCGCGATCGCCTGGGAGCTGCTGACCGGTCTGGACGACGGGGCACTCGCAGCGGTCGAGACCACCCTCGACGGGCTGCTGCTGGTGTTCATCTTCGTCGAGCTGCTCGGCGCCGTGCGGGCGACCGTGATCGAGCAGAAGCTCGTGGCCGAGCCGTTCCTCGTCGTCGGCATCATCGCTGCGATCAAGGAAATCGTGCTGGCGACGTTGCAGGCGGGATCGAAGTCCGGTTCGGCGCTCGAGGACGCGATGCTCGAGGTGGTCGGCCTCGGCGTGGTCGTGCTGCTGCTGGCGCTGGCCGCGTTCCTGGTCCGCCGCAAGGAGCGGGAACCCACCGAGCGTGACGCCGGTTCCGGAGGCGACTGATGGGCGAGGACGGGGCGACGTTCACCCACGGAGTGGCGTCCTTCGAGCCGACCGGGTCCTCGGTCCTGCTGTGGACCCGCCTCGGCCGACCGGGGCCGACCACGTGGGAGCTGGCGACCGACCCCGACGTCACCCGCGTCGTCGCATCCGGCGAAGCGGCAGCGTCCGCCGACGACGACTGCACGGTGGTGGTCGACGCCGTGGACCTCGATCCGGCGACCACCTACTGGTACCGGTTCCGGGCGGACGGGGCGACCTCGCCGATCGGTCGGACGCGGACGTTGCCGGGCCTCGGGGCCGAGCACCTGCGGCTCGCGACGGTGTGCTGCTCCCGGTACTCCGTCGCCCCGCTGACCGTGTACCGCGCTGTCGCCGAGCGCGAGGTCGACCTGGTCGTCCACCTCGGCGACTACATCTACGAGGACGACGGCTCCGCCGGACCGCGTCGGCACGACCCGCCGCACGTCGCCACCACGCTCGACGACTATCGACGCCGAATCGCCCAGGTCCGGGCCGACCCCGACACGCAGGCGCTCCACCGCCGCCACCCGATGGTCGCCATCTGGGACGACCACGACCTCGCCGACAACGCGTGGTCGACCGGTGCGAAGGCGCACGACCCCGACGAGCACGGTCCGTGGCGGGACCGGGCCGCGGCGGCGGCCCGGGCCCGGAGGGAGTGGCTGCCGGCGCGCCTCCGGGACCCGGACGAGGCGACCGTCACGTGGCGGTCCGTCGAGGTCGGCGACCTGGCCGAGCTGGTCCTGCTCGACACCCGGTACCACGGTCGGGACCGCCAGGCCGGCGACGACGACTCCCCGGACCTGCACGACCCCGACCGCTCCCTCCTGGGCGCCGAGCAGCGGGAGTGGCTCCGCCAACGGATCGCCGACGTCGATCGGCCGTGGACCGTCGTGGCCAGCGGCGTCGTGATCAACGAGATCGAGCTGCGATGGCCACCGCCGCTCCGGTGGATCGACCGGCTCCTCCCGAACGGCTACGCCGTCATCGACGGGCACGTGATGCACGACGACCAGTGGGACGGGTATCCCGCCGAGCGCGACCGGCTGACGTCCTGGCTCGCCCGTCGTGGCGCGGCCGGGGGCCGTGCCCTCCTGCTGTCGGGGGACGTGCACTCGTCGTGGGCCTTCGAGGGCCCGCGCACCTCCGACGGCGCACCGGTGGCGGTCGAGGTGACCACCCCCGCCGTCTCCTCCGAGGCGATGGGGCGGGCCCACCCGCCGGCCGTGTGGCGGCTCCTCGACCGCGAGGCGAACCGACTCGGACACGTGCCCTACGCCGAGGTGACCGAGCGCGGCTACTGCACGATCGACCTGGGTCGGGACGACCTCGTGGCGACCTGGTGGCACCTCGATCCGTGGGCGGACGACCCGACGGCGACACAGGAGGCGGCCGCCACCTTCCGCAGCGAGCGTCGCGACTGGCCGCCCCGACTGGACCCGGAGACGACGACCGCGCCCGATCCGGTGCGACCGGGCCTTCCGGACCCGCTCCCGCCCCGGCCCGCCGACCTGGCCTCGCTGCGCCGCCGGCGCACCGCACGGCTCGCGGCCGAGGGGGGCGCCGCCGCCGTGGCGATGACGGCGTGCGCCGCCGCCATCCTCGTCCTCGGACGCCGCGCCCTGCGACGGCGGCGCTGAGGTCAGGTCGCGGCTCGTGGTGGCGCAGCCGTCGGCCGGAGCGCCCGCGTGAGCGCCCGCGCCTGGGCCACGCAGAAGTCCCGCGACACGGGGACGCGCGCGGCGATGCGGTCGAAGCCGTGGAAGGCCCCGTCGACGACCTCGAGCTCGCACGGCACGCCCGCGGCGCGGAGGCGCTCGGCGTAGGCGACGTCCTCGTCGAGGAACAGGTCGAGCGTCCCGACCCCGATCCAGGCCGGGGGCAGGCCGGAGAGGTCCTCGCACCGAGCCGGCACCGCCGGTGCGGTGAGGCCCTCCGCGCCCGGCTCGGCCCCCAGGTACGACCGCCACCCGTATCGGTTGGTGCGGTTGCCCCAGAGGCGGAAGCCCGACTCGTCGATGTCGTCGCGCAGCACCGTGCGGTCGTCGAGCATCGGGTACGACAGGAGCTGGAGGGCCGGGCGCAGCTCGCCCCGGTCGCGCGCCAGGATCGCCAGGCCGGCCGCCAGCCCGCCACCGGCGCTCATGCCGCCGATCGCCACGCGGTCGGCGTCGACCTCGGGCTGCGACATCAGCCAGGCCAGCGCGCCGTAGCAGTCCTCGAGCGGCGCGGGGAACGGGTGCGCCGGAGCCAACCGGTAGTCGACCGAGGCCACGACCATCCCGAGCCCGCGGGCCAGCACGCGGCACAGCGCGTCGTCCTGCACGGCCCGGCCCATGACGTAGCCGCCGCCGTGGATCGACAGCAGCGCGGCTCGGGGGCCGTCGGCCGGCTCGGGCGGCCGGTGGACGCGGACCGACCAGGCGCCTCCGTCGACGGTCGCGCCGTCGACGACCTCGACGTCGCGGTCCACCGGCACCACGCGCCGCACGGCACGGTCGACGCGGTCGATGCCGACCTCGACCCGGCGGACGGCGGCCAGGCCCTCGGCGCGCGGCGGCCTGGGCACCAACCGGGCGGCCCGCCGGAGGTCGGGGTGCACGGACCGGTCCGAGGGGCGCCCACCGGAGGTGCGCCGGTCCGAGGTGCGGAGGTCGTCGCCGACGGTCATGGCCTGCAGCTTCGCACCGCGGCGCACGGCGGTGCGCCGGGACCGATCAGAACGGGGGCTTGGGCGCGCCGGCCAGGAGGACGACGCAGTACACGAGCACCACCACGCCGACGGTGATCAGCCCGACCCGGGCCGACCGCAGGCGGAACTGGCTGCTGATGCCGACGATGAACAGGACCGACGCGAGCAGCACCGTGATGCGGACGTAGTCGTCGGCGGTGCCCCCGTTCTCGGAGCCCTCCTCGAACTTCTCGTCGGCGGTGGCCGACAGCTCCTTGCTCTCCTCGACCGCAGGCTGCTCGTACTCCGGCATGTAGGTCGGGCCGGCAGGCGCGTCCGGGTTGTTCGCCGGGTCGGTGGCCATCCACGCCGTGAACGCGACCTCGAACTCGGGGCGGAACCGCCGCTCCGCGACGGTCATCGCCTGCTGGTCGTCGGCGATCCACGCCGTGAACCACGCGTTGAACGTGGTGCTGTCGAAGTTGCGCGACTCCATCGCCCTCAGGTCGGCCTGGCTCGACCTGGTCCGGGCCGCCGACGCCTCGGCGAGCGACAGGCGGGAGTCGGTGCTCCACTTGGCGGCCGCGTAGCCGGACCACGCCGCGAGCAGGGCGACCACCGCGAGCAGGATCGCCTCGATGATGCTCACCGCCCGGTGCTCGCCGTCGTGCACCCCGTGGTGCTTGCTGTGCTCGGCGATCTCCTTGCCGACCTCCGATGCCGACAGACCCTCACCCACGTGCGCGCTCCCGCGTCCTGCGGGCGCCGCCCGCGACCATCACCGTCGCCACCATGATGCGTGACCGGAGCCCCCGTGCGGGGCAACCCCCGTCTCCCATCCCTGGCAAGATCGGCGACCGATGGCGACGCTGCGACGAGACGTCCGCTTCCGGCACCCCGCCGAGGCGGTGTGGGGCGTGATCTCCGACGCCGGTTCGCTCGCGAGCTGGTTCCCCGGCCTGACCGACTCGAGCCTCGAGGGCGACCTCCGGACGGTCACCCTCGGGTCCGGGATCCCGCTGCCCGAGCGGATCATCACCAACGACCCGCTGCAGCGACGCCTGCAGTACCGGATCGAGGCCGGACCGGTGCGCCACCACCTGGGCACCGTCGACGTGATCGACCTCGACGACGGCACGTGCATGGCCGTCTACTCGACGGACGCCGAGCCCGGTGTCATGGCCCTCGTGGTCGGTGCGGCGTGCGGCAACGCCCTGCTGGAGCTGCGGCGGCAGTTCGACGACGGCGAACGCACCTACTGAGGGAGCACCCGATGGGCCGCAAGATCCTGTTCATCACCACCGACCAGCAGCGGTACGACACGCTGGGATGCAACGGCGGCGCCCTGTCGCGGACGCCGGTGGTCGACGGCCTCGCCGCCGCGGGCATCCGCTACGAGCGGGCGGTCCCCCAGTCGGTGGTCTGCATGCCGTCGCGCTCGACGATGCTCACCGGCCAGCACCAGCACACCCACGGCGTGTGGATGAACGGCGTGCCCCTCCCGGTCGACGCCCCGTCGGTGGCTGCGCTGCTCCACGGCGAGGGCTACCGCACCGCCCTGATCGGCAAGGCGCACTTCGAGCCGTTCCTCGACCCGTTCCTGCGCTTCAACGAGAACCGCCTCGCCTCGCTCGGCACCGAGACGGTCGAGGATCGCCAGTTCGGCGGCGGCACCGGACCCCACCGCGGCTTCGACCACCTCGAGTTCGCCACGCACGGCGCCGCGGGATGGCTGCACTACGCGCGGTGGCTCGGCAGCGAGCACCCCGACGCGGTCGCGGGCTACTACGCGGTGCTCGACCGGGACATGGAGGTGAACGCCGAGGGCTTCGGCGACACCGGCGCGCCGCAGGTGAAGCACAACCCGATCGAGCGGGGCTGGTACCACACCGACTGGGTCGCGGACCGGACGATCGCGTGGCTCGACGGGCTCGGCGCCGACGACGACTTCTTCTGCTGGATGAGCTTCCCCGACCCCCACCACCCGTGGGACCCGCCGGCGTCGGAGCTGCACCGGGTCGACTGGCGCGACGTCGAGCTCCCCGAGGGGTACCCGACCTCGGCCGCGGAGCGCGAGACGCTGCTCGACGCCAAGCCACGGCACTGGCGGCTCTGGTACGACGGCGAGCTGGTCTCGAACTACGAGGCGCCGCCGCACTGGGTGCCGGCCACGTTGACCGCCGACCAGGTGCGCGAGGTGAACGCGGTCAACGCCGTCGAGGTCGAGCTCATCGACGAGGCGATCGGTCGCGTGCTCGCCGCCATCGACGCCCGGGGCTGGACCGACGACCTGGACGTGGTGTTCACCACCGACCACGGCGAGCTGCAGGGCGACTTCGGCCTGCTCTTCAAGGGCCCGTACCACGTGGACGGCCTGATGCGGCTGCCGCTGGTCTGGCGACCGGCCCCCTCGGCCGGCGTCGCACCTGCGACCGTGACCGCACCGGTCGGCCTCGTCGACCTCGCGCCGACGTTCGCCGGGATCGCCGGGATCGAGCCGCAGTCCTGGATGCAGGGCGATGCGCTGCCCGTCGACGACACCGACGCCGCGGCGCGAGGCATCGAGGCGCAGCTCACCGCGTGGGACAGCGAGCTCAACGGGGTCGCCGTCCACCTCCGCACGATCACCCGCGACGGCTGGGTGTGCACCGCCTACCTGCCGGGTGCCGTGCACGACGGCACCGAGGGCGAGCTGTACTCGCTGGCCGACGACCCGCTGCAGCGGGTGAACCGCTGGGACGACCCGGCCGTCCGGACCGTGCGCGACGACCTCGTCGCCGACCTGTGGGACCGCCAGCCCCCGGCACTCGAGCCACGACTGGAGCTGCAGGCCCCGGTCTGACGCCGGCCGGCGCACGATCGCGCGCCGGCCGACCTCGGCCGGTCCGCAGCCCGGGTCAGCTGCCCAGGATCTTGGCCTTCTGGGCCGCGAACTCGTCCTCGGTGAGGATGCCCTGGGCCTTCAGCTCGCCCAGCTGCTTGAGCTGCTCGAGCACGTCAGCCTGGCCGGCGGCCGGAGCGGGCGCAGGAGCCGGCGCGTACTGCGGCTGCTGCGGCGCCACCTGCTGCTCGTACGCCTGCTCCCGCTGTGCGTAGATGTTGGCGTCGCGCTGGGCGTACTTCTCGGCCTGGCGGCGCTGGACCCGACCGCTGACGGCGGTGGCGGTCCCGGCGACGACGGCGGTGCGGGCGACGCCCCTCAACAGTCCTGGCATGGTGCTCTCCTCGTGCTCGTTGTTCGTTCGGTGCGGTCGGTCGGGTCGATCGTCCGCTCAGGCGTCCAGGGCGTCGAGCGCCTCGATCACGTCGGCGGCGGGGATCCGGGCCGAGGCGACGACCTCGCCGCCGGCGCGGTAGGCCGCCGACACGAAGCGGGCGGCCCACGTGTTCTCGAACACGATCAGCGCCGCCACGGTGCCGGGCTCGAGCGCGTCGGCGGCGGCCGCCAGGTCCTCGTCGCCGAGCAGCCCCGACCGGGCGCCGGCGAACGCGGTGAAGGACCCGTCCAGCTCGTCGAGCTCGATGCCGGAGAAGGACCCGTCGGCCTCCTTGCGGACCGCGACCAGGTCGTACAGGGCGATGAACCCGGCATCCACGAGGGCGGCGAGCTCGGCCGCGGTCTCGTCCAGGGGGACGTCACCGGGGAACTCGAGAAGGACGAAATCGATCGGACCGTGGACATCGGTGTCGCTCATGTGGCTCCGGGCCTCCTGTCGGCGTGCTGCGCCCATCGTCGGGCACAGGTGGGTGGGCGACACCACCAGAACCGGGTGATCCGTCGCTCCCACCGAGACGGTAGCCCGCCGGCGCCTGTGCGCGTTCCGCGACGAGCGGGCCGGCGCGACACGGCCGCCGGACC
The DNA here is from genome assembly GCF_020715685.1 of Dermatobacter hominis. Classification (GTDB taxonomy): domain Bacteria; phylum Actinomycetota; class Acidimicrobiia; order Acidimicrobiales; family Microtrichaceae; genus Dermatobacter; species Dermatobacter hominis. The sequence goes on from NZ_CP085840.1 coordinate 2,658,181, forward strand.
CCGGGCGACCCGGGTGGCCGGCGGCCGCGGAGGGGGCGGGACGGGCTCAGGCCGCGCCGTGCAGGTGGCTCTGGATCTCGGCCTCGTCCTCGGCGCTGAGCGACGTCTTGATCACGTTGCCGCCGAACTTCGAGAGGCCGTCGAGCGCCTTGTCGGTGGTCATCTGCTCCACGATCATGAACAGCGCCGAGGTGCCCGGCTGCAGCGCCGACCGGACCTGCTCCTGGAAGTCCTTGCTGATCGAGTCCTTGGCGAGCTTGCCGCCGAGGGCGCCGAACGCGGCGCCCATCGCCATGCCGAAGATGGGCACGAAGAACAGGATGCCGAACAGCAGGCCCCAGAACATGCCCCAGGTGGCACCGGCGCCGACCTCGTGCTGGTTCGTGACGGTCTTGAACTTGCCGTCCTCGCCGCGGATGATCGCCGCGACGGCGTCGGGCTGGATGACCAGGTCGGAGGCGAGGACGCCCACCTCGTCCATCGCGGACAGGGCGGTCGTGGTGTCGTCGTAGCCGATGGCGATGAGGTCGGGCACTGGAGGTCTCCTCGGTGGGGGTGACGTCGGACCGTCCAGCCCGACCGGTCCGACGTTATCCCCGGGCGCCGCCGTCCAGTCCCCGGACCGGGGATCCCGTCAGCCCGCCCGGACCGGGGCGCCCGCCGTCGCCATCGCGGCCTGGATCTGCTCCAGCAGCTCCTGGCCCGGCTGCGGCGGGACGGCATCGCCGGGGAGCCGCAGCAGCATGTCGTGCGCCGCCGACAGGTCGCTCGCCTCGATCGTCGGGGCGTGGGTGCCGGCGATCGCGGACAGCGGGAGCTCCGTGACCCGGCGGCACTCGGTGAGGTAGCGATCGCGGTCGACCAGGGACACCCACGGGCTGTTCCACGTGCCGAACGAGATGAAGCCCTCGCGCCACGCCTCGGGGTCGAGGTCCTCGACGAACGCCGTGCCGGTCGCGACCGGCGTGGCGTAGCAGTCCGACGCCCAGTACACGCCGGTCCGCGGGTCGAACAGGCCGCGGGTGGTCGGCGAGTCGTAGAGCGGCGGGCGGATGGCCGTGAGCACCCGGTCGCCGGCGTCGAACGACTCGCCGTCGCCCACCCACCGCCAGCGGGTCGGGGGCACGCGCAGCTCGGCGCCCAACCGCTCGGTCATGAACCACGAGGTGATGAGCGTGGCGTTCGGGCACAGGTCCATCACCGCGTCGACGTTGCCGTAGTGGTCGACGTCGTCGTGGGAGAGGAAGACCCAGCGGACGTCGGCGGGCTCGACCAGGCCGAACAGGTCCTCGAGGTAGCGGTCCCGGTTCGACGGGGCACCCGTGTCGACGACGACGGGTTCGACGCCGCGGATCACCATCGAGTTCATGTGCACCGCGACGGGCGCGACCCCCTCGCCGGCGGTGTCCTGGATGACGAACGTGTCGGGGGCGATCTCGACGGGGAGGTGCCGGGGCCGCTCCGGGACGGACGGCCGGTCGGGCAGGTCGGCTCCGGCTCCGCCGGCGGTGCCGCTGCGGTCGGACGTGCTGGTGTGGTCGGTGTCGTGCATGGGACCACCGTGCGGCACCTCCCCCGCCGGCCGACATCCCGTGCCGCCAGGGAGCTGGGGGCCGGCGGCGGCGGGACCGGGGCGACCCCCACAACTGTGGGGTGTCCATCGGCCCGCCGGGCGGCGATCATGGACGCCCATGGCCAGCACCCTCACGTTCGACCGCGTCCGCAGCGACATCGACGTCCTCTCGCGGGCCGGGCTCGACGTGGGGACGTTCATGGCCGAGGTGGCCGAGTCGGTCGGGCGGGCGGTGCCCCACGTGGCCACGTGCATGGCGACCTGCGACCCGGCGACGAACATGGTCACGAGCGTGTTCAAGTTCGGCGACCTCTACGGCCAGGACGACCAGGACCACCTGTGGGGGTTGATCGAGTACGGCGTCGACGACCCCACGAGCTTCGCCGAGCTCCTCCGGGCCGACTTCCCCGCGGCGGGCATGCACGCCTCGACCGGTGGGGCCGCCTCGTCGATCCACCGCATCGAGGAGCTCATCACGCCCTACTACGGCTACGCCGACGAGCTCCGGCTGGTGGGCAGGGCCGGCACGGAGTCCTGGGGCGGCATCGCCATCTTCCGCGGTTCGGACGACGAGCCGTTCAGCCCCGCCGAGGTGGAGTTCATGGCCTCGTTGTCGGGGGCCTACGCGGCCGGCCTGCGCACCGGCATCCTCGCCCGGCACACCGGTCCCGGCGGGACCGCCGGGCTCCACGGGCCCGTCGTCCTGGTCGTGGGCGCCGACGACCAGCTCCGCCAGATGTCCGCCGGCGCCGAGGACGTCCTGGACGCGCTCTCGAACGGTCCGAACATGGCGACCGCGTCCTCCATCCTCTGGGCGCTCGTGGCGGGGGCCCGCCGGTACGCCGCCGGCGTCGTGGCCACGCCGCCCCGCGCCCGGGTGCGCACGGACGACGGCCGCTGGCTCGTCCTCCACTCGTCGCCGCTCACGAGCGCCGACGGCACGGGCGGCGACGTGGTCATCACGATCGAGGAGGCCCGGCCGCCCGAGATCGTCCCGCTCGTCGTCGCCGCGTTCGGCCTCACCGCCCGCGAGCGCGACGTCGTGCAGCTGGTGCTGCAGGGCGAGGGCACCAAGGAGATCGCGTCCGCCCTGCACATGTCCCGCTACACCGTGCAGGACCACCTCAAGTCGATCTTCGACAAGGCCGACGTGCGCAGCCGCCGAGAGCTCGTGGCGCGCGTGTACTTCGACCAGTACGCCGAGCGCATGGGCCACGAGCTCGCGCCGTCGGGGTGGTTCCGCCCGGTCGCCGCCCTCGACTGAGCGCTCAGAGCACGACGACCGAGCGCAGCACCTCGCCGCGCTCCATCTTGTGGAACGCCTCCTCGACGTCGGTGAGCGCGATCGTCTCCGAGACGAAGCCCTTCAGGTTCAGCCGGTCCTGCAGGTAGAGGTCGATCAGCATCGGGAAGTCCCGCTCGGGCAGGCAGTCGCCGTACCACGACGACTTCAGCGCGCCGCCCCGGCCGAACACCTCGAGGTAGGGCAGCTCGATCGTCATGTCGGGCCGCGGCACGCCGACGAGCACCACGGTGCCGGCGAGGTCGCGGGCGTAGAAGGCCTGCTCGTAGGTCTGCGGGAGGCCGATGGCCTCGATCACCACGTCCGCGCCGAACCCGCCCGTCGCGTCACGGATCGCCTCGACCGGGTCCTCCTTGGTCGAGTTCACCGTGTGCGTCGCGCCGAACCGCTTCGCCTGCTCGAGCTTCCGGTCGTCGATGTCGACCGCCACGATCGTCGTCGCGCCGGCCACCCTGGCGCCCTCGATCGCGGCGTCGCCGACGCCCCCGCAGCCGAACACCGCGACGGTGTCGCCCCGGTCGACCCCGCCGGTGTTCATCGCCGCGCCGAGCCCGGCCATGACGCCGCAGCCGAGCAGGCCGGCGACCTCGGGCTCGGCGGCCGGGTCGACCTTGGTGCACTGGCCGGCTGCCACGAGCGTCTTCTCGGCGAAGGCGCCGATGCCGAGCGCCGGGCTGAGCTCGGTGCCGTCGGCGAGCGTCATCTTCTGCGTCGCGTTGTGCGTGGCGAAGCAGTACCAGGGCTGGCCCTTGCGGCAGGCGCGGCACTCGCCGCAGACGGCTCGCCAGTTCAGGACGACGAAGTCGCCCGGCTCGACGTTCGACACGCCTTCGCCGACCGCCTCGACGATGCCCGCCGCCTCGTGGCCGAGGAGGAAGGGGAACTCGTCGTTGATGCCGCCCTCCCGGTAGTGGAGGTCGGTGTGGCAGACCCCGCAGGCCTGGATCCGCACGAGCGCCTCGCCGGGACCCGGGTCGGGGACGATGATCGTCTCGATCGTGACCGGTTCGCCGACGGCCTTCGCCACCACGCCGCGGACCTCGTGTGCCATCCCTGCCACCCCCTGGTGTCGTTGCTGCCGCGCTCGGGCGGCGCGCCCGGCGGCGCCGCCGGACATCCCACCACAGTTCGGGACGCGCCGGCGCCGTGGCCGCGAGGCCGGGCGCCCGGCGCCGGGGCGATCACCGGGCCGGCAGCACCTGGAGGGTCGCCACCCCCGACGACGCGACCGCGGCGGGCAGCTCGTCGAGCGCCGCCGGCGCGCCCTTGAGCTCGGCGTCGAGGAACGCGGTCACCGCCCGGTCGAGCACGTCGCCGCGTGGCGGGGCGAACAGGTCGCTGTGGCCGCCGTCGGGGAACGAGAGGAACCAGGTCGGTCCGTGCAGCGCGGCGACGGCCGCCTCGGCCACCCGGTACGGCACCGTGCGGTCCGCCGTGCCGTGCACCACCAGGGCGGGGAGCGGGGCCATGTCGGCGATCGCCCGACCGCCGGCCTCGGTCGGGAGCAGGCCGGCGATGTCGACGATCGCCCGCGGCGCGATCGACGCGGTCCGCGGGTCGTAGGCCGCGGCGAGCGTGGTGCCGCCGCCCATCGAGTGCCCGGCCACCGCCACGCAGTCGGGCCGGACGAGACCGTGCAGCGGGTCGCCGCCCGCGGCCGTGGCGGCGCGGACCTGGTCGAGCACGAACGCGACGTCGCCCGGCTGGTTCAGCAGGTCCGAGGCATCGGGCGCCCGGCTGCTGAGCGGGAACGTCGGCGCCACGACCACGTAGCCGGCGCTGGCCCAGCGGGCGAGGGTGTCGTTGCGCTCGGTGCCGGCCGACCCCATGCCGTGCGACCACATGACGACCGGGAACGGCCCGTCGCCCGACGGAGCGGCATCGGAGGTGCCGGCGCCGCCGTCGAGCGGCGCGACCTCCGCCGGGTACAGGACGACGTACGGCAGCGTCCGGTCGGTCGCGGCCCGCTCGGCCCACTCGGGCCTGGGGGTGGTCGGCCGCGAGGGATCCACCGCGGTCCGCTCCGAGCGGCCCACGCCGAAGGTCCCGATCGGTCGCGCCCCGCCATCGGGGCACCCGCTCGCCGCGGCGTCGGCGCCGGTGGTGGACGGTGCACCGTCGCCGGTGGTGGTCGATGGCGCGATGGTCGACGACGTGGACGAGTGGGGCGCGGTCGTCGGCGCGCTCGAGGCGTCGTCGGTGGCGGCGCACCCGGCCGCGAGCACGGTCGAGCACAGCAGGAACGCGACGACCCGGCGCACGCCGGGAGTCTCGCGCTCCGGGCGTGCGCCGGGTCGGGCCAGGCGATCGCTGTCTCGGGTCAGCCGGTCACGTCAGGTGTAGGTCGTGACCCGCCGGCGCCCGGACACCCAGGGCAGGAGTCCGAGGACGAACACGACGGCGCCGAGCACGACGAACAGGAGGGCCGAGTCACGGTCGACCTGGACGCCCTCGACCTCGCTCGACAGGACCATGGCGCCGATGCCGACGAGCACGGTCAGGAGACCGAGGACCGCGGTGGTGCCCCGGTCCTGGTCGGCGAGCGACGCCGCCAGGATGCCGCCACCGAGGAGGATGGCAGCGACGGCCGCGGCGGGGCTGAAGCCGAAGCCCGCCACCTCACCCGAGTTGTCGAGGAAGCCGGCGCCGAAGTCCACGCGGAACACGGCGATCAGGCCCATCACGAACAGGATCCCTCCGCCCGCGGCGGCGAGGAACTGGAAGATCCTCAGGCCGTTGCCGGTGTGGGTCTCACGGGTGTCCACCTGGGCGGCGGGCTGCTGCCAGTGAGGGTTGGGCTGCTGCTGGTAGGTCATGGGTCTCCTCCACGTCGAGGTGACCGATGGGGTACCCAGGGCGGACGAGGGTCAAACCGCCGTCGCCCCCGATGGGCAGGACGACCTACTCCTGGACGAGCTCGATGAGCGTGCCGTAGGAGCCCTTCGGGTGGATGAACGCCACCGTCGTGCCCCGCGAGCCGGGGCGGGGCGCCTTGTCGATCGGCGTCGCGCCGGCCGCGACCATCGCGTCGAGCGCGGCCTGGCAGTCGTCGACCCGGTAGCCGACGTGGTGCAGGCCCTCGCCCCGCTTCTCGATCGCCTTCGCGATCGGCGAGTCCTCGCGCGTTGCAGCCGTCAGCTGGATGTAGCTGTCGGCCACCTTGATCAGTGCCTCCTCGACGCCGTCGGAGTCGACGACCTCGCGGTGGGCCACGGTCGCGCCGAAGGCCTTCTGGTAGTAGTCGACCGCGGCGTCGAGGTCGCGCACCGCGATGGCGATGTGGTCGATCTCGGTCAGCAGGCCGGACGTGGCGTCGGGGTTCTCGCTCATCGGGGCTCTCCTCGTGCGGTCAGGTCGTGGTGCGCAGCGCGGGGAACCGCTCAGAGCTCGCCGCGGGCGTGACGCTGGTACAGGGTGATCTTGTCCTCGCCGACGGCCTCGCGCTTGGCCGGGTCGGTGATGCCGAGGCCGGCCTCGGGAGCGAGGCACAGCACGCCGATCTTGCCCTCGCCCTCATTGTGGTGGACCTTCAGCGCGGCCTCGCCGACCTGCTCGAGCGGGAACACCTCGCTCATCACCGGCTGGATGCGGCCCTGGTCGATGAGGCGGTTCATCTCCCACGCCTCCTGGTAGTTCGCGAAGTGCGAGCTGATGATGCTCTTGAGCTTCATCCACAGGTGGCGGTTGTCGTACTCGATCATGTAGCCCGACGTCGCGGCGCAGGTGACGACCTTGCCGCCGCGCTTCGTGATGAACACCGAGGCGCCCATCGTCGAGCGGCCGGGGTGCTCGAAGACGATGTCGGGGTCCTCGCCGACGAGCGAGCGGACCTTCTTGCCGAGGCGCCGCCACTCCGACTCGTCCTGGGTCTGCTCGTCCTTCCAGAAGTTGTAGCCCTCGGCCTTGCGGTCGATGACGGCGTCGCAGCCCATCGCGTTGAGGAGCTTCACCCGGGACTCCGAGGACACGACGCCGATCGGCGTGCCGCCGCCGTTGAGGACGAGCTGGGTGGCGTAGGCGCCGATGCCGCCGGTCGCGCCCCAGATGAAGACGTTGTCGCCCTGCTTCATGCGGGCGGCGTGCTCGCCGACGAGCATGCGGTAGCTGGTCGAGGCGCACAGCGCGTTGACCGCCGCCTCCTCCCAGCTGAGGTGCGTCGGCTTCGGCATGAGCTGGTTGGCCTTGACGATCGACAGGTCGGCCAGGCCGCCGTAGTTCGTCTCGAAGCCCCAGATGCGCTGGTTGGCGGCGAGCATGGAGTCGTTGTGGGCGGACGGGTCTTGGTCGTCCACGAAGTTGCAGTGCACCGTGACGCGGTCACCCGGCTTCCAGTTGCGGACGGCCGAACCGACCCGCAGGACGACGCCCGAGGCGTCGGAGCCGACGATGTGGAAGTCCTGCGCGTGGCGGGCGCCCCAGACCGACTCGCGGCCGAGGCGGTCGAGGAAGCCGAAGGTCGACAACGGCTCGAAGATCGACGTCCACACCGTGTTGAAGTTGATGGCGCTCGCCATCACCGCGACGACGGCCTCGTCGGGCGCCAGCTCCGGCAGCGGGAGCTCGCCCACGTGGAGGCTCTTGCGGGGGTCCTTGTCCCACGAGTCGACGCCCTCCCACATGTCCTCCTCGGAGCGCAGCACGTGGGCCGCCCGGGTGGACTCGGGGATGGCGAGGTTGGCGATGTCGTCGCCGGACGCGTCGGACTGGATGGCGTCGAGGATCTCCTGCATGGCCGCGCAAGTTACCCAACGGTCACCGGCGCGCGCCCATCCGAACGGGCGCGGACCGGCCGGGTCATCGTCGGTTGACCCAGGCGTCTCGGCGGCTCCGCGCTCCCCGGATCGGTGCGCAGCGCGACGGCGCGGTCAGTCGTGCGCCTCGCGCCAGGCCGATGACTGCGACGACAGCAGCTCGACCAGGTCGCCCATCACGAGGTTCACGTCCTGGAGGTGCAGGCCCCACTGCGGGGTGAGATCGCCGCCGATGTCGTCGCGCCGGGGGTCCGACGGATCGCCGTGCACGGTGACCTCGAGATAGGAGCGGCCGTCGCGGCGGACGCACTCGGCGGTGACGAGCCCCGGGGTCGTCACGAACGGGGTGGTGACGGTCCCGACCGCCGGGTCCACCCACGGCTGGTCGCTGCCGCCGGTGGCGCCCATCGTCGAGAGGATCGAGGCGTCGGGCGACGACGGGAAGTAGGGGTGCAGCTCGGCCGGGCCGCCGGCCACGGCGGCCGGGTTCGTGCAGCCGGCCTCGCCGACGCCGCTGCGGGGCTTGCCGAACAGCGCGTTCTCGGGCGGCGGCGAGGTGGAGCGGAACGACGCCCATGTGACGACGCACCCGGCCTGCTCGGGTTCCCTGCAGAGCGGCACGTGCTGGAGCGCCCCGCCGACGTCCTGGCCCTCGGGCACGGCGACGGCGGCGCCGGCCAGGTAGGCGGCGACCAGCTGGTCGCGCACGTCCTCGTCCGGGTCGATCTCCTCGGCCAGCAGCCGCGTCAGCAGCCCCGCGCCCTGGGAGTGGCCGATGAGCACGACGCCGCGGCCGCCGTTGTCGTTCGCCATGTACTGGCGCCACGCGTCGAGCACGTCCTGGTACGGCTGGTCGGTCGCCGTGCCGGGGGCGCCGCCGCCGAAGGACCGGGTCAGCCCGGCGAGGGTGCGCTGCCGGTAGACGGGTGCGAACACCCGGCACCCGCTGCCGAGGCGGGCGACCTGGTTGAGGGCGACGAACCGCTCCTCGTCGCCGGCGACCAGGTCGCTGTAGTCGCCGTCGTCCGCGGAGATCGTCGGGTACACGTAGAAGCAGTCGACCGGGGCGTCGGGGTCGGGCTCCCACGGCTCGTCGGCCATCGTGCCGTCGGCGTCGAGCACCGTCGCGTCGAGGCCGGTGTCGCACACGTCGTCGAGCTCGGGCCGGCAGATCCAGTTCGCGGGGTCCGAGTAGACCTCGCTGCGGTGGCCGGCGTAGCGAGCCAGCGGCGCGGCGGTCGTCGTGGTCGCCTCGGTGGTGGTCCGGTCACCGCCGCCGTCGTCACCCGCGTCGCTCGCCGAGTCGTCCGACGAGCCCGCCGCCCCCGCCAGCGCGAGCGCCACCGCCGCGACCGCGATCGCCACGATCGCCCGTCCCCGATGCACCGCCCGTCCCCGATGCATCGCCCGTCCCGAGTTCCCACGGCCCATGGCCGCCACCGTATTCGCCGGGCGCCGGACGACGGCTCCCGTAGGGTCGGGCACGTGGGGGCCGTGGAACCGGTGCGGACCGAGCGGCTGCTGCTGCGTCGCTTCACGGAGCAGGACCGCGCGCCGTTCGCGGCGATCAACGCCGATCCGGTCGTGATGGAGCACTACCCGTCGACCCTGGGCCGGGCCGAGTCCGACGCGTTCGTGGACCGGATCGAGTCCAGCTGGCGCGAACGCGGGTGGGGACTGTGGGCGGTCGAGGTGGTCGCACCGGCCGCACCCGACGAGGCGCCGGGCTTCGTCGGCTACACGGGCCTGTGGCCCGCCGACCACGTCGCGCCCGGCCTGGTCGAGGTGGGTTGGCGGCTGGCGCACGCAGCGTGGGGCCGGGGGTACGCCCCCGAGGCCGCTACGGCCGCGCTGCGCCTCGGCTTCGACGACCTCGGGCTGGACGAGATCGTCAGCTTCACGGTCCCGCAGAACGCCAACAGCCGCCGGGTGATGGAGAAGATCGGCCTGCGCCACCGGCCCGAGCGGGACTTCGACCACCCGTCGGTCGACCCGGTGGCGTCGCCGCACCTCGTGCGCCACGTGCTCTACGCGATCGACCGGGCGACGTGGGTGGCCCACGGCGGCGCGTCCGAGTGGGCCGGCGAGGCTACCCGGCGGTAACATCGCCGGACCGCAGGAGGGGGCCCGCGGGGCTCCCCTGATCCTTTGGAGTGGCAATGCCCGGCTCGGTGATTCTCTCGGGGGCCCGGACCCCCATCGGCAAGCTGTCAGGCTCCCTCGCCGGCTTCTCCGGCGCCGACCTCGGCGGCATCGCCATCAAGGCCGCCCTCGAGCGGGCGGGCGTGCAGGGCGAGGACGTCGACTACGTCTTCATGGGCCAGGTGCTGCTCGCCGGCGCCGGCCAGATCACGGCCCGCCAGGCCGCGGTCGCGGGCGGCATCCCGATGACGGTGCCCTCGACGACGGTCAACAAGGTCTGCCTGTCGGGCATCCACTCGATCATGCTCGCCGACCTGCTGATCCAGGCCGGCCTCGCCGACGTCGTCGTCGCCGGCGGCATGGAGTCCATGACCAACGCGCCGTACCTGCTGCCCGACGCCCGGGCCGGCATGCGCATGGGCGACAAGAAGGTCGTCGACTCGATGATGCACGACGGCCTGTTCTGCGCCTTCGACCAGTGCGCGATGGGCGCCGGCACCGAGAAGTACGCCGCCTCCGCCGGCATCTCCCGCGAGGAGCAGGACGAGGTGGCCGCCAAGTCGCACGAGCGTGCGGCCAAGGCGCAGAAGGACGGCCTGTTCGACGACGAGATCGTCGCCGTGTCGATCCCGCAGCGGAAGGGCGACCCGGTCGTCTTCTCCGAGGACGAGGGCGTCCGCGCCGAGACCACGCTCGACTCGCTCGGCGCCCTGCGCCCGGCGTTCGACAAGGCCGGCAACATCACCGCCGGCAACGCCTCGCAGATCTCCGACGGCGGCGCCGCCGTCGTGGTCGCGTCGAAGGCCGCGGCCGAGCGCATCGGTGGCGACCCGCTCGGCGAGATCCTGAGCTACGGCGAGGTGGCCGGTCCCGACCCGTCGCTGCTGACCCAGCCCTCGCGCTCGATCAAGCAGGCGCTCGAGCGGGCCGGCAAGTCGGTGTCCGACGTCGACCTGTTCGAGCTCAACGAGGCCTTCGCCGCCGTCGGCGTCGCCTCCATGAAGGACCTCGGCATCACCGACGAGATCACCAACGTCAACGGCGGCGCCATCGCGCTGGGCCACCCGATCGGCGCGTCCGGCACCCGCGTGGCGCTGCACGTGCTCAACGAGCTCAAGCGCCGCGGTGGCGGCATCGGTGCGGCCGCCCTCTGCGGTGGCGGCGGCCAGGGCGACGCCCTCCTGCTCAAGACCCTCTGACCCGACCCCTCATCTCGCTTTGGCGGTGGTTTCCGTCGTCTGACGACGGAAACCGCCGCCAAACGCAGCGGCCACTGCTTCCCCCCGAGCTCCGACTTGGAGGGAAGCAGTGTCAGTTTTCGACGAGGTCGCGGCGATCGCGGCCGACGCGCACGGGTGCGTGGTCCTCTCGCAGCTCAGGCGAGCCGGCCTCACCGACGGACGGATCCGGACCCTGGTCCGGACGGGCTTCCTGCACCGACGGGGCGCCGGCCTGTTCACGGTGGTGGGCGCGCCGGCCACGTGGCGACAGGAGGTCATGGTCGAGGTCCTTCGAGGCGGACCCCAGGCCGTGAGCTCCCACCGGTCCGCCGCGGCGCTCGCCGCGCTCGACCGGTTCCGCCCGGGTGCGATCGACGTGGTGAGCCCGAGGGGCGGACGGCGCAGCTCGCCGTCGGCCCACCTCCACGAGACGTACGACCTGCCCGGACGCGACCGCGACGCGCTCGACGGGATCCCGGTCACGTCGGTCACCCGGACGCTGATCGACATGGGCCGCTACGTAGGTGCCCATCGACTCGGATCGATGCTCGATGACGCGGTCCGCAGGAAGCTGACGACGTACGAGCGCGTGCACGATCGGTTCAGGGAGCTCGCCCGCCCGGGACGGAACGGGATCGGGCGGATGAGGGCGGTCCTGGAGGATCGCCCGTGCGGGGCACCGGCACCGGGGAGCGACTTCGAGACGATGGTGCTCCGCCTGCTGCGTCAGGCCCGGCTCCCCGAGCCCGTCCTCCAGCACCGGGTCCAGTGCGACGACCTCCACTTCCTGCTCGACCTCGCCTGGCCCGACCACATGCTGGCGGTGGAGTGCGAGGGGCACGCCTACCACCAGACGCCCACCCAGCTGGCCTGGGACGAGATGCGCAAGAACCGGCTCCAGCTCGAGGGCTGGACCGTGCTCGCCTACACCTGGATCACCGCGAGGCGGGACCCGGACGGGCTCGTCAGCGAGGTGGCCGCCGGCCTCCGGTGACGTTCTGCCGCCCCCCGTCCCCGCTTTGGCGCTGCTTTCCGTCGGCAGACGACGAAAACCGCCGCCAAAGCGGGGGGCGGGCGGGTCAGGGGGTGGGGGTCGGGGGTTGCTCGATCACGCGGCGGCCCTCGAGGGCCCGACCGAGCGTGAGCTCGTCGGCGTACTCGAGGTCGCCGCCGACGGGCAGGCCGCTGGCGATCCTCGACACCGTGAGCCCCGGCATGTTGAGGACGCGGGTGAGGTAGAGCGCGGTCGCCTCGCCCTCGATGTTGGGGTTCGTGCAGACGATGACCTCGGTGATCGCCTCGTCGCCGATGCGGGCGAGCAGCTCCTTGATCTTCAGCTGCTCGGGGCTGACCCCCTGCAGGTGGTCGATCGCGCCCTGCAACACGTGGTAGCGGCCCTTGAACTCGCGGGTCCGCTCGATCGCGACGACGTCGCGGGGCTCCTCGACGACGCAGAGCACGTGGGTGTCGCGGCGCTCGTCGGCGCAGATGGTGCACAGGTCGCCCTCGGCGAGGTTGAAGCAGCGCGAGCAGAACCCGACTCGCTCCTTGGCCTCGACGATGGCGCGGGCCAGCCGGTTGGCCTCCTCGGCGTCGACCTTGAGGAGGTGGAAGGCGATGCGCTGCGCCGACTTCGGGCCGATGCCGGGCAGCCGGCCGAGTGCGTCGATCAGGTCCTGGACGGACGTGGCGTACGTGGTCCCCACTCAGCCGCCCAGCAGTCCGCCGAGGCCACCGAGACCGCCCATGCCGCCGAGCGGGTCGGCCTGCGCCTGGAGCTGGGCGACCTGGTCGCGGGCGTCGGACCACGCGGCGACGATCAGGTCCTCGAGCATCGTGAGGTCCTCGGGGTCGACCGCACCAGGATCGATGTGGACCCGCACGAGGTGCAGGTGCCCGTTGAGCGTGACCGACACGACGCCCCCGCCAGCGGTGCCCTCGACCTCGGTCGCGGCGAGCTCCTCCTGGGCCTCCTGCATGCGGGCGCCCATGTCCTGCGCCATCTGGAACATCGCGCCCAGGTCCAGCCCCGCGTCGAGGTCGTCCCCGCCGACGAGGCCGGACAGGTCGGGCCCGCCCAGGCCGCCCATGTCCGAGTCGGGGACGATCTCGCCCGACACCACCTCGGCCTCGGCCGCCTCGTCCTGGTCGCGCTCGCCGCTCATCGTCGGGTCCTCGGATCGGTCACGTCGTGCCGTCGGCGCCATCCACCAGGACCGCGCCGGGGAACGCCTTGGTCAGCTTCTCCACGCCGGTGGCGGCCACGTCGGCGTCCTCCAGCTCGTGCACGTCGATGATGGCCGACTCGTCGTCGTCCGCGGTGTCATCGGCGGCGGGCGCCGTCTCGAGCTCGGCGGCCGGCTCGGGCCGACCACGGCGCGGCGCCGGGGCCTCGGCGCCGGCGGGCTCCACCGGTGGCGGTTCGGACGGCTCGGGCTCGGACGGCGCCGGCTGGGACCTGGCCGGCCGGGCGGGCGCGGGCGACGGCGGCGGTGCCGCGGCGGCAGGCGGGGGGTCGGATCCGGGCGGCGGGCCGGCGTCGGGGTCGAGGGCGTCGACCAGCACCAGGTGCACCGGCGTGCCGAAGTGCGCGGTCAGCGCGGCCTCCACCTCGGGGCGGAACCGCTCGGCCCGGTCGCGGGTCGGCGCGTTGTCGAGCGCGAACACGGCGCCCTGGTCCCCCACCGAGACGAACCGTCCGCCGCTGTAGATCGCCTTGGCCATGCCCTTGAGGCTCGGCATGACGACGTCGCCGAAGGCGAGGGCCAGGGCGTCGCGGTCGGGGCCACCGGCCGGAGACGGCGGCGCGGCCGCGGCGGTGGGAGCCGGTGCGACCGGCGACGGCTCGGACCCTGGCGGCGCCGCCGCGGCGGGGGCCGGCTCGGCCGGCGCCGCCGCGGGCGCGACGTCGGGCGGCGACGCTGGCGCGGGCGGCTCCCCAGGATCGGCCGGCGCAGACGACCCGGATGGCGCAGCGGGGGCAGCAGGGGCGGAGGGCGCAGCGGACTGTCCGCCCGGGCGCGGGGCCCGGGGTGCGGGCGGGGCCTTGGGCGCCGCGGGCCGACGTGCGCCCTCGGCCGGCGCGTCGCCGGCGCTCTCGGCCTTGCGGGACCGCAGCGCACCCAGGGCGGCGCGCGCCCGGGCGGGCCCGTCACCCGCCTCGCCCGCGGGCCCGTCGGATGCGGCCGGTGCCTCGGCGTCGGGCGCCGGCGGTGTCGCGGCCGGTGCTGCTGCGGCCGACGGTGTCGTGGCGGGCGCGTCGGCCGACGCGGCCGGCGCCGCCGCATCGGGGCGAGGGCGAGCGGGTGCGGGCGCCGCGGCCGCGGCACGGGCCCGACCACCCGACGGCGCACCCGAGGTGCCGCCGCCGTCGGCCAGCGCCCGTTCGAGCGACTCGATCCGCCGGAGGAGCTCCGCCACCACGCCGTCGTCGGACGCCGCCGGCGCGCCGGCAGCGGCACCGCCGGCGCCGGCACCCGAGCCCGACGAGGAGCAGAGCCGCACGAGCGCCACCTCGAGCGGCACGCGGGGGTCGGCGGCCTGGCGCATGTCGACCGTGGCGGCGCCGACGGCCTCCATCGCCCTCGTCAGGGTGGGCGTGCCCAGCGTCCGGGCCCACTCCCCCAGCCGCTCGCCGTCGGCGTCGACGAGGTGCGGCACCTCCACGCCGAGCGACAGCAGGAAGGCGTCCCGGAGCTCGGACAGCAGCGCCTCGGCCAGCACGCGGGGGTCGTGGCCGAGGGCGAGGGCACCGGAGACTGCGAGCACGGCTGCGCCGCTGTCGCGGTCGGCGAGGGCCTGCAGCAGCTGGTCGACGGGTGCGTCGCGGGTGATCACGCCGCCGGCGGCGACGACCTGGTCGAGCGCGGAGAGCGTGTCGCGCGCCGAGCCGCGGCCCTGGCGAACGACGTAGTCGACCGACGCCTCGTCCAGATCCAGCGGCGCGTCGTCGGCGATCCAGCGGACGTAGTCGGTGAGCTCCTTGGCCGACAGCAGCTGGAACTCGTAGTGCTGCGTCCGGCTGCGGATGGTCGGCAGGACCTTCTGCGGATCGGTGGTGGCGAGCACGAAGGTCACGTGCTCGGGCGGCTCCTCGAGCGTCTTCAGCAGCGCGTTCGACGCGGCCGGCGTGAGCATGTGGACCTCGTCGAGGATGTACACCTTGTTGCGTCCCGGCGAACCCACCGCCGACCGCTCGACCAGGTCGCGGATGTTGTCGACGCCGTTGTTGGACGCAGCGTCGAGCTCGAACAGGTCGAAGCTGCGGCCCGACTCGATCTCGACGCAGGCGGAGCACACGCAGCACGGCTCACCGTCCTGGAGGTCCTCGCAGTTCAGCGCCTTGGCCAGGATGCGGGCGGTGGACGTCTTGCCGGTGCCGCGGGGACCGGAGAAGAGGTAGGCGTGGCCCTCGGTGCCGGTGCGCACCGCGTTCTGCAGCGCCCGGACGACGTGGTCCTGGCCACGGACCTCCCCGAACCGGCGGGGCCGGTAGCGACGGTAGAGGGATTGGTGCGCCACGGAGGGATCCTACCGACGTCGGTCCGACGCTCCCGGCCGGAGGGCGCCGCCCACGCGTCCGTCGAACCGGTCGGCACCGCCGGCGGCGGGCCGCGCCCACGCGAACGGGTCGGGGAGGAGCCGGAGGAGCGGTCCGGGACCGGCCGGGTCGCCGGGGGCGCACGCCGACCGGGTCCCGCCACCCGTGGCGGAGACGGTGGGATTCGAACCCACGGTGAGTTTCCCCACACACGCTTTCCAAGCGTGCCGATTCGGCCGCTCTCGCACGTCTCCGGGGCGGGACGATAGCCTGACTGCACGCCTGCGTCCTCAGGCGGCGGCCGGGTCCTGTGCGACCGGAGCCCGTGAACCGGGTCAGGGCCGGAAGGCAGCAGCTCTCAGCGGAACCTCCGGTGTGCCGCAGATCGCCTGGCCGCCACCTGAGGGCGCAGTCGTCGCGTCCGGGCCGTGTCGAGATCGGCGCGACCGCGGATCAGGCGGCCTCAGTCGGGAGCCGGGACGGACCGCCGCTCGACGGCGGCGTCGGCGCCGGTGGCGGCGAGCAGGTCGAGCAGCGCCCGGCGGAACGTGGCGGCCCGCCGCGGACCGAGCGTGGACTCGACGGCGTCGGCGAAGGCCTGGCGCGACCGCCGGGCCGCGTGCACGGCGCCCAGGGCGGCCGGCGTCAGGCCGACCCGGCGGATGCGACGGTCGGTGGGGTCCGAGCTGCGCACGACGAGGCCCCGTCGATCCATGTCGAGCACGGCCTTCGAGGCGCCCTGCTGGGTGATGCCGAGCCGCTCGGCCAGCTCGCCGACGGTGAGCGGCCCCGGCAGCAGGTGCTGGAAGACGTAGCCGTCGCTCTCGCGCACAGGCGCCGGCACCGCGGCGCGAACGTCGTCCATGGTCGCCGTCGCGAGCTGCCGGGCCAGCACCTGCAGCGCCAGCGCGGGGTCCTGGTCGAGCGGGAGCGGCTCGGGCTCGTCGGCGGTCGGCGGCACGGCGCGCTTCGGCATCCCACCACCTTAGTTGCACAACATTGGTTGTGGATTTGCTATGCTGGCGCCATGGCCCTCACCACCTCCTCCGCCGCGACCCTCGACGACGTCGCGACGCACGCCGAGCGCATCGCCGCCGACGTCGTCTGGGCGACCATGGCGACCGTCGGCCCCGACGGCGTCCCCCGGACCCGGGTCGTGCACCCCGTGCTGCGCTGGGACGACGGCGCGCCCCGGGGTTGGGTCACGTCGCGCCCCACGGCGCTCCGCCGGCGGCACCTGTCGGCGTCGCCCTGGGTGAGCCTCACGTGGTGGTCGCCGGCCCAGGACGTGCTCACGGTCGACTGCCACGCGGCGTGGGTCGCCGACGACGAGGTCGTCGACGTGTGGGACCGGATCGCGTCCACGCCCGAGCCCGTCGGGTTCGACCCGGCCACCATCTGGCCCGACGGCCCGGGCAGCGGCTTCGCCGCCATCGCGCTCCGGGCGCACCGCGTGCGGGTGGCCCCCGTCGCCGACGCCGCCGCGGGGCGACCGGCGCTGCTGTGGACGGAACCCGCCTGCGACTGAGGGGGCTACGGTCCCGGCGATGACCGCTCCCCGGCCGTCGCCCGTGCTGGCGGCCTCACCCGAGCACGAGCGCTGGATGGACCTCGCGATCGAAGAGGCTCGGGCGGCCACGCTCCACGGCGACGTGCCGATCGGCGCGGTGGTCGTGCAGGTCGACGGCGTCGGGTCGCCCCGGCTCCTCACGCGCCGGCACAACGAGCGCGAGCTGACCCACGACGGCACGGCGCACGGCGAGGTCCTCGCGCTGCGCGACGCGTGCGCCGAGCTGGGGCGCTGGCGGCTCGACGACTGCCTGATGGTGGTGACCCTGGAGCCGTGCCCCATGTGCGCCGGCGCGCTCTGGGCGACCCGCATCGGAGGCGTCGTCATCGGCACCGAGAGCTTCGACGCCGGCTCGCTCGGCACGCTGTACCACCTCGGCCAGGACCCCCGGCTGAACCACGAGTTCCCCGTCCGCGTCGGGGTCCGCCGCGACGAGTGCGCGGGGCTGCTGCAGGAGTTCTTCGCCGGCCGACGGTGACCGACGCCCGGATCCGGTTGTGCTGGTCCCCTGGGGCCGCCGCTATCGTCGCACCCGGAGACGTGCCAGAGCGGACGAATGGGACGGTCTCGAAAACCGTTGTGGTCGCAAGGCCACCGTGGGTTCGAATCCCACCGTCTCCGCCACCGGACCCCTGCCCCACGGCAGGGGTCCTGCGCGTCCGGGCGAGCCGGCCGGGACCACGAGCCGGCGGGGCTCCGCAACCGCATGCCGCCCGGTCGGACGTCACACGGAACCCGGTGGCGACCGGCGACCGGGCGGTCGTAAAGTTGGCACCCGGTGTCAAACAGCACTCAGGCCCAGATTTCGCCGGGTCCCTCCCCCACCACAGCCTCCGACGAACGCCCCGGGTTGCGCGAGCGCAACAAGGAGCAGAAGCGCGAACGCCTCCAGCACGCAGCCTTCGAGCTGTTCGCGGCGCGCGGCTTCGACAACGTCACGGTCGACGAGGTGGCAGAGCACGCCGAGGTCTCGAAGAGCACGCTCTTCCGCTACTTCGAGACCAAGGAGGACCTGCTGCTCGCCGACTCCCGGGCGCACCGGGACGCCCTCCTCGCCGCCGTCGCGGCCCGCCCGGTCGACGAGCCCGTCCTGCTTTCGCTCCGCGAGGCGCTCCAGTCGCTCGCCCGCGACTACCAGGCGGACCGCCGCCGGGCCGTCGTGCGGTCGCAGATCATGTCGGGCTCGCCGGCGCTCGCCGCTCGCTCGGTCGAGCGCCAGATCGCCTGGGAGGACGGGCTCGCCGCCGCGATCCTCCCCCGGCTCGCCGACCGCGACGACCCCGAGACCCGCGCCGCGGTGCTCGCCGGCGCGGCCATGGCCGCCGTGCGGGTCGCCACCCGCCGCTGGCTCGCGACCGACGACGACTCGCAGATGATCGACCACGTGTTGGAGGCCCTCGACGTGCTGGCCCACGAACTGAAGGACGGCGACTGACGATGCTGCTCCGCATGCTGCGGGACTACCTGGGTCCCTATCGCAAGCAGCTGCTGATCGTGCTCGCGCTCACGACCGTGCAGACGATGTGCGTGCTGTTCCTGCCGGCGCTCAACGCCGACATCATCGACAACGGCGTGATCACCGGGGACACCGGCTACATCTGGCGGGTCGGCGGGATCATGCTGCTCGTCACCTGCGTCCAGGTCGTGTTCGCGGTGGCCGCGGTCTACGTCGGCTCGCGGGTGGCGATGGCCTTCGGCCGCGACGTCCGCGGCGCGCTGTTCCACCGGGTCACCGGGTTCGCCGCGCAGGACGTCGCCCAGTTCGGCGCACCCTCGCTCATCACCCGCATCACCAACGACGTGACGCAGGTGCAGATGCTCGTCCTGATGGCCTGCACGCTGCTCGTCGCGGCCCCCATCACGATCGTCGGCGGTGTGTTCATGGCGGTCCGGGAGGACGGCACGCTGTCGCTCCTCCTGCTCGTCAGCGTGCCCGTCCTCGTGCTGGCGATCGGGTCGATCGTCGTGCGCATGATCCCGCTCTTCCAGGTCATGCAGGACCGCATCGACCGGATCAACGAGGTGCTGAGGGAGCAGATCACGGGCATGCGGGTGGTCCGGGCGTTCGTCCGCGAGCAGGACGAGGCCGACCGGTTCGAGACGGCCAACGACGCCCTCACCGTCGTCTCCCTCCAATCCGGACGGCTGCTGGCGTTCATGTTCCCGATCGTGATGGCGGTCCTGAACCTCTCGAGCGTCGCCGCCATCTGGTTCGGCGCCGAGCGGATCTCGAACGGCGAGATGCAGATCGGCGCCCTGATCGCGTTCCTCAGCTACCTCATCCAGATCCTGATGTCGGTGATGATGGGCACGTTCGTGGCGGTGCTGACGCCCCGGGCGGCGGTGAGCGCCGATCGCATCGGCGAGGTCCTGCACACCGAGTCGGCGGTGGCCCAGGCCGCCGACCCCGTCACCGTCCTGCCGCCCCGGCCCTCGATCCGCTTCGACCGCGTCGAGTTCCGCTACCCCGGCGCCGAGCATCCGGTCCTGTGCGACCAGACCTTCGAGGCCCAGCCCGGGACGACGTTCGCCATCATCGGGTCGACCGGCTCGGGCAAGACCACGCTGATCGACCTCATCCCCCGGCTCTACGACGCGACCGGCGGCTCGGTCATGGTCGGCGGCCACGACGTGCGCGACATCGACCAGGAGACGCTCTGGAGCCACATCGGGCTGGTGCCGCAGAAGCCGTTCCTCTTCTCGGGCACCGTCGCCTCCAACCTCCGGCACTCCAAGCCCGACGCGACGGACGACGAGATGTGGGAGGCGCTGCGGATCGCGCAGGCGGAGGACTTCGTCCGGGCGATGCCGGCGGGGCTGGACTCGCCGATCGGCCAGGGCGGGTCCAACGTGTCGGGCGGGCAGCGCCAGCGCCTGGCGATCGCCCGGGCGCTGGTGCGCCGACCGGACATCTTCCTGTTCGACGACTCGTTCTCCGCGCTCGACCTCGCGACCGACGCCCGGCTGCGAGCCGCGCTCGAGCCGGTCGTCGCCGACGCGGTCACCGTGATTGTGGCCCAGCGGGTGTCGACGATCCGCCACGCCGACCAGATCCTCGTCCTCGAGGACGGCCTGACGATGGGCCTCGGCTCCCACTCCGAGCTGATGGACACCTGCCCGACGTACGCGGAGATCGTGGCGTCGCAGCTCACGGCGGAGGAGGCGGCATGAGCGCCAGCGAGTGCCGGGCGGCGGCAGCCGCCGATGGGGTCCGGGGGCGCAGCCCCCGCGGAGGTGCGGCATGAGCGAGGGCAACGGCCTCGGCACCGGTGAGTCGAGCTCCGAGCAGGCCGCCAAGATCAACGAGGGCACCCGTGGCGCCATCGGTCGGATGGGCGCCGCGGGCATGCCGCTCGAGCGGTCGAAGGACCTCGGCGGGTCGGTGCGCCGGCTGATGGCGCAGATGCGCCCGGAGCGGGCCGGCGTGGTGCTGGTGATCGGGCTGGCGCTCGTGAGCGTCACCCTGCTCGTGCTCGGTCCGCGCATCCTCGGGACCGCCACCCAGACGATCGTCGACGGCGTCATCAGCCAGGTGCAGGGCGGGCCGGGGATCGACTTCGGCCAGCTCCACCGGATCCTGCTGCTCGCGGCCGGGATCTACGTCGTCGCGACGTCGCTGGCGTACGTGCAGAACTGGGTGCTGGCCGGCGTGGTGCAGCGGACGATGTTCCGGCTGCGCGCCGATGTCGAGACGAAGCTCAACCGGATGCCGCTCCGGTACGTCGACCGCCAGCCGCGCGGCGACCTGCTGAGCCGCGTCACCAACGACATCGACAACCTGGCGCAGAGCATGCAGCAGACGCTGAGCCAGCTGCTGTCGTCGTCGCTCCAGCTCGTCGGCGTGCTGGTGATGATGTTCACGATCTCGTGGCAGCTGGCGCTCGTCACGCTGATCATCGTCCCGGTGACGATCGTGACGATGCGTGCGATCACCTCTCGGTCCAAGAAGCGCTTCGTCGACCAGTGGCGCCACACCGGCTCGCTCAACGCGCAGGTCGAGGAGGCGTTCACGGGGCACGCGCTGGTGAAGGTGTACAACCGCCAGGCCGACACCGAGGAGCGCTTCCGCCAGAAGAACGAGGAGCTCTACGACGCCAGCGCAGCCGCCCAGTTCATGGCGGGCTCGATCCAGCCGGCGGTGATGTTCCTCGGCAACGTGAACTACGTGCTCATCGCCCTGCTCGGTGGCCTGATGGTCACGAACGGGTCGATGAACATCGGTGACATCCAGGCGTTCATCCAGTACTCGCGCCAGTTCACCCAGCCGCTGACGCAGGTCGCATCGATGCTCAACGTTCTGCAGTCGGGCATCGCCTCGGCCGAGCGCGTGTTCGAGCTGCTCGACTCGCCCGAGGAGCCCGAGGACGCGACCGCGGACCTGTCGGAGGTGGACGTCCGGGGGCGGATCGAGTTCCGCGACGTCGACTTCTCCTACTCGCCCGACAAGCCGCTGATCGAGGACCTGTCGCTCGTCGCCGAACCGGGCGAGACCGTCGCCATCGTCGGTCCGACCGGCGCCGGCAAGACGACGATGGTGAACCTGATCATGCGCTTCTACGACGTCGACGGCGGGGCCATCCTGCTCGACGGCGTCGACACGTCGACGATCCGGCGCCAGGACCTCCGGCGCCACATGGGGATGGTGCTGCAGGACACCTGGTTGTTCGGCGGCACGATCAAGGAGAACATCGCCTACGGCAACCTGACCGCGACCGACGAGCAGATCCTGGAGGCCGCCCGGGCGACCTACGTCGACCGCTTCGTGCACTCGCTGCCCGACGGCTACGACACGCGCATCGACGACGAGGGCGGCACGGTCTCGGCCGGCGAGAAGCAGCTGCTGACGATCGCCCGCGCCTTCCTCGCGGACCCGACGATCCTGATCCTCGACGAGGCGACGAGCTCCGTCGACACCCGGACCGAGGTCCTCATCCAGCGGGCGATGGCCGCGCTGCGCAGCAACCGGACGAGCTTCGTGATCGCCCACCGCCTGTCGACGATCCGCGACGCCGACACCATCCTCGTCATGGAGCACGGCCACATCGTCGAGCAGGGCGACCACGAGGAGCTGCTGGCGGCCGACGGCGCCTACGCCCGTCTCTACAACGCGCAGTTCGCCGGTGCCGCGGTCGACGTCGACGCCGAGGCCAGCTGAGCGATCCGCGATTCCGATGTCTCCCTTGCGTCAGGGAGCCCACCCTGTGGCGTCAGAAACAGGTTCGGGGGTCAGATCGTGCCGGCGAGGAGGAGGCCCGCCGCGATGGCGGCCACCACGAAGCGGTACCAGGCGAAGATCGTCAGGTCGTGGCGCTCGAGGTACGACACGAGCCACTTGATCGCGATGACCGCCGACACGAAGGCGGCCAGCACGCCGATCAGCGGCGTGACGACGCCGAACTGCTCGATCAGGACGTCGCCGTCCTTGGCCATCTTGTACAGCGACGCCGAGGTCAGGGTGGCGAAGCCGAGCAGGAAGCTGAACTCGACCGCCGCGGGCACGGCGACGCCGATCAGCAGGGCGGCGAGGATCGTGGTCAGCGAGCGGCTGGTCCCGGGCCACAGGGCGAGGCACTGGGCGGCGCCGATGATGAGCGCCTGGCGGTAGGTGATGTCGAGCAGCGGGTCGGTGCCGGGGGCCGCCTTCTCGCCGCGGTCGGGGATGAGCCCGCTGCGCTCGAGCACCAGGATGACGATGCCGCCGACGACCCAGGCCGCCACGATGGGCCACGGGCCGAACAGCGCGCCCTCGATCGCGTCGTCGAAGAGGAAGCCGAGGATGGCGGAGGGCAGGAACGCCAGCACCAGCACGACCAGCAGGTGGCGGCCGCCGTCGTCGCGCCCGAACAGGCCCTTGACCATCGACACGAAGCGCTTCCAGAACAGGCCGACGACGGCGAGGATCGCGCCGAACTGGATGGCCACCGCGTAGGTGTTCACGGCTTCGAGGCCGGCGCTGCCCTCCTCGCTCGGCAGGCCGAGCAGCCGGGAGACGACGAGCAGGTGGCCGGTGGACGAGATCGGCAGGTACTCGGTGATGCCCTCGACGATCCCGAGGATCGCGGCCTGCCACCAGGACAGGAGCTCCTCGCCCACGTCGGCCGCCGCGCCCGCGAGCGCAGCGGCGTCGGCCGGCCGGGCCACGAGCACCACCGCTGCCATCGCCAGCGCCGCGGCGATCGCGCACCGCAGCCGGGGCGAGGCCAGTCGCCAGGACGTGACCAGTCGTTCGGGCATCGGGACAGCTTGCCCGGGCACCGGCGGCGCTCCAAAGCTCGACGGGCTCAGCGACTGACGGATGTCACAGCCTGCCGGGCTGACGGCGAGCACAGCCTGCCGGGCTGACGGCGAGGACAGCCTGCCGGGCTGACGGCGAGGACAGCCTGCCGGGCTGACGGCGAGCACAGCCTGCCGGGCTGACGGCGAGGACAGCCGGCGCGGGCCTCGGCCGGTCGGTCCGAGCACGACAGCGGTAGGTTCGACCGCGTGAGGCCGATGTCCGCGTGGCGGATCATGCACCAGGACCCGACGTCCGTGGAGGGCAAGACGCTCGACCGCGCCCTCGTGGGCCGCGTCGGCCGGTTCGCCCGGCCCTACCGTGGGCAGCTCATCGGCTTCGTCATCATGATCGCCATCGGCGCCGGCCTGGCCCTCGTGCCGCCGCTCCTGTTCCGGTCGATCATCGACACCGCCATCCCCGACGGCGACAAGGGGATGCTCGTCGTCCTGGGCGCGGTCGTCGTCGGCGCCGCGCTGCTGACGGCGGGGGCGTCGCTGCTCGAGCGGCACTGGTCCGCCCGCATCGGCGAGGGCCTGATCTACGACCTGCGCAAGGCGCTGTTCGACCACGTGCAGCGCATGCCGATGCAGTTCTTCACCCGGTCCCAGACCGGCGCGATCGTCAGCCGGCTCAACAACGACGTGATCGGCGCCCAGCGCGCACTGACCGGGACGCTCGGCACGGTCGTCTCCAACGTGATCACGCTCGCCTTCACGCTGGTGGCGATGATCGCCCTCGACTGGCGGATCACGATCGTCGCGGTCCTCCTGCTGCCGCTGTTCCTCGTCCCCTCGAAGCGGGTCGGGCGCCGGCTGCAGGACATGACCCGCGACTCGATGCAGCTCAACGCCGACATGAACGCGCAGATGACCGAGCGGTTCGGCGTGTCCGGGGCCCAGCTGGTCAAGCTGTTCGGCGACCACGAGCGCGAGACCGGCGAGTTCGGCACCAAGGCCGCCGGCGTGCGCGACATCGGCATCCGCTCCGCCATGTACTCGCGGTGGTTCCTCGTGATGATGGCGCTCGTCGGCGCGATCGGGACCGCGGCGGTCTACCTGCTCGGCGGCCTGCAGGTGATCGACGGCAACATCTCCATCGGCACGCTCGTCGCCCTCACCGCGCTGGTGACCCGCATCTACGACCCGCTGACCAGCCTCACGAACGCCCGGGTCGACGTGATGAGCGCGTTCGTCAGCTTCGAGCGCGTCTTCGAGGTGCTCGACTCGGTCAACCCGGTCGCCGACCGCCCCGACGCGGAGGAGCTGGTGGATCCGAAGGGCGCCGTGCGCTTCGACCACGTGTGGTTCCACTACCCCGGGGCGTCGGAGGGGACGATCCGCTCGCTCGAGACCGGCGCGCCCGAGGCCGAGCCCGAGGGCGGCCCGCCGCTCGTCCTCCACGACGTCGACCTCGACATCGCGCCCGGCACGACCGTCGCCCTCGTCGGGCCGTCGGGCGCCGGCAAGTCGACGGTCGCAGCGCTCATCCCGCGCCTCTACGACGTGTCCGAGGGTGCGGTCTCGGTCGACGGCCACGACGTCCGCGACCTGACGCAGGCCAGCCTGCGCCGGGCGATCGGCGTGGTGTCGCAGGACCCGCACCTGTTCCACGCCACGGTCGGCGACAACCTCCGCTACGCCCGGCCCGACGCCACCGACGACGAGCTGCGGGCCGCGTGCCGCGCGGCCCGCGTGCTCGACGTCGTGGAGGCGCTGCCCGACGGCTTCGACACGATGGTCGGCGAGCGCGGCTACCGGCTCAGCGGCGGCGAGCAGCAGCGGCTGGCCATCGCCCGCCTGCTGCTCAAGGATCCGGCGATCGTCGTGCTCGACGAGGCCACGTCCGCGCTCGACACCGAGAACGAGGCGGCCATTCAGGCCGCGCTCGCCGACGCCCTGCGCGGCCGCACCGCCGTCGTCATCGCCCACCGCCTGTCGACGATCGTGGGAGCGGACCTCATCGTCGTGCTCGACCGGGGCCGGGTCGTGCAGCGCGGCACGCACGCAGAGCTGCTCGCGCAGGGCGGCCTGTACGCCGACCTGTACCGGGTGCTGGTCGGCGGCGGCGACCCCGCTCGCCTCCATGACGCCGACCTCGTCGCTGCCACCACCGCCGCCGCGGTCACCGCCGCCGCGACCCCCGTCGTGTCGGCCGCCGACGCGGCCGACGGCGGCGCCACAGGGCGGACCGGACCGATCCGCGTGGAGCACCTCGACGACGTCCACGCCGCCGACGGCCCCCCCGACGGCGACGGCTCGGCGCCCGGCGGGTCGCCCGACCAGCAGGGTCTCCCGCTGGGTTGATGCCTCTAGGGTGGAGCGGACCCGGGAGCGGCCCGGGAGTCCGGGAGGTCCCGTGCACGCACTCATCGCCACCGATGGCTCCGAGGTCTCGATCGAGGCCGCTCGCAAGGGCGTGGCCCTGCTCAACCCCACCAAGGTGACCCTGCTCACGGTGGCCGACACGAGCGTGGCCGAGGACTCGGGGGCCGGCGGGTTCGAGGGCGACCTGCTGTCGCCGACCGAGGCCGAGCAGGCCCGTTCCGCCATCCTCGACGAGGGCGACGACGAGCTGGCCGCCACGATCACGGCGATCCAGGTCGACCCTGCGATCGTCGAGCGGAAGCTGGTCGAGGGCGCGTCGGGACAGATGATCATCCACGTCGCGGGCGAGATCGCCGCCGACGTGATCGTCGTCGGTTCGCACGGCAAGGGCTGGCTCAAGCGGGTGGTGATCGGCTCGATCAGCGAGTACGTGCTCCGGCACAGCACGATCCCGGTGCTCGTCGTGCGCCACGTCGAGCCGGCCGGCGACAAGGGCTGAGCGGACCATCGAGGCGCAGACCTGGTCCGTCGGTGAGCTGCACGAGGCCCTGAACGGGCTGCTCACCCATGTCTTCGGCGAGGTCGTCTGGGTCGAGGGCGAGCTGACCGACATCAGCCGCTCGAAGGCGGGCCACGTCTACTTCCGGCTGGTCGATCCCGACGACGAGCGCGGCGACGCCAACCGGGCGTCGCTGTCGGTGACGCTCTTCGACTCGCAGCGCCAGCTCGTCAACCGCTTCCTGCGCTCGCAGGGCGACCCGATCCGCATGAACGACGGCATCCGGGTCCGGATCGGCGGTCGGCTGGCGACCTACCCGGCGAGGTCGACGCTCCAGCTCGTGATGGACCGGATCGACCCGGCCTTCACGCTCGGCCTGCTCGGGCAGGAGCGGGTGCGGCTGCTCGCCGCCCTCGACGAGGAGGGCCTGCTCCGGCAGAACGCGGCGGTGGCCGTGCCGGTCGTGCCGTTGCACGTCGGCCTCGTCACGAGCGTCGGCAGCGCCGCCCACGCCGACGCGCTGCACGAGCTCGAGAGCTCCGGCGTCGGCTTCCGCGTCAGCACGTTCGACGCCCGGACCCAGGGGGCCGACGCGCCGGCGTCGGTCGTGGCCGCGCTGCGCACGGCCGCCGCGCACCGCGTCGACGTCGTGCTGATCGTCCGGGGCGGCGGGGCGGCGACCGACCTGGTGGCCTTCGACCACGAGCAGGTGGCCCGGGCCATCGCCGGCGCGCCGGTGGCGGTGTTCACCGGCATCGGCCACGAGACCGACAGGACGGTCGCCGACGAGGTCGCGCACACCGCGCACAAGACGCCGACCGCGGCCGCCGGCGCGCTCGTGCGGGCGGTGCGCGACGCCGAGCGGCGGGTGGTGGACGACTGGGCCGCGGTCCGCGCCGGCGTGGCCGGCCGGCTGGTCCGCGCCGAGCACCGCCTCGCCCGCGTCGGCCACCGGGCCGGCGCCACGGCCGTGCACCGGCTCGACCGCCGGATGGACGCGCTCGACCGGGACGTGCAGCGCGTCACCGCCGGGGCCCGCCGGCGGCTGGCCGTCGCCGAGGCCGCGGTCGCCGCGGTCGGCACCCGGGCGGAGCCGTCGGCGGCGCGCATCGTGGAGCGGGCCTCGTCGCGCCTCGACGTCCTCGCGGCCAACGTCGCCGCGGCCGACCCGGCCCGCGCCCTGCGGCGGGGATGGTCGGTGACGCACACCGCCGACGGCCGCCTCGTGCGCTCGCCGGCCGACGTCGTCGCCGGCGACGAGCTGGTCACGCGGGTCGCCGGTGGCGCGGTCCGGTCCGTCGTGGTCGACGGCGACCGCTCGGGTGCTGCGGCGGGGCGCGATCGTGAGGGAGGATCGAGCGGTGGCTGACGCGACGGAACGGACGACGGCGGGCGGGGAGCACCCCGATCCCGAGGAGCTCGGCTTCGCCGGGGCCATGGCGGAGCTCGAGCGCATCGTCGCCGAGCTCGAGTCCGACACGCTCGACGTCGACCTGCTCGCGGATCGCGTGGAGCGTGCCGCCGTGCTCGTCGGCTGGTGCCGGGACCGGATCGACGGCACCCGGTTCCGGGTCGAGGAGATCCTCGAGCGTCTCGACCCCGACGCGACCGACCCCGACTGACGCACCCCTGCCGGCGAACCGGGGCCGACGTCAGATGAGGGCCGCGTAGTGGGCGAGGCCCTCATCGATCGTGCCGTGGCCGACACCCGGCTCCCCGGCGACGGCGGACAGCCACTCCGGCCGCACGACCGCGCTGACCCACAGCGGGCGGTCGAGGTCGGAGCCCTCGAGCACGAAGCGCACGAACGTCTGCGCGTAGTCGGGCGGGCGCGGGTCCCGCGACAGCTCGGCCATGGCGAACGGGTCGGGCGGGCCGGCCGGGGCGAGGCTCGCGTAGGGCACCGTCGGCGAACCGGGGTGGACGCCGCCGCCGACGAGCCCGGGCCCGTCGGCCAGCACGGCCCCGCGGACGAGCGAGGGCCGGGCGGCGGCGACCAGGAGCGCGATGTACGAGCCGAGCCCGCGGGCGAGGAGCGTCACGGCGCCGACCTCGGCGAGGACGGCGTCGACGTCGCCGACCAGGATCTCGGCGGAGTAGCCGCCGCCGACCGGCACCGTCGAGGCCCCGTGGCCGGTGAAGTCCAGGCCGAGCACCGGGCCGGGCCACACGAGGGCGTCGGGCACCGAGGCGGGGGTCCGCTCACCGAGGCCGTGCAGGAGCAGGAGCGGTCGGCCGCCGGCCGGGCCAGCACCGTTCGACCCGGACCGCAGCTCGTGGACCGCGAGGTCGATCCGGTTGTGGCGGACGACGCCCGGGACGCTCATCGCGCCGACCCCGTCCGCAACGGTGCCAGGTGCTCGAGCACCATCGCGGCCACCAGCTCGGGCTGCTCGATGTGGACGAAGTGGCCGACGTCGTCGAGCGCCTCGAGCCGCCCGCCGGGCGGCAGGTTCGGGATCACGTCGACCGGGCGGGTCCCCCAGCCCATGACCTCGGGCTGCAGGCCGAGCACGCCGAGGAACGGCACGCCCAGGCCCGGGAGCCGCAGCATCGACCACTCGGGTCGGCGCGGCCCGAAGCCGCCCATGCGCAGCGTCGGGTCGATCTTCCAACGCCACCCGTCATCGTCGTGGCGAGCGCCGACCGAGACCAGGTAGCGCAGCCACTCCGGGCTCAGCCGCGGGTTCATGCGGCCGCGCCGCTCGGCGAGCTCGTCCATCGTCCCCGGCCGGCGCGTCCGCCCGACGAGCGACCGCCGGTGGTCGAGCCAGCCGGTGAGCTGCTCGTGGAGGAGCCGGGTCCGCTCGGTCTCCGACACGTCCGACATCGCCTGCCGCGACGGCAGGCCGTCGAGGTTCACCACCGCCGACACGCGGTGCGGCAGCGCGTTGGCGAGGTGGAGCAGGATCGCCCCGCCCTTGGAGTGGCCGAGGAACGGCACGGGCACGGTCCCGATGGAGTCGAGCACCGCGGCGGCGTCGCGGACGTCGGCCTCCCACGTGTAGAGCGACGCCCGGTCGGAGTCGCCGTGCCCGCGCTGGTCCCAGCTCACCACCCGCCACCCCGCGTCGGCGAGCAGCGGCGCGAACACGTCGTAGGTGCCGGTGAAGTCGAAGCCGCCGTGGGCCACGAACAGCGGCGGGTCGTCGGGGTCGCCCCACTCGCAGACGTGGAGCCCGATGCCGCAGGAGTCGACCCGGCGGGACCGGTCGGGGCGGCGCGCCCCCGGGAACGTCACCTGCTCGTCGCCGTCCGCCACACCCGGATGCTACGTCGCGCCCCCGGATCGCCCGTCCAGCCCGGGAGGCGCGGCCGCGCGCTCACGTCGGATTCCGACGACCCGTCGATAGGGTGACCCCACGGAACCGACACCCGCCACCACGGGTCCGGTCACCGCGGGACCGGGCTCGCGCTCCGGCGTGTCCACGGCAGACGTCTCCGAGGCGGTCGCCGCCTTCCGGGCCCTCCCGCACGGTGGACTGGACGACTCCACGCGGCTCCTTGGGCTGCCGCCCTCGTGGCGCGCGTCCGTGTCGCCGTCGATCGCCGTCGTCCGGTGGTGCGCCCTCGGCTACGGGCTCGTCTTCTCGGCCCCCGACGCGTTCCGGGGCTCGTATTCCGCGGTCGTGGCCACGGCGATCTGCTGCTTCGTCACGACCTGGCGCACGGTCCTCCCGCTGCAGCTCGGCTCGGTCCGGGCCGTGCGGCGCATCGAGCCGCTCGTCGACGTCGTCGCCTTCGGCATCGCCATGGGCATCGCCGGCGGGTGGGCCAGCCCCTACTACTTCTGCCTCCTGATCTCGGTCGCCGTCGTCGCGCTCGGCTGGGGCGGTGGCAGCGGTGCCATCGCCCTCGTGGTCGGCGTGGCGGCCGTGGCCACCACCGTGGCCATCGACGGCAGCTCGCTCGTGGACATGGTCGAGGACCAGCGCGACGTCGCAGCGGTCGTGACGCTCGCGCTGGCCGCCGCCGTCGGCGCGTACGCGCGCACCCGCATCAAGGAGGCCGAGCGCCGGCGGGCCGGGCTGATCGGCGAGGTGCACCACCTGTCCGAGACCAACGAGCTCCTCGAGATGCTCAACGTCGTGGCGCGGACGCTCCCGGACTCGCTGTCGCTCCGCGAGGCGCTCGAGCGCATCCGCCAGCAGCTGTCCGACAGCTTCGACGCCCGGGTCATCTGCCTGATGACCTTCGACGACAGCGCCGAGGAGTGGGTCCCGAAGATCGCCGACGGCTGCGCCCTGCGGCCTGCGTACCCGACGAGCGACCTGCCCGTGCCGCTCGGCCTGGCGCTCGCGCAGGACGGCGTGCTGCGGGTCGACGACCTCGACCCCGACGCCCCCGGGCCGGGCGCGCCCTCCCCCGAGGGCTCCACCGGACCGCACGGCACGCGCCCGATCGTGCGCAGCAGCCGCTCCGGCATGTACGTGCGGCTCACCGCCCGCAACCAGGTGATCGGCATGCTCGGCCTCGAGCACCCCTCGCCGGGCCGCTACGACCCGCACGACGCCATCCTCCTGTCCGGGCTCGGCGAGGTGCTGGCCCTGACCGTCGACAACGCCCGCTGGTTCGGCCGGCTCCGCACGCTCGGGGCGCAGGAGGAGCGCATCCGCATCGCGCGCGACCTGCACGACCGGCTGGGGCAGTGGCTGACCTACGTCTCGATGGAGCTCGAGCGCATCGTCGCCGAGGACGAGCCGGTGACCGCCGACCTCTTCCGCCTCCAGTCCGACGTGCAGTCCGCCTTGGACGAGCTGCGGGAGACCCTCCGGCAGCTGCGCTCGGGCGTCACGGACCAGAAGCCGCTGGCCGTCGTCGCGCAGGACGTCGTCAACCGGTTCGCGGAGCGGGCCGACGTCGCGACCACACTGACGGTGGTGCACCCGGACGACCGGGTGCCGGTCCCCGTGGAGAACGAGCTGTTGCGGATCCTCCAGGAAGCGCTCACGAACGTGGACCGACATGCCGACGCGGATCACGTGGACGTGGTCTGGGACGTGCGAGGCGGCGAGTTCGAGCTCGTCATCGCCGACGACGGTCGTGGCTTCGAGTCGGCCAAGGGCGTGCGCGACTCGGCGTACGGCCTGGTCGGGATGCGCGAGCGCGCCGATGTGATCGGCGCACGCCTGCTGATCGACAGCTCGCCCGGCGCGGGCACGACCGTGCGGGTGCTCGCCGGCCCCGACCAGTCGCCGCGGGACGACGCCCGGCGCGGCGACGGCGGCCGGGCACCCGGCCGGACCCCGTCCCGGACCGACAAGGACGACATCGACGACAACAGGGAGGTGGCATCGTGAGGGTGCTGCTGGCCGACGACCACCAGATCCTTCGCGACGGCATCCGGCGCGGGCTCGAGAGCGCCGGAGAGGACGTGGTCGGCGAGGCCGACAACGGCGAGGAGGCGATCGCCCTGGCGATCGAGACCAAGCCCGACATCGTCCTCATGGACCTCTCGATGCCGGTGCTCGACGGCGTGGCCGCGGCCCGGCGCATCCGCGAGGAGGTGCCGGACTCCAAGGTGGTCGTCCTGACCATGCACGACGACCCGGAGCGCACCCGCGCCGCCCTCCAGGCCGGCGCGGCGGCGTACCTCACCAAGGGGACGTCGTTCGCGGACGTGCTCGACACCCTGCGCCGGGTCCAGGAGGGCGAGGAGACGCTGAGCCCCCGGCTGGCGGCGTCGATGCTCGAGCACCTCGGCCAGGAGCCGAGCCGCAACGACCTCCTGTCGGACCGCCAGGTCGAGATCCTGCAGATGATCGCCGACGGCATGTCCACGAAGCAGGCGGCCCGGGCCCTCGGCATCACGCAGAAGACGGTGCACAACCACCTGAACGCCACCTATCGGCGGCTGGACACGCAGAGCCTGACCCACGCCGTCCTCTCGGCCGTGCGGTTGGGCATCATCGACCTGCACTCGACGCCCGACGACGGCGAGGCCGCCTGACGGGCGATCCCGGGCCGGGCCGGCAACCCGGGCGGGGGCGCACATGACGACCCAGATGACACGGAACGCCCAGATGACACGGAACGACGTGGTGGAGCACGGAACGACACCTTGACGGGCCCGGTGTGGGGACCAGGCCCTTCGGAGCAGCGGTGAACAGGCGATTTGCCCATGTCGGGGCGCCGATCCGGCGCACCACAATCGGGCCATGGCGATCGGGGCTGGGCAGGTGAGCGGGACGCGCGCGCCACGACGCCCGCTCGGACCGCCGGGGCAGCGGATGCTCCTGGCGCTGCTCGTGTCGCTGCTCGCCACCATCGCGGTCTGCGTCCCGCTCGCCTACCAGGCCCGGTCCGCGCGCGACGGCGGCGACGGGGGCCCCGCCACCGCCAGCACCCTGCCGTCGACCACGGACCCGACCGTGCCCCCGTCGAGCGCCCCGCCGGCCACCACCGGCAGCGCCCCGGTCCAGGTGCTCCCCACGACGGTCGAGCGCACGGACCACCTGTCGTGGGCGAGCGCCGAGGCGCCCGACGACACCCAGCCGCTCGAGGGCGCCACCCTGCGCGGCCGGGTGGTGGTCCAGATGGCCCCGCCCGCCGTGGAGCCACCGGTGGTGAAGGCGGAGTTCTGGATCGATCCGGCGACCGCCACCGCTCCCGAGAACGTCGACGACAGCGCCCCCTTCACCCTCGGCCAGGACGACGGGGCCGAGGTCGCCCCGTTCGACACGACGACGCTCCCCGACGGTCCCCACACCGTCGCGGTGAAGGCGGTGCAGGCCGACGGCTCGACCGTCGAGCGCTCGAGCCGGTTCCAGGTCGACAACGGCTGACCGGACCGGTCGCTACCCTCGGCCCCGAGACGCACCCGGGCGCGCGCCGCGCCCGGAGAGGGGTGGACATGGCGGACCAGGACGGCACGACGGCGACGATCAGGGGCGAGGTCGAACCAGGCTTCGAACCGGTCCGGGAGGCGTTCGAGCGCAACTTCGCGCTGCACGGCGACGTCGGCGCGGGCTTCTGCCTGTACGTCGACGGGCAGAAGGTCGTCGACCTGACCGGGGGCGTGCGCGACCTCGCCGGCACGCCGTACGACGAGGACACCCTCCAGCTCGTGTTCTCCTCGACGAAGGGCGTCACCGCGACCTGCGCCCACCTGCTCGTGCAGCGCGGCCTGCTCGACGTCGACGAGCCGGTCTCCACGTACTGGCCCGAGTTCGCGGCCGCCGGCAAGGCCGACGTCCCGGTGTCGTGGCTGCTGTCGCACCAGGCCGGCCTGATCGACGTCGACCACCCGATGACGCTCGAGCAGGCCCTCGACTGGGACACCGTCACGGCCGCCCTCGCCGCCAGCCCGCCCGTGTGGGAGCCCGGCACCGGCTACGGCTACCACGCGGTCACGTTCGGGTGGCTCGTCGGGGAGGTGGTGCGGCGCGTGGCCGGGACCGACATCGGCTCGTTCGTGCGCACCGAGCTCGTCGAGCCGCTCGGCCTCGACCTCTGGATCGGCCTCCCACCCGAGCAGGAGCACCGCGTCGCGCCGCTGGTGCCGGCCTCCGCCGCAGGCTTCGGCGAGGGCGCGCCGGTGGACGACGTGCCGACGGCGGACGGCGCCGGCGAGGACCACCGCTCGCTCGTCCGGCTGCTCGACGAGCTCCTGGGCGAGGGCAACCTGCTCGGCCGCACGCTCGGCGCCCCCGGCGGCGCGTTCGCCGACGACCGCGTGTGGAACGAGCCGCAGGTCCGGGCCGCGCAGATCCCCGCCGCCAACGGCGTGACCGACGCGACGTCGCTGGCGCGCCTGTACGCCGCACTCGTGTCCGACGTCGACGGCGTCCGCCTCCTCGACCCCGACACCGTCGACCGGGCGATCGTGCCGCAGGTGAGCGGCGACCCGGGCTCGAGCCTGGTCGTGATGCTCGACATCCCGTTCGCCCTCGGGTACATGACGCACTCGGGCGTGTCGCCGCTCCTCGGCGGACGGTCCTTCGGCCACTACGGCGCCGGCGGGTCGCTCGGCTTCGCCGATCCCGACCGTCGGGTGGCCGGCGCCTACGTCATGAACCAGATGCAGATCGGCATCGCGGGGGACCCCCGGACGGCCGGACTCCTCGCCGCGGTCGACCAGGTGGTGGAATGACAGCCTCATGTCCGAGGACCCAGTCGCCGAGGCCGCCCGTCGGCGGACCTTCGCCATCATCTCCCACCCCGACGCCGGCAAGACCACGCTGACCGAGAAGCTGCTGCTCTACGGCGGCGCGCTCGGCCGCGAGGCGGGCGCGGTGAAGGCCCGGGGCGACCGCCGCTCGGCGACCTCGGACTGGATGGAGCTGGAGCAGCAGCGAGGCATCTCGATCACGTCGACCGTCCTGCAGTTCCCGTACCGGGACTGCGTGGTCAACCTGCTCGACACGCCGGGCCACCGCGACTTCTCCGAGGACACCTACCGCGTGCTCACGGCCTGCGACGCCGCCGTCATGGTCCTCGACGCGGCCAAGGGCATCGAGCCGCAGACGCTCAAGCTGTTCGAGGTGTGCCGCGACCGCGGCCTGCCGCTGATCACGTTCGTCAACAAGTGGGACCGCCCCGGCCTCAGCCCGCTTGAGCTGATCGACGACATCGAGTCGCACCTGTCGATCATGTGCACCCCCGTCACGTGGCCGGTCGGCATCGCCGGTGACTTCCGCGGCGTGGTCGACCGGTCGAGCGGCGACTTCATCCGCTACACCCGGACCGCCCGGGGCGCGACCGAGGCGCCGGAGGAGCTCGTGTCGCCCGAGCGGGCCCAGGTCGAGGAGACCGAGGCGTGGCTCGCCGCCCAGGACGAGCTCGAGCTGCTGGCCGGCACCGAGCACGACTCCGAGCTGTTCCTCGCCGGCGAGACGACGCCGATGCTCTTCGGCTCGGCGCTCACGAACTTCGGGGTGCGGCTGCTGCTCGACAACGTGATCGACGAGGTCCCGGCGCCGACCGCCCGGCTCGACGCCGCCGGCGAACCCCGGCCGCTCGGCTCGCCGTTCTCGGGCTTCGTCTTCAAGGTGCAGGCGAACATGGACCGCGCCCACCGCGACCGGATCGCCTTCCTCCGGGTCTGCTCGGGCCGCTTCGAGCGCGGCATGGTCGTGACCCACGGGCGCACGGGCAAGCCCTTCGCCACCAAGTACGCCCACTCGGTGTTCGGCCAGGAGCGCGAGACGTTGGAGAAGGCCTTCCCCGGCGACGTCGTCGGGCTGGTCAACGCCACCGACGTGCGGGTCGGCGACAGCCTCTACGTGGAGCAGCCGGTCGCGTTCCCCGCGATCCCGAGCTTCGCCCCGGAGCACTTCGCCGTCGCCCGGACGACCGACGTGGGCAAGTCGAAGCAGTTCCGCACCGGCATCCAGCAGCTCGACGAGGAGGGAGTGGTGCAGGTGCTCCGCGACCCCGAGTTCGGCGACCAGGCGCCGGTGCTCGCCGCCGTGGGCGCGCTGCAGTTCGAGGTCGCGACGCACCGGCTGGAGAACGAGTTCGGGGCACCCGTCGAGCTGACCCCGACCCGCTACCGGATCGCGCGCCGGACCGACGAGGCGTCGCGCGCCGAGCTCCGGGCGATGCAGGGCGTCGACGTCCTCCAGCGCTCCGACGGCGATCTGCTGGCGGTCTTCGAGTCCGTGTACTGGCTCGAGCGGCTGGAGGGCGAGCACCCCGAGCTGACGCTCGACCGCCTGGTGGCGGAGGGCGAGCTGCGCCAGCAGTGAGCGGCTGAGCGCTCGTCGGCCCACGGCGCGGCACCCCGTGACCGCTGGCATGATGCGGCGTGGCCACGGACGAGGACCTGGGGTCGGCCGACGTCCCCCGAGAGCAGGTCGAGGCCGAGCCGTGGTTCGCCGTCTGGGTGGACGGCGGCGAGTGGCCGGGCCAGGCCGAGCGCCGGGCCGACGTCGTGGAGCGCACCGGCGCCCGCCTGGGGGACCGGGTGTTCCTCGCCGAGGGCGCCACGATCGTGTGCGAGTCGCTCGACGTCGGTGACCGCAGCTACGTGGCCACCGGTTGCGTCCTGCGCGACCGGATCACGATCGGCGACGACTGCTCGATCAACCCCTACGTCGTGATGGCCGGACGGGTGCGCCTCGGCGACGGTGTGCGGGTCGCCTCGTTCGCGGCGCTCTACGGCTTCAACCATGTGTTCGACGACCCGGACGTCCCGATCTGGCAGCAGGGGCTCGACGAGCAGGGGATCGCCATCGGGGACGACGTCTGGATCGGCACCCACGCGGTCGTCTGCGACGGCGTGACGATCGGCGCCCACAGCGTGGTCGCGGCCGGCGCGGTGGTCACCGCCGACGTCCCGCCCTGGTCGGTGGTGGGCGGCGTGCCGGCCCGGGTGCTGTCGGACCGTCGCGACCGCAGCGCGGCCGGGGGAGGTGGCGCCGCCCGGGGACGTCGCGCCGCGACGGGCGTCGCCCTCGATCGGTTCGTCGAACGGGTGACGAGCGAGTGGCCAGGCGTGCTCGAGCGGTGTCGTGCCACCGACGACGGGACCCCCGCTGCGGACGGGGTCGTCGCCGACCTCGGTGCGTACGTCGACGTGCCGGGCGGGGTCCGGGCCGTGCGCCCGACCTGCGACGCGATCGAGCTCGCCGCCGCGTTCGGCGCGCCCGAGGCTGCCGGCGACCGCGGCGCGCTGGTGTCCTGGCTGCAGGACCGCCAGGACCCTGCGACCGGGCTCTTCCCCGAGCCGGGGGAGCCGCCGATCGGCGACGACCCGCTGGCGCTCTCGCTCGACGCCGAGTTCCGCCAGTACGGGGTCCTGTCGGTGGGGTACGCGCTGGAGGCGTTGGGTGCGGCGCCGCGGCACCCGGTGCGCTGCGTGGCCGACGTCGGCGCCGACGACCTCATCGCCCGCCTGGACGCCCTCCCCTGGCGGGAGCTGGCGTGGCCGGCCGGGTCGTGGGTCGACTTCTGGGGGACCTCCGTCCACCTCAACCGCCGCCACTTCGGCTCCGACCAGGGCCTCGAGGCGCTGTTCGGCTGGTTGGCCACCCGTGTCGACCCGTTCACCGGCATGTGGGGCGCACCGCACCGGGACTGGGGCCGGCTGATGCCAGTGAACGGTTTCTACCGCCTGACGCGGGGCACGTACGCCCAGTTCGGCGAGCCGCTCCTGCACCCGGAGGCCGTGGTCGACACCGTCGCCGCGCACGCCCGCGACAACGGCTGGTTCGTGGACCGCAACCGCAGCGCGTGCAACGTGCTCGACGTCGTCCACCCGCTCTGGCTGTGCGCCCGTCAGACCGACCACCGGCGCGCCGAGCTCCGGGACGCGCTCGCCGACACGCTCGCCGACACCATCGGACGATGGGAACCGGGCGCCGGGTTCGCGTTCGAACCCGGAGCACCGGCCGGACTCCAGGGCACCGAGATGTGGTTGGCGATCGTGTTCCTGCTCGTCGACCTGCTCGACGGCGCCGCCGGCCTGCCGTGGACCCCGAAGGGCGTGCACCGACCGTCGCCGGCCGGTTCCGTCCACCGGGACCTCGGCACGACCATCATGGCCACCCATGAGTGACCTCCCGCCGAGATCCGGTCCGGGCGGCGACCGCCCCCGGGACGGCGTCGGACGTCGGGTGCAGCGCCCGCGCCCGGCCTCGAGCTCGGCCCCGGGCGACCGCTACGCGCCGCCGAGCCCCGAGGTGGCCCGACGGCGCCAGATCGTCGTCGGATCCGTGGCGGTGGTCCTTGTCGTCGGCATCGTCGCCGCGCTCGTCTCGTTCCTCGGCCGCGACGACGACACGACGACCTCCGACCGCGACGGGTCGGCGCAGGGCGCCGGCGACGACGCCGCGGACGGTGGCGACGGCACCGCGGCCGACGAGGCCGACGAGCCGAAGGACCTGACGCAGGTCCCCGCCGAGCAGACCGACCAGTTCGTGAACCCGGCGAGCTCGGGCCGCATGTGGTCCGAGGAGGTGCCGGGGAGCCTGACCTTCCGGGGCAACCCGACCCGTACCTACTACGGCCGCGGCGACGTCCCGAAGGCGCCGAAGGTGCGGTGGTTCTACCCGCAGAGCGGCGGCATGTGCTCGTCGTCCTCGGTCGGGGGCCAGGCCAAGACCTGGTGCGGCTCCGGGTGGACGGGCCAGCCCGCCGTCTTCGAGCGCGAGGGCCGGACGTGGGTCGTGTTCGGCGCCTACGACAAGGCGGTCCACTTCATGGACGGCGAGACGGGCGAGGACATCCTCCCGCCGCTGCCGACCGGCGACATCATCAAGGGCTCGGTCACGATCGATCCCGACGGCTACCCGCTCGTGTACACCGGCAGCCGCGACAACTACTACCGGGTCATCGCCATCGATCGCGGCGGTGCGGCCCAGGAGCTCTGGAAGCTGTCGGCCACCGCCGTGTCACCGACGCTGTGGAACAACGACTGGGACGGTGCCGGCATCGTCGCCGACGACCTCCTCTTCGAGGGCGGCGAGAACAGCCAGTTCCACGTCGTGAAGCTGAACCGGGCCTACGGGCCCGACGGCAAGGTCACCGTCGCACCGAAGCTCGTGTTCAACACCCCGAGCTGGGACCAGCAGCTGATCACCGACCTCGCCGGCAACCGGGCCAAGGAGTTCTCGATCGAGAACTCGGTCGCCATGTCGGGCGACACCGCGTACTGGGCCAACTCCGGCGGCCTCGTCATGGGGTGGGACATGGGACCGCTCAGGACCGGCGGCACGCCCACCCAGACCTTCCGCTTCTGGACCGGCGACGACACCGACGCCTCGGTGGTGATCGACGCCGACGGCTTCCTCTACGTGGCCGTCGAGTACGAGCGCAGCAACCGGCGGGCGGCCGAGGTCGGCCAGCTCATGAAGCTCGACCCCAGGAACCCGGCGAACCCGTT
This sequence comes from Dermatobacter hominis, assembly GCF_020715685.1. Classification (GTDB taxonomy): domain Bacteria; phylum Actinomycetota; class Acidimicrobiia; order Acidimicrobiales; family Microtrichaceae; genus Dermatobacter; species Dermatobacter hominis. Next base: position 2,697,206 of record NZ_CP085840.1, read on the forward strand.
GGTGTGGAAGTACGACGACCGCGGCGCCAACCCCGCGGGGTTCTGGGCCACACCAGCGCTGCACGACGGCGTGGTGATCGCGCCGGCCAACAGCGGCAAGGTCGTCGGCCTGGACCAGCAGACCGGCGCCGAGCTCTGGTCGTTCAAGCTGCCCGGTCCGACGTGGCAGTCGCCGGTGGTGGTCGACGACGTGCTGATCCAGGGCGACTGCAACGGCACGCTGCACGGCTACGACGTGTCGGACCCGAAGGTGCTGCCACCCGAGATCTGGGCCGTCGCCATCGGCGGGTGCATCGAGTCGACGCCGACCGTGTGGAACGGGCGCATCTACTTCGGCACCCGGGCGGGACGGTTCTTCTCGCTCGGCGACGACGGCACGCTCCCGTCGCCGACGGCCAGCCAGACGGGCGGGGGCGGGGAGTGACCGATCCACGGCTCGACGAGATCGACGTGCGACGGCTGATCGCGACCTACGCCGACGGCGTGACCCGCCGAGACTGGACCGGGTTGCAGGACCTGTTCGAGCCCGACGCCGCGCTCGAGCTCGACCTCGTCGACCGCGGCCTGCGCCGTTTCGAGGGACCCGAGGACATCCTCGGCTTCATCGGGGGGGCGGTGGCGCGCTTCGACTTCTTCGAGTTCGTCGCCCTCAACGTCCTCGTGACCGTGCCCGCCGACGGCGACGCCGACACCGCTCGCATCCGGACGTTCATGTGCGAGATCCGCCACCACGGCCCCGACGATCCCGACGCCGGGACCTGGTCGACCGCCTACGGGCTGTACCAGGACACCGCCGTGCGCTCCGACGGCGCGTGGCGCTTCGCCGACCGCCGCTACCGCTCGCTCGCCCGCACGGGCGACCCCGGCGTCGTGCTGCCGTTCCCCGACCTCCCCGCGGTGCCGTGACCGAGGCGGAGACCTCCGGGGTCCCGGCGGGCCCGGCGCCGCCACCGGCGCTCATCCCGGCGATGCCGGGCCAGTCGTGGCTGGAGCTGTTCTACGACCTGGCCTTCGTCGCCGCGATCCTCGTCATGTCGAGCACCTATTCGAAGTACGCCGGCGTCGAGGGCGTGATCTGGCTCGGGCTCGTGTTCTCGCTCATCTGGTGCACGTGGCTCACCACCACGATGATGCTCGGCGCCGGCCTGGTCACCACCATGTGGACCCGCACCCTGCTGCTGGTCCAGATGGTCCTGGTCCTGGCCGTCGCGATCTCGTCGAACTACACGCACCAGGACCACAGCGAGGCGGTCGGACCGATCTTCGCCTTCGTGCTCGTGACGCTCGCGCTGCTGTACCGATCGGCGCGGCGGGCGAGCGCGGACCTCTCGGTCGCGTACAAGGGCTACGCGCTCCGGTGCCTGCTCGCCGCGGTCGTGTTCCTCGGGGCGCCGCTCGTCGGATGGCCCTGGTGGTACCCGGTGCTGTGGGTCGTCGGCATCCTCGTGTTCATGGTGCCGACCGGCACGGAGGAGCGGCGGCTCCCGATGGACGCCCACCACGTCGTCCACCGGTTCGGCGAGTTCACGATCATCATGCTGGGCGAGGTCTTCGTGAAGCTGGGGATCACCGCCACCCAGGAGCCCCTCGACAGCGTCGACATGATCGGTCTGCCGCTCGCCACGGCCGTCGTGTTCGGCATCTGGTGGCTCTACTTCACCGACGTGCCGGCCATGGGCCTGTCGCCGCACCACGGCCGGCGGCTGGCGTGGCAGTACCTGCACTTCCCGCTCCACCTGAGCGTCGTGGCCTCGGCGGTCGCGCTGGCGCACATCCTGGTGCCGCACCACGAGTCGGGCCACGCCGAGGCGGGCACGATCAGCACGATCCGCTACATCGTCGTCCCGATCGCGGTGATCCTGATCGCCATCGGGCTCATCGGCGTCTACGGCGGCGGACCGAGGGAGCTCGTGCGGCGGCGCCTGCGGGTCTTCCTCTTCGCGTCGGCCGCCCTGATCGTCGCCGAGGTCGCGCTGCTCGGCTTCAACTCCTACGACCTGGAGGCCAGCGCGCTGATCGTGTCGATCGTGCTCGCCTTCACGGCCTGGCGCATCCGCCGGATCCTCGTGCCGGCCGCCGTCGCCGCCTCCGCACCCGAGGCCTGACCAGGGTGGCGGAGCACGCCGGGGACACGAGCACCGCGGGGACGACGGGCGTCCCGGCCGGGGCGGTGCTGCTCGGCACCGTCGCGCTCGAACCGAACCGCTGGTCGACGGTCGACCCGTCCGGCGCCCCCTCGGCCGACCTGGTCGCCATCGCGCCGCAGATCGCCGCCACCGGCTGCGACGGCCTCGAGCTCTGGGAGCGCCACCTGCCCCCGGAGCCGGAGGCGGCGGCGACGCTGCTGGGGGCGCTCCCCCCGGTGCTCGTCCTCAACTCGTACGTGGCCTTCGACCGCGACGATCCGGCGGCGCGCGACGCCGTGGCCGCCCGAGTCCGGACCTCGGGCGCCCGGGGGGTGAAGTTCAACGTCGGTGCCGACCCCGCGCTCGAGGAGGTCTACGCCGAGCGCGTCGCCGACCTGCTCGACCGGCTGCCCGACGACGTCGTGCTGCTCTGCGAGTGCCACGAGCACATCTCGATCGCCGAGGATCCGACCGTGGCGGCGCGGATCCTGGCGGCGGCCGGTCCGGCAGAGCGGGTGGGGGCGATCGTCCACACGCACGAGTCCGAGGCGCACCTGCGCGCCCGCTTCGACGCGTACGGCGACCGCATCCGCCACGTGCACCTCAACCTCCTCGACCCGGCGACGATGCAGGCGCCGGCGCTGGCCGACCGGGCCGACGACCTCGGCCGCACCGTCGCGCTGCTGCGCCAGCTCGGCTTCGACGGCTCGTGGACGCTCGAGTTCGTCGAAGGGGTGCTCACCGACCACGACGAGCCGGGCGCGCTGGTGGCGCAGGCGGCCGCCGACCTGTCGGTGCTGCGCGAGGTGCTGGCCGGCTGAGCGTCGGCCGGCTCAGGTCGTGGCGCCCGTGCGGCGGTCCAACCAGCCCGAGATCGGGCGCAGGAGGAACAGGCCGAACAGGGCCCAGAGCCCGATCGCCGGCACGAACGTCGCCACCACGAAGATCGCCGCGAAGAGCCCTGCGCTCACGATGCTGCCGTTCAGGCTGAACTCAGGCCGCTTCCCGTCGCGCCACACCCGCGGCGTGCGCATGATCGTCAGGCTCAGCAGGAGCTGGGCGACGCTGCACGCCAGCAGGGAGCCGATGTAGAAGGCGCGGACACCCGCCCCGTCGGGTCCGTGGACGCCCAGCACCTCGGTCGGGAACGGCAGGAACGCGATGGTCATGAGCCAGAGGACGTCCATCCAGGTGAGTGCGGCGGTCGACCGGTCGATGCCCTCGAACAGCTCGCGGTGGTTGACCCAGAAGCTGGCGACCACCAGGAAGCTGATGAAGAACACCATGATCTGGGACCCGCCGTCGGAGAACATGTCCGCGAGGGACCCCCGGTGATCCGCCAGGTCGAGCAGCGGCAGGACCAGCAGCGTGATGGCGATCGCCACGACTGCGTCGCTGAAGAGGATCAGCCGCTCGAGGCCGCGCTCCTGGTCGGCGTCCGACATGGCCCGACGGACTACCACACCGTCGGGCCGGGACCGGGCACACCGTCGGGCCGGGACCGGGCACACCGCGCCCGGCGCGGGCTCAGCTGCCGAGCTGCTCCTCGATCGCCGCGACCAGCTCCGGGTCCTCGGGGACCATGTTCGGGGCGAAGCGGCCGACGACCTCGCCGTCGCGCGACACCAGGAACTTCTCGAAGTTCCAGAGGATCTCGGGATCGTCGTTGGCGGCGATGTCGAAGCTCTTCAGGCGGTCGCGGTGCGCCTCGGGGTCGCCGCTCGCGTGGCCGATCGACGAGGTCAGCTCGGCGTACAGCGGGTGCTGGTCCGCGCCGGTCACGGCGATCTTCGAGAAGACGGGGAACTGCACCGAGTAGGTGGTGGTGCAGAACTCCAGGATCTCCTCGTCGGTGCCCGGCTCCTGCTGCATGAAGTCGTTGGCAGGGAAGCCGAGGACCTCGAAGCCCTGGTCCCGGTACTGCTCGTAGAGCGCCTCGAGCCCCTCGTACTGCGGCGTGAGGCCGCACTTCGAGGCCACGTTGACCAGGAGGAGCACCTTGCCCTCGTAGTCGCCAAGGGTCGTCGTCTCCCCGGACATGGTCGCGATCGGGATGCTCTGGATGTCGCTCATGGTGCTCCTCGCTGTCTGGCGTCGGGGCACAGTGTGCTGCAACCGATCAGGGCGTGCCCGGCCGGGCGGGCTAGCCTCGACGACCTCCGGGGCTGTAGCTCAGCTGGCTAGAGCACCTGCTTTGCAAGCAGGGGGTCGTGGGTTCGAGTCCCATCAGCTCCACGACGGTCGCCCGCCGCGCACGGCAGCGATCGGCGACAGCGATCGGCGGATCCGTCCGGTCCCACGTCTCGGATCGGTGTGCGGCCGACGGTCGGGCACCCAGAGCGATCGGAGCATCGATGCCGGCCAGGAAGCAGCGCTCGACCGAGTCGACGGGCGACCAGCCCAGGCTCCTCTCGGGCGGCAACCCCCAGATCCCGAAGGGCGAGGGTGACGGGCCCGTGCAGGCCTACATCGCAGCGATGCCCGAGTGGAAGCGCCCGCTCGGCGAGCGGATCGACGAGCTGGTCGGGGCGACCGTGCCCGACGTCCACAAGGCCGTGAAGTGGAACCAGCCGTTCTACGGGAACGAGGGCGATGGCTGGTTCATGGCGTTCCGCTGCTACACGAAGTACGTCCAGCTCCAGTTCTTCCGCGGGACGTCGCTCGATCCCGAGCCACCCAAGGCGTCGAAGCACCCCGAGGTGCGGTACCTCGACGTCCACGAGGACGACGAGCTCGACGAGGCCCTGCTCGTCAGCTGGATCGAGCAGGCTGCGGCGCTCCCGGGCGAGCCCCTCTAGCCACCCGCGGGCCGGGCCGGCCGGCGATCAGTCGCCGACCGGGACCGCCTGCTGCTCGGGGCCGGTGCCGCGCTGGCCGCCGGTGGGACCGGCGTCGTCCTCGTCGTCGTAGTGCCCCTCGACGTCGATGTTCGGCAGGATGCGGTCGAGCCACCTCGGCAGCCACCAGTTCTTGTCACCCAGCAGCTCCATGGTCGCCGGGACGAGCAGGAGCCGGACGATCGTGGCGTCGAGCAGGATCGCCGTCGCCAGGCCGGTGCCCATCAGCTTGAAGGTCCGGTCGTTCTCGAGGATGAAGCTGCCGAAGACGACGACCATGATCGCCGCCGCCGCGGTGATCACCTTGGCCGTGGCGGCCAGCCCGTTGGCGACCGACGTCCGGCTGTCGCCGGTGCGCAGCCACTCCTCCCGGATCCGCGAGAGCAGGAAGACCTCGTAGTCCATGGACAGGCCGAAGACGATGGCGAACAGCATCATCGGCATCCACGGCTCGATCGGGGCCGGCGCCACCCCGGTGACGCTGCCGAACCAGCCCCACTGGTAGAGGGCGACCATGATCCCGTACGCCGCGCCGATCGACAGGAGGTTCATGATCACGGCCTTGAGCGGCACCAGCAGCGACCGGAACACGACCATGAGGAGCAGGAACGACAGGATGAGCACGGCGCCGAAGAAGATCGGCAGCCGCTCCGACATCAGTGACGAGGCGTCGATGTTCGCGGCCACGATCCCGGTCACCTTCAGGTCGACGCCGGTCGACTCCTCGACCGGCGGCAGCACGTCGTCGCGCAGCCGCTGGACGAGCTCCTCGGTCACCTCGGTCTGGGGCCCGTGGGCCGGCGCCACGAACCACCGCACGGCGCTGCCGTCCTCGCTCGGCTGCGGGCCCAGCACCGCGACGACCTCGGGGTCGGCCTCGAGCGCCTGGTTCACCGCGGCGAGCGACGCGACGTCGGTGCCCTCGGGGACCTCGGCCGCCAGGAACAGCGGACCGTTGAAGCCCTCGCCGAACCCGTCGACCAACAGGTCGTAGGCCTGCCGCGTGGTGGTGTCCTCGGGGTAGTTGCTCTCGTCGGAGAACGCGAGGCGCAGGCTGATCACCGGCGCGGCCAGGAGCAGCAGCACCAGCGTGCCGGCGATGGCGAAGGGCCAGGGCCGGTGCTGGATGACCCGGCTCCAGCGCCAGGCCAGCGTGTCCTCCTTCGGCTTCGGAGGCCGGTGCTGCACCTCCCGCTTCAGCGGCGGGACGAAGAACCCCAGCACGAAGACGACGAGCGCCAACGGGAACGCGACCATCAGCGGCGCCAGGTCGAGCCCGACGCCGACCAGTCCCACGGCCACGAGCGCGGCGGCGATCAGGCCGCGCCACCGGGTGCGCTCGACGTTCATGCCGGCGAAGCCGAGCAGGGCCGGGAGCAGCGTGAGGGACGCGGCCACGACGAGGGCGACGGTGATCGCGGCGGTCACGGCGAGGCCCTGGATGAAGCCGATGCCCATGAAGAGCATCCCGAGCAGCGAGATGACCACCGTGGCACCGGCGAACAGGACGGATCTGCCCGCCGTGTCCATCGAGATCATCACCGATCTGCGCACGTCGTTGCCCATGTGCAGCTGCTCGCGGTGCCGCGTGACGACGAGGAGCGCGTAGTCGATGCCCACCCCGAGCCCGATCATCACGCCGATGAACGGCGCGAACTCGGGGACCTCGATGACGTTGCTGAACAGGATGACGCCGGCGCCACCGATGCCGATCCCGACGAGGGCGACGGCGACCGGCAGGCCCATGGCGAGCACCGAGCCGAACGCCACGATCAGGATCACGATGGCGAAGGCGAGGCCGAGCGCCTCGGACGTCGGCTCCTCGAACTCGGCGAAGACGAACCCGCCGAGCTCCACCCGCAGGCCGTCGATCTCCGGGACGTCCTTCAGGATCTCGTCGCGGACGTCGCTCATGACCTCGAAGTCGGTGTCCTGGGGGAACTCGACGTTGGCGTACGCGGTCGTCCCGTCCTGCGAGATCAGGTCGGGCGAGTCGTAGGGCGACTGGACCTGCTGCACGCCCTCCATGCCGGCGACGTCGTCGAAGATCGCCGACATCGCCGCCTCGACCTCGGGGTCGTCGACGCCCTGGTCGGCCGTGAAGACGATGGTGCCGGTCTGGCCGGCGCCCTGGCCCTGGAAGCCGGACTCGAGGATGTCGAAGCCGGCGGTCGACTCGCTGCCCTTGAGCGTGAAGTCCTGCCGGTAGTCGTCGCCGACCGACGACGCGATCACGTTCGCGCCGATCAGCACGACGATCCACACGATGACCACGAGCCAGCGACGGTCATGGCACCACGGACCGAGTTTGGCGAACATCTGTCAGCTCCCTTCCGGTCTCACCGAGACCGCCGACCGCCCGCCGCGTGGTGGCCTTGCTAGCACTTCTCCCGGCGGACCGGTCCGGATTTCGACGGCGGGCACCATCGCCGTGTTCGACGGGACGGGCGGCGCAGAGTCATCGCTCGTGGGGCGATCTCCGTCGCGGCCCGGGCCGGGCCGGGCCGGGCGCGCCCATCAGCCCGCAGCGGCGTCGTAGCCGGCCCGGGCCGACGCGATCTGGTCGCGGTGCGCCCGGGTCCAGGCCACCAGGGGATCGACCGCCGCGAGCAGCGAGCGTCCGAGCGCCGTGAGCTCGTAGTCGACGCGCGGCGGGACCACCGGGTGCACCGTCCTCGTCACGAGGCCGTCGCGCTCGAGGTTGCGGAGCGTCAGCGTGAGCATGCGCTGGCTGACGCCGTCGATCTCGCGGCGCAGCTCGCTGAAGCGCCGGGTGCCGCGACCGAGGAGCTCGACGACGAGCAGCGACCACTTGTCGCCCAGGCGGTCGAGCAGGTCCCGGATCTCGCACGTCTGGGTGCGCTCGACCAGGCGCCCGGTTCCCTCGGTGTGCCCCCGTGACCTCGATGTGCCGTCTTCCATGCCGCTCCATGGTTCCCCATGATGGGGTCGGTCACAAGAAGTAACCATCCCCCGGACCGATCGGAGCACCCCGTGGACACCGACACCTCCTCCCCCCGCCCCATCCGCACCGGTGCGTTCCTGCCCTCGATGACCGCACCGGGCCACCCGCTCGGCGATGTCGTCGGCGCCGCCCGCCACGCCGAGGACGCCGGGCTCGAGTCGGTGTGGGTCGTCGACCAGCTCGTCGCCGGCACCGGCGCACCGGTGCTCGACAGCACCTCCGTGCTCGCCGCCGCCGCAGCGGCCACAAGCCGGATCCGCCTCGGGTTCGGCGTGATGATCGTCCCGCTCCGCCGCCCGGCGTGGGTGGCCAAGCAGGTCGCCACGCTCCAGCACCTGTCCAGCGACCGGGTGCTGCTCGGCGTCGGCGCGGGCGGCGACCGCCACGACCGGTCGTGGGCTGCGGCCGGCGCGGATCGGCGGCGGCGCGGCCGCTCGACCGACGACCTTCTCGACGCGCTGCCGCCGCTCCTGGACGGCGAGCCGACGCCAATCGCCGGCGACGACGGCACGACGTCGACCGTGCGGCTCTCGCCGCCCGCCACCGTCCCGCCGCTCCTGGTCGGCGGCATGTCCGACGCCGCGCTGCGCCGGGCCGTTCGGGTGGGCGCCGACCTCTTCCTGCTCCCCGTGCCGCCCGACGGCGTGCGCGCCGCCGTCGGGCGGGCGGCCGAGCTCGCGGCCGAGCTCGATCGCCCGATGCCCGGCGTCACCACCGGGCTGCTCGCCGCCGTCGCCGACGACCCCGCGCTCCCCGACGTCGCGGGCCTGCGCCACCTGCTGACCGACCCCGACGGCCAGTTCGGCATGCCCGACGAAGCCGTCGACGAGATGCTCGTCCTCGGCGACGTCGACGCCGTCGCGACGCGGATCGCCGCGCTCGGAGCGGCGGGGGCCGACCGGGTCGTGCTCAGCGTCCCGGCCGGCGACTGGCGCGTCCAGGTCGAGCGCTTCGCCGAGGCGGCGGCCCGCGCCGCGGCCGCGGTGCCCGGCTGAGGTCCCTCGCTCTGCGCCGGCCCGCCGAGCGGACGGATGGCGCCGGTCAGTCCGGCAGGTCGCCGGCGGCGCTCAGGCGCGGCTTCACGAACCGGCGCCACACGAACACCGCGAGGGCAGCCACCACCGCCACGATCAGCACGCCCTGGAGCAGGCCGACGTAGTCACCGACCTTCTCCCACCGGTCGCCGAGGACCGCCCCGCCGCCGATCAGCGCCACGTTCCAGACCGCGCTGCCGATCGCCGTGAAGAGCGTGAAGCGCAGGAACGGCATCCGACGGAAGCCGGCCGGCACCGACACGAGCGATCGGACCAGCGGGACGCACCGGCCGATGAGCACCGCGGCGCCGGAGCGCTTGTCGAACCACGCCTCGGCCCGGTCGAGGTCCGCCTCCTTCACGCCGAACCAGCGGCCGCGACGCACCACGAACGCACGGAGGCGCTCGGGGCCGATCGCGGCGGAGATGCCGTAGAGCACCCAGGCGCCGGCGACCGAGCCGAGGGTGGCGGCGCCGACCATGCCGAGGAAGGAGGCGTCGCCGCGACCGGTGACGAACCCGGCGAGCGGGAGCACGACCTCCGAAGGGATGGGAGGGAACACGCTCTCGAGCGCTACGAGGACGGCGACGCCGACGTAGCCCAGCGTCTCGACGACGTCGGTCACCCAGTCGGTCAGGTCATCGAGCACGAGCGCTCCCTCGTTCCGGCACGGCGCTCGTGCGCCCGTGCGCCGCCAACGGACACGGAGCCGTCGAGGGTAGGAGGGCCCGCCGGCGGGCCCGAAGCCCGGCTCGCGAGCGATTGAGCGGCCGCTCAGGATCTGCGGGAAGGGACGGGCGAGGCCCCGATCGCACGAGCGGCGGCTCGTGCGATCGGAGCCCTCGACCCCACGGGCGGGCCAGTGCGCGAGACCTCGGCGCTCAGAGGCCGAGCGCCGGGTCGAGGCCCATGGCGGCCGCGCCGCCGATGCGCAGCGTCTGCTCCCCGGTCAGCGGGTGGAACGGCGCGCCCCACAGGTCCCGCAGCGCCCGCTCGAGCGGCAGGCGCCGCGAGTAGGCCGCACCCCCGACGGCCTCCATCATCCGGTCGGCGGCGGCGCGCACGCTGCCGGTGATCGACCGCTTGGCCAGCATCACCCGCGTGAACTGCGCCGGGGTGGGCGCGACGTCGTCGCCGAGCTCGTCCACCAACCCGCGCAGCACCCAGTCGGCCGTCGCCAGCTGCTGGTCGACCTCGCCGACGAGCCGCTGGGTCCCGGGGTCGTCCGAGGCGCCCGGGCGCTCGGCCAGCAGGGCGACGGCCTCGGCGCGGGCCCGATCGGCGATGCCGAGGTAGACGGCCATGATGACCGGGAAGGCGTGGGCTGCGACCGCCTGGATCGACGGGTGGATCTCGCCGAGCGGCCGCCGGGCCGCGACCGCCGCATCGGGCACGAAGACGTCGGTCAGGACGACGTCGTGGCTCCCGGTGCCGCGGAGGCCCATCGAGTCCCAGGTCTCCTCGACGTGCACGCCCTCGGCCGACATCGGGATGGCCGCCGCGATCGCCTCGGCGCCGCCCGTGCTGCCGTCGAGGACCCACGTGTTCATGGCGCCCGCGCTGAGCGCGCCGCTCACGAACCGCTTCCGACCCGAGACCTGCCACCCGCCCTCGACCGGGAACGCGGTGCCCTGCGGCGCGGTGAAGTCGCCACCGCCGGTCGAGGCGACGAAGAGTCCCTCCTCGGCCACCCGGCGCAGCATCGTGGCGGCCGCGTCGGCGCCGTGGCGCCAGCGCCACGCCGTGGCGAGCACGACGTGGTGGTGCATCGAGGTGACCAGGGCGACGTTCGGGGCGGCGGCGGCGAGCACGCGCTGGCGCTCGACCACGTCGCGGATCGCGAGCCCGGCGCCGCCGAGCTCGGCCGGGACCGGCAGGGCGAGCCAGCCGCGCGAGCGGAGCAGGTCGACCTCGTCGGCCACGTAGGTGCCGTCGCGGTCGTGGGCCGCGTCGAGGGTGGAGAGCTCGGCCAGGAGCTCGGTGTCCAGGCCGGTCGTGTCGGGTGCGGTGATGGTGTCCATGCAGCGATCGTCGGGGCCGCGGGCCTGCGCGACCAGTAGCGATCCCGTACCGGTCCAGGATCAGTACTGGTCCAGGACCTGGACCGGCGCGACGATCGGGAGATGAACGGCTTCGTCGAGTACTGCCCGATCGCCGAGGCGACCGAGATCCTCGGGGACCGCTGGACGCCGCTCGTGCTGCGCGAGCTGATGGACCGCGGCCGGGGGTTCAACGAGATCCACCGCGGCGTCCCGCGGATCAGCCGCACGCTGCTGTCCCAGCGGCTCCGCCAGCTCGAGGCGAACGGCGTGGTCGCGCGCGCCGACGCCGGACCGGGCCGCGCCGGCGAGTACCGGCTGACGGCAGCCGGCGAGGACCTCGTCCCGGTGCTCCTGGCGCTCGGGCAGTGGGCGGCCCGCTGGAGCTTCAAGGACCCCGACGACGACCAGCTCGACGCGCGTTGGCTCGTGTGGCACATCCACAAGAGCGTCGACGTGGCGGCGTGCCCGCCCGACCGGGTGTGCGTGGAGTGGGACCTCCGGGGTCCGGGCGGGGGCCGCCTCTGGCTCGTGATCGAGGACGGCACCGCGACGCCGTGCAACATCGACCCCGGCTACGACGTCGACGTGCTGGTCCGGGGCGAGAACCGGGCAGCCCACCGCTGGTTCCTCGGCCGCATCACGCTCGACGAGGCCCGCAGCGACGGGGTGCTGGAGCTGTCCGGGGCGCCGACGATGGTCGCGGGCTTCCCGTCCTGGATCGCGCCCAACCCGTTCGCCGCCGACGTCTTCGCGGCGCGGGGCCGCGTGCCGGTGGCCTGACCCGGCCCCGCCACGACCGGACCGTCGTCGACGCGGCGTCGCCTAGCGTTCCGCCGACGCCGACACGAGGAGCCCCTCCATGCCCGGTCCGGGATCGACCACGCCGCTGCTCGCCACCGTCGACTGGCCCGCGGCCGCTGCGTGGGTCGTGCTGGTCCCGCCGGCCGGCGTGGCGATCACCTGGTTCGCCGGTCGGCTGCTCGGCTCGCGGCGCGGCTGGGTCAAGCTGGCGACGTCGGGGCTGATCGGCTTCGTCGGCGGCATCATCGCCGCCGGCGTGGTCACCGGCTGGGAGTGGAGCTCCTGGCGGATGGTCGGCCTGACGCTGGTCTTCGGCACGATCCTCACGATGGTCGTCGCGGTCGGCCTCGACCTGGTCGCGCCCGTCGGCTCGCTCAGCCAGGGCGACGCCGCCGGACTCATCGGAGTCGGCGGACGGGGACCGTCGACGCTGTCGTCGTTGCGGCGCTACCGCGAGCTCGTGTCGATCTCCCGGCGCAACGGCCTGCTGACCCGGCGCATCGACCTCCAGGACCCGGAGTCCGTGGCGGCGATGGGCCCGGCGTTGCGCTCGACGCTCGAGGAGGCGGGCGGCGTCTTCGTGAAGCTCGGCCAGGTCGCCTCGACCCGTTCGGACCTCCTGCCGCCGGCGCTGTGCGACCAGCTCGCGCAGCTGCGCTCCCAGGCCGCGCCGGCGTCCGAGTCCGAGGTGCGACCGCTCCTCGAGCGCGAGCTCGGCACGGACGTGGAGTCGATGTTCCGCACGTTCGACTGGACGCCCATCGCGAGCGCCTCGATCGCCCAGGTCTACGGGGCGACCACCCCCGACGGCACCGACGTCGTCGTGAAGGTGCGACGGCCGGGACTGGACGAGCTGATGGCGCGCGACTCGGCTGCGCTGCTCCAGCTCGCCGGCGTCGTCGAGCGCCGCACGACGATCGGGCTCACCCTCCGCCCCGCCGAGCTCGCCGACGAGTTCCTCGCCGGGGTCCGGGAGGAGCTCGACCTCACCGTCGAGCTGACGAACGCGGCGGCGCTCACCGCCGCCACGCCGGTCGGGAGCGGCGTGCGCATCCCCGAGATGTTCCCCGACCACTCGACGCGCATGGTGCTCACCGAGGAGAGGGTCCACGGCGTCGACCTGGGCGACGTACGAGGCCTGCGCGACGCCGGCCACGACCCGGCGACGATCGCGCGCACCGTGCTGCACACGATGATCCAGCACATCTTCGTGGCCGGCGTGTACCACGCCGACCCGCACCCGGGGAACATCATCGTCGAGCCCGACGGCACGGTCGTGCTGATCGACCTCGGTGCGGTCGGGCGGGTCGGCCGCCAGCAGCGGGCGGTGCTCGTGCAGCTGATGGTCGGCGTCGCGTCCGCCGACGCCGAGGCGCTCCGCCAGGCGCTCGAGCAGGCCGGCGTCGTCGGCGACGGCGTCGTCGCCACCGACCTCGACCGCTCGATCGACGAGTTCCTCGCCCGCCACGTCCGGGAGGGCGCCGGCATCGACGCCGGCGTGTTCGAGGACATGCTGGTGATGCTCGGGCAGTTCGGCCTGCGGACGCCGAGGTGGATGACCACGCTCGGGCGGACGTTCGTCACGCTGGAGGGCACGCTGCGGTCCGTCGACCCCAGCTTCTCGCTGGTCGACGCGGCGATGGCCGAGGCCGGCGGCGTGCTGCGCCCCGACCTCTCCCCCACCACCCTGCGCCAGACCGTCGAGGCCGAGGCGATGAAGCAGCTCCCGCGGCTCCAGCGCCTCCCGCAGCGCGTCGACGACCTGCTCGGCCAGGCCGTGCAGGGCCGGCTGTCGGTCCGCCTGTCGGCGTTCAGCGACGCCCGTGACGTCGACCTCGTCACGACCCTGGTCAACCGGGCCGTGCTCGCCCTGCTGACGACCGCGCTCGGCCTCGGCTCGGTCCTGCTGCTGCGCATCGACGGGGCGGGCACCGAGGTCACCGTCAACGAGGTGCTGGGCTACACCGGCCTCGCCGTCGCGGCGGTGCTCACGCTGCGCATCGTGGCCGGCATCGTGAGGGACGGGCGCAGCTAGGCGGAGCGCTCCACCGAGACGACGGCGACGGCCTCCTCGAACCCCTTGAGCTGCCGCCGACCGGCCGCCACGAACTCGATGTCGGGAGCACCGCCGCCGGCGGCGAGCGCTCCGGCCGCGTCGGCCGGCGCGAGCACCTCGCCGGGGACCGCGGTGTCGGCCAGCCGCGAGGCGAGGTTCACCACCGAGCCGTACAGGTCGCCGTGGCGGGCCACCACGCGGCCCGCCGCCAACCCGCCCCGAGGCGCCGCGCCCTCGGTGTCGAAGGCCTCGACGAGCGACAGGGCGATGCGGCAGGCGGCGCCGAGGTCGGCGCAGCTGAACATGATCTCGTCACCGATGTGCTTCACGACCTGACCGCCGCCGGCCTCGACCAGCTCGTGGGTCCGCTCGCGGAACTCCCCGATGAAGTGGATGAGCGCCTCGATGTCGAGCTCGGCGGTTCGGGCGGTGAAGCCGACGAGGTCGACGAAGCCCACGGCGGTCACGATCGTCAGGCGGTCCCCGCTCTGCCGGGTGCCCCGCCGCTGGCGCTGCACGCCCTGGCGCAGGTGGTGGCGCAGCAACGGCTTCAGGCCGGCGGCCAGCTCGAGGCCCATCTGGCCCGCGGCCCGCGTGACCGTCGCCTGCCCGAGCGGATCGCCCGCGCCGGCGAGGCCGACCTCGACGCTCCCGACGAAGGCCGAGATCGCCGCGGCGCTGAGGCTGGCGAGGGACAGGGAGATGGCGCGGAGGATCTCGCGGGTCGCATCCTCGGGGAACGTGTCGACCGTCGCGGTGAGCAACGAGACGAAGGCGAGCTCGGACTCCTCGAAGACGGGCGCGCTGCGGTCGGCGATCTCGACGCCGACCAGCCGGTACGCCTCGACCACGTCCTCGACGGCCACGTCCATCCGCGAGGCCAGCTCGTCGACCGTGAGCCCGCCCTCCTCGAGCAGCAGGTCGAGGCCGACGGCGACGAGCTCCTCCTCGGCATCGGCCTGCCGGAGCCGCTCGATGCCGGCGCCCAGGCCGCTGAGGTAGCACAGGAGCGCCAGCCGGCCCTCGGCGTCGGGGGCGGCGGGGTCGTACAGGCCGGCCGCCTCGAAGGCCGGTTCGTCCGCGGCGCGCCCGTCCTCCACGAGGTCCACGCTACGGCAGCGTCGCGGCGCCGGGCCGTGTGGGTTCGGGGCCGGGCTCGTCGGTCGACCGAGGGGCCATCCCGTCCGAACGGTCCGGTGTCGTTCGGCGACCGCGACCGTAGGGTTCGAGCATGCGACGACGCTTCGACGACGACGGGTTCGAGTTCGACCGGCTGATCCTCCTCGGCGGCGCCTACCGAGCCCTCACCGACGCCGGCGAGCTGCTGGTGGCCTTCGACGAGGTCACCGACGGCGACGAGGACTCGTGGGTGCGCGTGTTCAGCGGCCTGGCCGAGCGGCTCGAGGCCCAGGCGCAGGCCAGCGCGTCGAGGGGCCGGTCGCAGAGCGCTCGCTCCGCCGACCTGCGCGCCAGCAGCTACTTCGCGACCGCGGCGGCCCACGCCGTCGGTTCGCAGGGCCACGACGCGGCCACGGCGCTGTGGGAGCGGCACCGCGCGGCGTGGGACCGCGCCGTCGCCGCCTTCGACCCGCCGGTCGAGCCGCTCTCCGTCCCCTACACCGACGAGGCCGGCGGCGGATCGGTCCCCCTCGAGGGCTACTTCTTCTCGCCGACCGCTTCCGCGTCGGTCGGCGAGCGCCGACCGACGATCATCCTCACGAACGGCAGCGACGGCCCGGTGTGCGACATGTGGTCGGCGGGCGCGGCCGCTGCGGTCGAGCGGGGCTGGAACGCCATGACGTACGACGGTCCCGGTCAGGGCGCGTCGCTGTACCGCCACGGCCTCCACTTCCGAGGTGACTGGGAGGCGGTCCTCACGCCGGTGGTCGACCACCTGCTGACCCGGCCCGACGTCGACCCCGACCGCCTGGCCGTCATCGGCGTCAGCCAGGCCGGGTACTGGGTGCCGCGGGCGCTCGCGTTCGAGCACCGGCTCGCCGCCGGCGTGGCGGACCCGGGCGTGACCCGGGTCGGCGACTCCTGGCTGTCGCACCTGCCGGAGTCGATGGTCGGCATCCTCGACGAGGGCGATCGCGCCGACTTCGACGCGTTCATGGAGGTCGGCCTCGAGGACTCGCCGCAGGCACTGGCGCAGCTGCGGTGGCGGATGGACCCGTACGGGACCGACTCGTTCTTCGACGCCTACCAGGCGGCCCGCGCCATGCGCCTCGACGCCGCCACCGCGTCGCAGATCAGCACACCGCTGCTCATCACGTCGCCCGACCACGAGCAGTTCTGGCCGGGCCAGTCCGAGGAGCTCCACCAGCTCGTCAGCGGCTCGACGCTCGCCCGGTTCACCGAGTCCGAGGGGGCGTCGTGGCACTGCGAGCCCGCGGCCCGCGGCCTGCGCGACGAGCGGGTGATGGACTGGCTCGCCGACGTGTTCGACGGCGTGGCCTGACCACCGTCCGTCCTCCCACCGGGTGCCCGCTCGGTGTGCGCGATCGTCGTCGGGACCGGCGGCGGCGATGCCATCCGCACGCTCGGGTGCCCGCCGGTGAAGTGACGGCGCCCGGCCGCGGGGGCGGTCAGCCGAGCGCGGCGGTGCCCTCGGCCGCGTAGCGCGCCAGGCGGGCCCGACCGTCGGCGTCGAGCAGCTCGATCACGTCGGCGACCGGGAGGCCCGGCCCGGTCATGCTCCGGAGGGCCTGGCGGCCGGCGGTGCTGCGGGGCGGCAGGTCGGTGCTGAGCAGCACGGTCGGCATCGCGTGCGCGCTCTGGTGCAGCACCGACGCGGTGCCGAGCGAGCGCCAGAGCGTGTCCGCCCGGCGCAGACCGGTGCGGGCCACCGTGAACCCGCCGGAGACGTCGAAGGCCCAGTCCTGGCCCGTGGCGTCGGTGGCGACGAGGCCGAGCACGATGCCCAGGCCGCGCGGCTTCACCTCGGAACGCACCTCGGTGAACCCGCACTCGACGAGCAGCAGCTCGGCCACCTCCCGCGCCTGGCGACCCGCCGTCGCCGCGGCGGCCACCGGGTCGGCGGTACCGGCGGGTGCAGGGCGGGCCGGGACCTGCACGCGGGCGACGAGCTCGGCGCCGACCCCGTCGGTCCGGGCGAGCCGCTCGACCTCGTCGGCGACGCGCTGATCGGCGATGCTGACGTAGTCCGGGTCCGTGTCGAAGCCGACGTAGCGGCGATCGCTGCGCACCGCCGCCACCGCGGTCGACCCCGAGCCCATGAACGGGTCGAGCACGACGTCGCCCTCGTACGTGTAGAGGTCGATCAGCCGCAGCGGCAGCTCGACCGGGAAGGGAGCGGGGTGGCCGACCCGGGTGGCGCTCTCGGGCGCGATCTCCCAGAGGTCGGTCGTGGCCTCCATGAACTCGTCGCGGGAGATCGTCGTCGTGGAGGGGAGGCCGCGCTCGGCCCGATCCGCGGGGCTGAGCGCCCGGTCGAAGCGGCCCTTGCTCGCGATGACGATCCGCTCGGTGACGTCGCGGAGCACCGGGTTCGACGGGCGCTGGAAGGTGCCCCACGCGCAGGACCCGCCGGCGGCCCGGCCCTTCCACCAGATGACCTCGCCCCGCAGCAGCAGGCCCAGGTCCTGGAGGATCGTCGTGACGTCGGCCGACAGCGAGCGGTACGGCCGGCGGCCGAGGTTGGCCACGTTGACCGCGATGCGACCGCCCGGCTCGAGGACGCGCTTGCACTCGGCGAAGACGGCGCGCAGCAGGTCGAGGTACTCGAAGTAGTCGGCCGGCACGCCCCCGACGCCGAGCTCCTCCTCGTAGGCCTTGCCGGCGAAGTACGGGGGCGACGTGACGACGAGGGCGACCGAGTCGGACGGGACGTCGACCATGTCGCGCGCGTCGTGGCAGTGGACGACGTCGACGGCGCCGGGCTCGGCGACCGTGGCGTCGGTGGACACCTCGGGGGCGACGAAGCGGTCGTAGAACGCCGTGGCGTCGTGCGCCTCCCTCCGGCCGGAGCCGAAGTTGGCGGTGGCGGTGGCGCGCCGCGGCCGGCGGGGACGGGCGGCGATCACCGGCGCGTCGGCCGGAGCGGCCGGGTCCGCCGCGGCTGCGGCGGCGGTGCGACGGGCGCTCACGAGCCGAGCACCTCGTCCGCGCTGGGCAGGCGGTCCAGGTACTCGGTGACCGCCCTGGTCACGAGCAGGTTGGCGGACACGTCGCGCTCGGTCGCGGCGTCGTGCAGCCGACGGTGGACGGACTCGGGGAGGCGGACGGCGGTGGCGATGCGCGGCTCGTCGCTCAGGCGGGGTCGACCCATGGCCGCCAACCTAACCGTGGGGTCGGACAGTTCCGCGGATTTGCGCGCGCACCAACGCGCGCTCGCGCCCACCATCGCGCGCTACACCCGTCGTTTCGGCGTCGATTTCCGTCGCAGAGCGACGGAAATCGACGCCAGAACGGGAGGCGGACGGCGGGGCCGGACGGCGGAGGTCAGCCGTCGCTGGGGTCGAGGTCGTGGTAGAGGTCGCGGAGGCGGTCCTGGTGCGAGCGGTCGCGGTCGGCGACCTCGGGCTCGAGCACGTTGGCGTCGACGAACCAGTCCTCCATCGTCCGCCCCGCCTCCTGGCCGGCACGGGTGTGGACGTCGATCGCCTCCGGCGGGATCTCGGGCGCCCGGTCGGTGTGGAGCAGCACCTGCATGAGCTCCCCGAGCGTGGGGTCCTTCGGCGCGCCGGCGAGGTGGCCGGCCGCGTGGGCCGCGAACACCATCCGGTCGTAGGACCCCGGCTCGGTGTCGTCGGCCGCCTCGTGGCAGGCCCGCACGACCGCGATCGCCGTCGGGTCGCCCAGGCCGACGTCCTCGGCCGCGAGCACCTGCAGCCGTCGCCACATCTCGGCCTCGTGCTCGGCGTCGGTGCGGCACAGCTCGATCGCCGCCGCCACCGCCTCGTCGACGCGACCGCGCCGCACGTGCTTGTGCAGCGCCGAGCGCACCTGGTCCGACGGCAGCCCGTGGACCGTGGTGCGCGCGGCGAACGGGTCGCCGCTCCAGTGCGGGACCGGGCGGTCCCACCCCTCGGTCACGACACCGGTCCGAGCGGCAGCGAGCGGACGATGCCCGACACGTTCAGGTCCATGTCGACGCCGTCGCGCACCTCGGCCGCCGGCCAGCGCGCCACCAGCGCCCCGACCATCTCGGTCACCTCCATGCGCCCGAGGGCGGCGCCCAGGCAGTAGTGGCGCCCGGCTCCGAACGCGAGCTGCGATGCCGGCGAGGCCCGGTGGAGGTCGAAGGTGTGCGGGTCGTCGTAGACCGCGGGGTCCCGGTGCGCGGCGGCGATGCGGATCGTGACGAACTCCCCCGGCTCGACCGCCACGTCGCCCACGGTCGTCGGCGCGACCGCGGCCTTGATCGTGTGGCGGATCGCCGGCTGGTACCGGCCGCACTCCTCGACCGCGGCGCCGAGCAGCGCCGGGTCGTCGTGCACGGCGGCCCACGCGTCGGGGTGCTCGGCGAGCGTGAGCAGCGCGAGCGCCGTGGTGTTGGCCGTGTTGTCGACCGAGGCGCTGAGCAGCTCCTCGAGCAGGTGGGCGGCGTCACCGCGCTCGATGCCGCCGGACCGCTCCGCCTCGAGCAGCGCGGTGGCCAGGTCGTCGGCCGGCCGCGCCCGGCGCACGGCGAGCAGCTCGTCGGCGAAGGCCGCCACCTCCTCCTTCACCACCCGGACCGGCTCGACCATCTCGTCGGTGGCGGTGAACACCGACAGCAGCACCTTGGACATGCGGATCAGCTCGTCGGCGTCCTCGTCCGACGCGCCGACCATCCAGCAGAACAACCGCGCCGGCACCACGTCGGCGAGCCCCGCCATCACGTCGAGCTCGCCGGGATCGGCCGCGTCGGGCGCGCCCGCCAGCAGGTCGTCGACGAGGTCGCGGGTCCGGTCGCGGAGCATGCCGATGCGCCGGACGCTGAACCACGGGCTGACGGCCCGGCGCAGCCGCCGGTGGGCCTCGCCCTCGGCGTCGGTCAGCGAGTGGTCGGGGGCCGCCCACAGGGGCTCGATGCCGCGGTCGACCAGCAGGTGGTCGATGCCCGGCACCAGCGCCACGTCGTGGAACGCGGCCTCGCTCGTCGCGTAGTCGATCGTCGACCAGCCGATCCGGTCCCGGACGACCGGGCCGGTCGCCCGCAGCGCGTCGAAGAGGGGGTGCGGGTCGCGGACGAACTCCGGCGCGAGCGGGTCGAGGACGTCGGTCGACGAGGCGGGTGGCATCGCCGACGATCATCGCCACCGCGCCCGGTTCGGCGGAAGGGCTCCACCGTTACGATCCCGTGAACCCGGCGGCCGTCCCGGCACCGGGGCGGGCCTAGCGTCGGCGCCATGTTGATCACCACAGGCTTCGACCTCCCCGGCTACGAGATCACCAGCGTCCAGGGCGAGATCTTCGGCCTCACCGTCCGGGCCAGGAACATCGGCGCCGGCTGCATCGCCGGGCTGCGGTCGATCGGCGGCGGCGAGATCCCCGAGTTCACCAAGCTCCTCGCCCAGAGCCGCAGCGAGGCGATGGCCCGCATGGTCGAGGAGGCCCGCCAGCTCGGCAGCACCGCGATCATCGGCATGCGGTTCGACTCCGGCGCGATCGGCCAGTGGAGCGAGATCTGCGCCTACGGCACGGGCGTCACCGTCGAGCCGGTCACCGACTACGCCCGCCGGCAGTTCGAGTTCGTGATGACGACCGGATCCCTGCCCCAGCAGAGCGGCTACTCGACCCGCGTCAGCGAGTGGAACTCGGGCGGCGCGCCCGGCGCCGTGCCAGGGCCCGGCGCCGTGCCGGGGGCCGGTGGCGGGTCGGAGCCGATCCAGGGACCGCCGACCGGGCCGCCCACGAGCCCGCCGACCGGGCCGCCGGCCTGATCCGATCGATCGCGGCGACCCGCCCGACTCACACCGGGACGGCCAGCGTGGCGGTGTAGCCCGACGTCGGGTCGCCCGTCATCGTCGCGACCTGGTGCACGCCGTCGTCG
The DNA here is from genome assembly GCF_020715685.1 of Dermatobacter hominis. GTDB lineage: Bacteria > Actinomycetota > Acidimicrobiia > Acidimicrobiales > Microtrichaceae > Dermatobacter > Dermatobacter hominis. The sequence continues at coordinate 2,718,067 of NZ_CP085840.1, forward strand.
TCGCCGAAGACGTTGTCGTCCTCGAGCGAGACCCGCGAGAGGTTCGACGTGCTGGTCGGGTACAGCGACGACGCGGCGTAGGCCGTGCTCAGCATCGCCGTGGGGAACGCCAGCTGCGTCGTCTTCATCGCGTTGCGGGCGCTCGTGATCGATCCGACGTCCGGGTACACCTCGAAGTGGATGTGGGGCCACCGGCCGTCGTAGCAGCCCGGCACGACGGTCGTGAACGTGACCCGTCCGTCGGCGTCGGTCACCTGGACGCCACGGAGGGAGTTCTCGTCCCTCACGCCGTTCGAGTACATCGAGTAGCGACCCTGCGGGTCGGCGTGCCACAGGTAGACGGCAGCGCCCTGCAGCGGGTCGCAGCCGTTCGAGGTGTCGGACACGTCGAGGTGGACGGTCAGCGGGATGCCGTCGACGGTCGTCGTCGAGCTGCCGAAGCTGGAGCGGATGTCGGAGCGCACCACGCCATCCTGGGTGAGCACCTGCGCGCCGTTGGAGCCGTCGCCCGGGTACGGCCCCGCCGTCTCGTCGGGGATCTCGGAGCAGCTGGCGCCGTCCGCGGTGGTCGAGGTGCCGCCGGAGCCGCCCGAACCGACGGCCGCGGTCGTCGAGGTCGCGCCCGAACCGCCCGAACCTCCCGAGGCCGGCGCACCGGTGCCCGGCGAGCAGGCGGCGGCGACGGCCGCGAGGCCGGCCAGACCGGCGCCCCCGATCACGGCGAGGGCGCGACGGCGACCGGCGATGGCGCCCGTCTCGTCGTGGCCACCGCGCGGGCGGCGGTCGTCGGTGTGCGAGGTAAGGTCGTCCTGTTCCATGCGCCCATCGTCGGGGGCGGGCCTGGGCGGGCCCTGGGGCGCACCGCAGAGCTCCCTGGGCGTCGCGCCGATCGGGCCCGCGCCCCGGTGGTCCTGGATCACCGGGTCGCCGGTCGGTCCGGTGTCGCACCGCCTCGCTACGGTGCCCGCACGTCGCCACCGCGACGCCGCTTCCCCCTCCACCCCGGCCGGCCCACGCCGCCGGGGCCACGAGCAGGGAGCGCACCGTGTTGGGAGCACCGATGGAGATGGGACTGGTCAAGGGCGACGACGGACGTCGCCGCTGCGGGTGGGGGGCGAGCACACCCGACTACGCGGCCTACCACGACGACGAGTGGGGGCGGCCGGTCACCGACGACGTCCGGCTGTACGAGAAGCTCTGCCTCGAGGGCTTCCAGTCCGGGCTCTCGTGGCTGACGATCCTGCGCAAGCGAGAGAACTTCCGCGCCGCCTTCGACGGCTTCGACCCGGCGGTCGTCGCCGGCTACACCGAGGCCGACGTCGAGCGGCTGCTGGCCGACGCCGGCATCGTGCGGCACCGGGGCAAGATCACCGCGGCGATCGACAACGCGTCGGCGGTGCTCGCCACCCAGGAGCGGTACGGCTCGCTCGCCGCGCTCGTGTGGTCCTTCGAGCCCCGCCGGCGCGGGCGGCCCGTGCCCGCCGACCTCCGGGAGCTGCCGGCGCGGACCGACGAGTCGGTCGCGCTCTCCAAGGAGCTCAAGCGCATGGGCTTCCGCTTCGTCGGCCCGACGACCGCCTACGCGGCCATGCAGTCGGTGGGGCTGGTCAACGACCACCTCAAGGGCTGCCACGTCCGCACTGCGTGCGAGGCCGACCGCAAGGCCGCCGCCGTGCCCGAGCTGGTCAGCTCGTCGGGCTGAGCGAGTCGTCGATCGCGGCGTCCAGGGACCGGCCCCGATCGTCGCGGCCGACGACGGCCATGCCCCAGGCGCCGGCGGCGAGGCAGGCGACCGCGCCCAGCACCAGCGACCATCGGGCCCCGAACTCCTGCGCGACCCAGCCGACGATCGGACCGCCGATCGGCGTGCTGCCGAGGAAGAGCATCGCCTGCAGGGCGAGCACCCGGCCGCGCATCTCGGGCGCCGAGCGGAGCTGCACGATCGCGGTCGACATCGTGAGGAACGTGATCGAGCACACTCCGAGCAGGAGGCCGACCGGCAGCGCCACGCCCAGGTTGGGCACGATCGCGAGCAGGGCGAGCGAGACGCCGAACCCGAGCGACGCCGTGCCCACGTTCCACACGCTGACCTCGGTGCGGCGGGCGGCGACGAGCGCGCCCACCAAGGAGCCCACGCTCACGACCGAGAACAGGATCGTGAAGATGGCGTCGGTGCCGTCGAGGTCGCGGGTGACGAACAGCGGCATCACGGTGTTGAAGTTGAACGCCAGCGTGCCGACCACGCCCATCATCACCAGCGGGACGAACAGCTCGGGCATGCGCCGCACGTAGCGGAAGCTCTCGCGGATCTGACCCTTCGTCCGGGCCGCGACCGGGCTGGGTCGGAGCTCGCGGGTCCGCATCATCCAGAACGACACGATCACGGCGATGTAGGAGATGCCGTCGAGGAGGAAGGCCCAGCCGTAGCCCGCCGTGGTGATCAGCAGACCGGCCAGCGCCGGACCGATCACGCGGGACGACGTCATCAGCGCGCTGTTGAGGCTCACGGCGTTGGGCACCAGGTCCTCGGGGACCATCTCGACCACGAAGGCGCGGCGCGCCGGGTTGTCGAACGCCACCGTCAGGCCGCCGAAGAACGCGACCGCGTAGATCGTCCAGACCGGGCCGCCGGTGAAGGCGACGATCGCCAGCAGGAACGACTGCAGCATGGCCAGCGACTGCACGACGATCAGCAGCCGCCGCTTGTCGGACCGGTCCGCCACCAGGCCGGCCCACGGGCCCAGCACCAGGATCGGACCGAACTGCGCGACGGCCAGCAGGCCGAGCGCCACGCCGGAGTCGGTCAGCGAGAGCACCAGGAGGGACTGGGCGACCATCGTCATCCAGTTGCCGACCTGCGAGATGCCCTGGCCGACGAAGAACAGGCGGAAGTTCCGGACGCGGAGCGACGCGAACGTCTCCTGGCCGAAGTGGCGCAGGTGCTCGGTCACGGCAGCTCCACCAGTCGTTCCAGGGCGCCGATCGCGGCGGCGACGGCGTCGCGGTCCTCGGGCGACAGCTGCGACAGGTGCTCGCCCAGCCAGGCCACCTTCCGTGACCGGGCGGCGGCGAGCATGTCGGCGCCGCTGTCGGTGACGACGACGCGGACGATCCGGCCGTCGGTGGGATCGGTGCGGCGCTCGACGAGGCCGTCGGACTCGAGCTTGGCCACCACGCGGCTGATCGTCGGCGGGGCGACGCGCTCGACCTCGGCCAGCGCGCCCAGCGTCAGGGGGCCGTGGCGGTTGATCGAGGTCATGACCGAGTGCTGGCTGGGGGTGAGCCGTGCGTCGGAGAGCTGCCGGAGCCGTCGGGCCAGCCGCACGGTGGACACCAGCAGGCCCTCGGCGACCAGCTCGGCCGGGGCCGCCGGGGTGACGGAGGTGGTGCGGGACGGGGACATGGGCACAGTCTATAGCGTTGCTAATTAGCGTTGCGAAGGATTTGTGGGACCGTCTCAGCATCGATGCCGTCGGCCTCCCTGTCCGCCAGCCCTGTCCGGCTGACCGGTCGTCAGAACGGCCGTCGCGGCGATCCGGCAGACTCGGGCGATGGTCGCAACGGTCACGCTGACCCACGAGCGGGAGATCACCGAACCCGTCGAGCTGTGCCTGCCCGGCGGGCGACTGCTCGCCCCCGAGGCCCGTGGGTGGTCCCGCGTCCCGCTGCACGACTGCAACCTCGCCGGCGGGTGGGGCCGCACGAAGCGCTGGGACTACTGGGCGGTGCTCACGCCCACCCACGCACTGTCGGTCACCTACGCGGACGTGGACTACCTGGGCATCACCGACGTCTGGTGGGTGGACCTCCGCACCGGTCGGACCGGCGGCCGCAACCGCAGCGTCCCCGGGGCCCCGGGCATCCGGCTGCCCGACCGGCCCGGCACCGAGCCGCTGCGGGCCGCGTCGCGGCACCAGGTGCTCGACCTGACCGACGACGACGACGGCACGAGGCTGTCCGCCGCCTGGACCGAGGCCGACGGCACGCCGGCGCGGCTCGACGTGGTCGTGGCGCGACCGCCCGGGCACGAGTCGCTGAACGTGGTGATCCCCTGGAGCGACCGGACGTTCCAGTACACGTCCAAGCACCAGGCCCGACCGGCCCGCGGCGAGCTGGTCGTCGGCGACGAGCGGATCGAGGTCGGCGGCGACGCCGAGGCGTGGGGCGTGCTCGACGTCGGACGGGGCCGCTGGCCCTACTCGACCCGCTGGAACTGGGGTGGGGGCGCCGGTGCGGCCACGACCGGCGAGGTCGTCGGCATCCAGATCGGCGGCCGGTGGACCGAGGGGACCGGCTCCACCGAGAACGGGATCATCGTCGACGGCCGGCTGCACAAGCTCGGCGACGAGCTGGCCTGGTACTACGACTGGGACCGGCCCACAGCACCGTGGCGGGTGGTCGACCCGGGCGGCCGCATGGACCTCACGCTGACGCCCACCTACGACAAGCACACGAGGATCGAGGCGCTCGTCCTCGGCACCGAGGTCCACCAGGTGTTCGGCACCTGGTCGGGCACGGTGGTGGCCGACGACGGCACCGAGCTCGCCGTCGACGGGATCCTCGGCTTCGCCGAGGAGTCCCGCTCCCGCTGGTGAGCGGGCGGCTCAGCGCTCGAACGGCGGGCGGCCCATCTGGTCGCGGATCGTGACGACCTCGGGGTTCGTCATCGACCGGCGCTGCCAGTTCGCGCCGTCGACCACCAGCGTGTGGCCCGAGATGAACCGGCCGTAGGGCGACGCGAGGAAGGTCGCGGCCCAACCGAGCTCCTGGCGCTCGCCGACCCGCAGGGCCGGCTGGCACACGTCCTTGTCGTGGGTGCGGTCGAGGTTGCCGCGGATGTCGTCGGTCATGTCCTCGTGCGGGAAGAGGCCCGGCACCAGGCAGTTGACCTGGATCCCGTACGGACCCCACTCGACGGCGAGCGACTCGGTGAGGTTCTTCACGCCGGCCTTCGCCGCGGCGGAGTGCACGAAGCCCGGACCGCCGGTCCACGCGTAGCTCGCGCCCACGCTGATGATCGACCCGGGCGTGCCGGCCTCGAGGTGCCGCCGGCCGAACTCGCGGCAGCACAGGAAGGTGCCGGTCAGCGTGATGTCGACCACGGTCCGCCAGGCGTTCGGCGACATGTCCTCGGCGGGGACCGGGAAGTTGGCCGCGGCGTTGTTGACGAGGACCTGCGGCAGGCCGAAGCGCTCCTCGGCCGCGTCGAAGGCCGCGGCGATCGAGTCCGCGTCGCGGATGTCGCACTCGACGGTCAGCACGCGGGCGCCGATCGCCTCGATCGCGGCCTGCCCGGCTGCGAGGTGCTCGGGCTTGCGGCTGGCGATCACCACGTCGGCCCCGAGTCGGGCGAACTCGGCGGCGATCCCCTTGCCGAGACCGGTCCCGGCGCCGGTCACGAACGCGCACACCCCGTCGAACGTCCCGGGCTTCAGCGCGGTGTCGCCGACCGCGGGCGGGTGCGGCAGCCCGATCCGCCCGTCGCCGGCACCGTCCACGTCGCGTCCTCCTGCCATGTCTGCTCCCCTCGGTCTCAGCTGCCCCGGTAGCGCGGCTCGCGCTCCTCGGCACGGGCGGCGCGGAGCTCGGCCATGTCGTCGCTCCGGTTCACGAACGTCTGGTAGATCAGCTCGTCCTCCATGGAGGCCCGCACCTGCGGTCGGGCGAGGTGGCTGATCACCCGTCGGGCCATCTTCACGGTCACCGCCGGTGCGGCGGCGATCTTCTCGGCCATCTCCATCGCGGTCGAGTCGAGCTCCTCGCGCGGCACGACGCGCGACACGATCCCGTGGGCCAGCGCCTCGTCGGCCGAGAGCCGGCGACCGGTCAGGACCATGTCGCTGACCAGCCCGTGGCCGCACATCTCGTAGAGGACGGCGACGCCGCCGGTGTCGGGGATCACGCCGTGGCCGACCTCGGGGAGCATGAACCGGGCGTCGGTGCTGGCGATGCGGATGTCGCACAGCAGGGCCCGCTGGAACGAGCCGCCGAGCGCCCAGCCGTGGATGGCCACGATGACCGGCGCCTCGAGCTCCCACAGCTGCTGGATGCCGCGGATGCCCCGGGTCATCAGCTCGTGGTGGGTCATCTCGGTCCTGTTGGTGCCGATGGAGCCGACGTCGCGCCCCGAGGACCACGACCGCCCCTCCCCCCGCCAGACGACCGCTCGGATCTCGGGTCGACCCCGCAGCTCGGCGAGGATGTCGAAGAGGGCGGCGTCCATCGCGTCGTCGAAGGCGTTGTGCTTGTCGGGGTTGTCGTTGGTGATGACGGCGACGGCGCCCTCGACCTCCAACCTGACCCGTGGGTCCCGTTCCTGCATGGCGGCGGACACTAACGCCGCCGCGGCCCGTCCTGTCGGGCCGCACGGGCGTCAGCCGACGGGCAGCACGAACCCGACCACGGCGCCACCGCCGGCGCGGTCGGCCACGAAGGTGCGCCCGCCGTGGCGGCCGACGACGTCGGCCACGATGGACAGCCCGAGCCCGGACCCGGGCCGGCTGCGGGCCGCGTCCGAGCGGTAGAAGCGGTCGAAGACGTGGTCGCGGTCGGCCGGCGCGATGCCCGGGCCCCGGTCGGCGACCTCGATCCGCCCGCCCTCGCACGTCACCTGGATCGGTCCGCCCGAGGCGTCGAACTTCAGAGCGTTCTCGACCAGGTTGCCGACCGCGCGCTCGAGGGCCAGCGGGCGGCCGATCACCGTGGCGGCGTCGAGGAGGTGGACCTCGACCCGCCGACCCGACCGCTGCTCGGCCCGGGTCGCCACCCTGGTGACGAGCCCGCCGAGGTCGACGGGCGCCTCGGGCTCGTCGCCACGCCGGTCCGTCGCCACCTCGACCACCTCGTCGACGAGGCGGGTGAGCTCCAGGGACTCGCTCTCCAGGTCGTCGAGCACCCGCCGGCGGTCGTCGGGATCGAGGTCGTCGGCGCGGCGCAGCGTGTACACGTTGGTGCGGAGGCTGGTCAGCGGGGTGCGCAGCTCGTGGCCGGCGTCCTGCACCAGCCGCTGCTGGGAGTCCCGGGACCGGGCCAGCGAGGCGAGCATGTCGCTGAACGCCGCGCCCAGGCGGCCGGTCTCGTCGCCGCCCTCGACGGGCACGGGCACGTCGAGCTGGCCCGTCGCCCGCACCTGGTCCGCCGCGGCCGTCAACCGCACGAGCCGGCGCGTGAGCTGGCGGGCGAGGACGGCGCCGACCACCGCCGCGAGCGCGATCACCACCACCGACGCGACCAGGATCCGGCGCCGCAGCGCTGCGAGCACCTCGTCGGTCTCCTCGAGGCTGCGCGCCACCTGCACGGCGTCGCCGCTGCCGAGCGACGTCGTGAGGACCCGGTACTCGTCGTCGCCGCTCGACACGTCGCGCATCCACGAGTGCACGCCCGTCGACCGCGCCCGCTCGCGGTCCTCGGCGTCCACGGGGAGCGTCGGGCCCTCGGCCGACGACACGGTCCCGTCCTCCACCACCAGCTGCACGATGACGTCACCGCGGCTGCGGAAGCCCGTCCGGTCCTCCCCGAAGACGCGGTCGAGGCTGCCCGGCCGCTGCAGCTGGGCCACGACGTCGTCGCGCGACGCCCGCAGCGAGTCGTCGAGCTGGCCGAGGAGCTCGTTGCGCGTCGTGCCGTAGCTGAACGCGCCGATCGCGACCGTCGCCACCGCGACCAGTCCGACGAGGGCCAGCACGAACTTCAGCCGGAGGCTCACCGGACCGCCTCGCCCCCGCGCCGCACGCTCAGTCCTCCCGGATCGTGTAGCCGACGCCGCGGACGGTGTGGATGAGCTTCACCTCGGCGTCGCCGTCCACCTTCCGCCGGAGGTAGCTGATGTAGACGGCGAGGTTCTTGGAGTCGGGCCCGAAGTCGTAGCCCCAGATCTCCTCGTAGATCCGGGTGCGGTCGAGCACGATGCCGGCGTTGAACATCAGCAGCTCGAGCAGGTCGAACTCGGTCTTCGACAGCTCGACCTCCCGGTCCCCGCGCCACGCCCGCCGGGCCGCGGGGTCGAGCCGGAGGTCGCCGACCTGCAGCGTCGGCGACGCCTGGGCGGCGGGGCCGTCGGGACGGCTGCGCCGCAGGAGCGCCCGGACGCGGGCGAGCAGCTCGTCGGGGTCGAACGGCTTGGGCAGGTAGTCGTCCGCGCCGGCGTCGAGCCCGGCCACGCGGTCGGAGGTCTCGGTGCGGGCGGTCAGCATCAGGATCGGGACCCGGCTGCCCTCGGACCGCAGGAGCCGGCACACGGTGAGCCCGTCGATCGTCGGCATCATCAGGTCGAGCACGACCAGGTCGACGACGCCGTCGTGCACCGCCTCGAGCGCCGCGGCCCCGTCGGCGACGGCCGTGACGCGGTGGCCCTCGAGGCCGAGCAGGCGGTCGAGCGACTCGCGGATCGCCCGGTCGTCGTCGGCCACCAGGATGCGGGCCGGACCGTCGGCTCCCACTGCTGCACCCACCGGCGCTCCTTCCCTCGATCGCGGTCCGCGCTGCGCTGTCGCCCCACGGTACGGGACGGGGATCGGCGGCTACGGTCGATCGGGGATGACCCTGCACCGCCGCTCAGACCGGATCCGGCTGCGCGGGACGAGCGTGCTGGCGGCGCCGCTGCTCGTGCTCGCGGTCATCGGGCTGTCGCTCGCGGTGGCGTCGACCATCTGGGTCGCCTCGACCGACGACGGCGTGGGCGCGGCGGCCGTCGCGGCGATCGTCGTGCCCGGCCTGGTCGGTGTCGGCGCCCTCCTCGCGATCCGGGGGTGCTCGGTCGAGATCGGGCCCGCACCGGACGGGACCGGCGGCGAGGTGCGCGACGTCGTCGCGTGGGTCACCGTCCGCCGGACGCCGCAGGCGCGGATCGCCACCGCCCGCGTCCGCACCGGGCCGTGGCGGCTCTACGTGCTCGAGCTCGACGACGGCGAGGTGGTCAAGCTCGTCGGCGCCTCGCCGCAGCAGTTCCCGGCCCGCCTCCTCCCCGAGGCGACCCGCCTCGACGTCGAGGACCTCGAGGCGCTGCTCGGCCCCGATCCTGCGTAACGAGCCGCCGAAGACGGTCGCTGGCCCCGTCGCGCGTGGCGGGTCCAAGATGGGACCGATGGCCGCTCCGCCGCCTCGCCGGGCCCCTCGCAAGGAGGTCCCCTCCGCGATCCAGATCGACGTCCGACCGACGGTGATGCTGGCGCGAGGCCTCGCCCAGCGGTGCCCCGCCTGCGGGGGCGGCCACATCTTCCACCGCTGGTTCCGGATGGAGGAGCGCTGCCCCACCTGCACGCTGCTGTTCGAGCGCGTCGAGGGCCACTGGATCGGCTCGCTCGGCCTCAACACCACGGTCGTGTTCGGGACGATGCTGATCGTGCTGCTCGCCGGGAGCCTCATCGGCTACCCGCACCCGCCCTACGGCGCGCTGCTGATCGCCGAGATCGCCATCGCGCTGTTCGGCCCGCTGCTGTTCTTCCCGTCGTCGCGGATGATGTGGACGGCGATGGACCTGCTGATGCGACCGCTGCGGCCGGGCGAGATCGATCCGAGGTACGTGACGGTCGACCCGGAACGGGACCGCCTGGGCCAGCTCCCCGGCATGCGGGCGACGCGGAAGGACCCCCGGGGCCGGCGCCGGGGCTGAGGGGTAGGGGAAGCGCCCACGGCGGGTGCCTTGCCCGGGAGCGCCCTGCTCCCTACCGTTTGAGGGGTGCGGGGCCCGGCCCGTCGGTCGGGTCACCGGGGTGGAGGAGCTGTGGGATCCAGGGGCGCGACCGGGGTGGTGACGGCCGTGCTCGTCGCGCTCGCCGTCCTCGCCACCTCCTGCTCGAAGTCCGTCGACACCGCCGAGGTCTCGGCCGGCTCCCCCGACGACGTCTCGTTGCAGACCTCGACGACCGTCAAGGGCGGCGGGTCCGGCGGCTCCGGCAGCTCGTCGGGGTCATCGGCGCGGACCGCCAACGCCAACAGCGAGGACCTCACCAAGCTCGTCGCGCAGCTCGCGTCCGACCCGCAGCTGCTGGCGCAGCTGACGGGCATGGACCTCGGTCAGATCGCGGCGCTGACCGGCATGGACCCGGCGGCCCTGGCGCAGATGAACATCTCGCCCGACACCGTGCGCGCCCTGGCCGGCGTGCTCGCCGGGCTGGACCCGACGATGGTCAAGCAGCTGGCGGCCGGAGGGAAGCTCGACCCCAAGCTGGCCACCACGATCCTCATGCTGGCGGCGCAGCTCGACCCGGCGGCCGCCGTGGCCATCAAGGGCGTCGACCCGCTCGCGATCGCCTCGCTGCTGGCGGCGGCCACCACGGTCGACCCCAAGGTCGTCGACGCCATCGGCGGCGTGCTCAAGGTCGCCGACCCCAACGGCCTGGGCCGCCTGGCCGGCGACAAGTCGAGCCTCGCCATCCTCGCGGTGCTGTTCGGCGTCGCCCTGCGCACCGACCCGTCGAAGTTCGCCCAGCTCGGCAACGCCGCCAACCTGGACCCGAACGTCAACTTCGTCCTGGGCTCGATCTCGAACCTGGCGGCCGGGCTCACCCCGCAGGTCGTCGCCGCCCTGAACGGCCTGTCCAAGGTCCTCGGCCCCGACCTGCTGCGGGCGCTCTCGGCGATGATGGGCATCCTCGGACGGCCCGACATCGCCCCGATCGTGCAGGCGGCCGCCGCCGATCCGGTGGTCCTCGTCTCGACGTTCGGCACGTTCGCGCTGCTGATCCCGGGCCTGGCCGAGGCGCTGGCGCCCGAGGTCTTCGAGAAGAACCCGAACGCCCGCTACGGGATCCTCGCCGGGCTGATCGCCGTGGCGATCGCCAACCTCAACGGCCTGGACCTCAACGCCCTGGCGATCGCCCTCGGCCTGGCACCGCTGCCGCCCGACTTCCAGAACTAGGCGCTCAGGAGTACAGCTCCTCGATCTCCTTCTCGAAGCGCTCGTTGATGCCGCGGCGCTTGAGCTTGAAGGTCGGCGTGAGGAGCTCGGTGTCGGGCAGCCACTCCTCGGTGAGCAGCGTCCACTTCTTGACCCGCTCGGCGTTGTTGAAGCCGGCCATCGCCTGCTCCACGCCGTCGGAGATGGCGGCCTGCACCTCGGGGTGCGCGGCCAGCTCCTCGAGGGACGAGTACTGGATGCCGTGGCGGGCCGCCCAACCGGGGGCGACCTCGCCGTCGAGCACGAGCAGCGCCGACACGAAGGGGCGGTTGTCGCCGATCACCGCGGCCTGGGCGACCAGGGGGATCGACTTCAGCTCGGCCTCGAGGTTGGCGGGCGAGATGTTCTTGCCGCCCGCGGTGATGATGAGCTCCTTCTTGCGGTCGACGATGCGGAGGTAGCCCTCGTCGTCGATCTCGCCGATGTCGCCCGAGTGGAGCCAACCGTCCTCGTCGACGGTCTCGGCCGTCTTCTCGGGGTCGTTGAGGTAGCCGACGAACACGTGGCCGCCGCGGCAGCAGACCTCGCCGTCGGGGAAGATCGCCAGCTCGGAGCCGGGCATCGCCCGGCCGACGGTGCCGGGCTTCACCCGGACCCGCTCGAAGGACATCGCGCCGGTGTTCTCGCTCATCCCGTAGACCTCGGCGAACGGCACGCCGATGGCCCGGAACCAGCGGATGAGGTCGGCCGGGATCGGGGCGGCCCCGCTGATGGCCATCTGGCACTGGTCGAGGCCCACGAGCTCTCGGACCGTGCTGAAGGCGACGGCGTCGAGGAACTCGTAGGTGGCGATCTCCTCGTCGGTGGCCTCGCCGAAGGTCATCTTCTCCCGGATCGGGATGGCCGCCTCGACCGCCTCGTTGAACTTCTCGGCCTTCTCGGGGTCGGCGGCGAGCGCCGCGGTCACACCGGCGTAGAGCTTCTCCCACACCCGGGGCACGCCGAAGGCGATGTTCGGCCGCACGGCGATCAGGTGCGGGAGCAGCGCCGAGGTCTCGGGGCACGTCGTGACCTCGAGGCCGGCGAGGGCGAGCGAGTACTGCGAGACGATCCGCTCGGCGATGTGGGCCATCGGCAGGTAGGAGACCACCCGCTTGCCCTGCATCTCCTCGCGGGTCCAGCCGTAGGACAACAGGCCGGACTCGAGGACCCAGCAGACGTTGTAGTTGCTGATCATCACGCCCTTGGGGCTACCGGTGGTGCCGGACGTGTAGATGATCGTGGCGAGGTCCTCGGGCTTGCCGATCGCGGCCGCCTCGGCGAGGTCGACGGGCTCGGCGTCGGTGAGCACCGAGTGGCCGACGACGCCGTCGGGCAGGTGCGGCGGGTCGACGACGGTGACGATCGTGCGCAGGTCGACCAGCTTGTCGCGCACCGGCTCGAACTTGGCGAGGAAGTCCTTGTCCTCGACGACGGCGACCACGGCGCCGCAGTGGCCGACGAGGTACTCGACCTGGTCGGGCGACGAGGAGTTGTAGATCGACACGGGCGTGGCGCCGCACAGCAGGACCCCGAGGTCGATCCAGTGGAACTCGGGGATGTTGCGCATCATCAGCACGACGCGGTCGCCGGGCTGGACGCCGAGCGACCGGAACCCGGCCGCGGCGCGGGCGGCCCGCTCGCCGACCTCGGCGAACGTGACGGAGCCGAGCGACCCGTCGGGCTGCATCCAGCGGATGGCCGTCTCGCCGCCGTACTTGGCGACGGTGTCGACGAACTCGCGCGCCACCGTCGTGCCGGCCACCATCTGGTCGAGGTCGGCCTTGGTCACGGAACCCATCGGGTGCCTCCTGGTCTGGTCGTGCGGGTGGACGGACGTGGGGCGAGCGCGGTCCGCGCCGCCTCGGTGGGCCGAGGTTAGTGGGGTGACCGCGGTCACGAGCCCGCGACCCCCGGTGGTCCGACTTGGACCGTCCCGACCGCGCGCTGCAGACTCTTGACCGATCGGTCTAGTTCGGCCGGTCGGACGACCAGCCACCGGACGAGCACCCGGACCCGCCCGGACTCGACGGCCATCCCGAGGGGGACCCGCATGCCCGACGCAGTGATCATCGACATCGTCCGGACACCCGGCGGACGCCGCAACGGCGCCCTCTCCGGCTGGCACCCGGTCGATCTCGCCGCCGAGACGCTCAAGGCGCTCGCCGAGCGAAACGACCTCGACCCGGCGCTGGTCGACGACGTGATCATGGGCTGCGTCATGCAGGCCGGCGCCCAGGCGCTCAACGTCGGCCGCAACGCCGTGCTCGCCGCCGGCTGGCCCGAGGAGATCCCGTCCACCACCGTCGACCGCCAGTGCGGCTCGTCCCAGCAGGCCGCCCACTTCGCGGCGCAGGGCGTCCTGGCCGGCGCGTACGACGTCGTGATCGCCGCCGGCGTCGAGGTCATGAGCCTCGTCCCGATGGGCGCCTCGATCGGCAACGGCGTGGGCTTCCCGTTCGGCGCGGCCTACAACCGCTACGCCGACGTCGAGCTGATCGAGGGCCACAAGGGCCTCGTCGGCCAGGGCATCTCGGCCGAGATCATCGCCAACGAGTGGGGCCTGTCCCGCGAGGACCTCGACACCTTCGGCGCCCAGTCCCAGGCCCGCGCCGAGCAGGCCCGCGACGAGGGCCGCTTCGACAACGAGATCATCCCCGTCCGCTCCAAGATCCGCGACAAGGAGTCCGGTGAGGTCAAGGAGCTCGACGACCTGGTGACCTCCGACGAGGGCATCCGCCCCGGCACGACCGTCGAGGGCCTCGCCAAGCTGAAGCCCTCGTTCCTGCCCGACGGCAAGGTCACGGCGGGCAACAGCTCGCAGATCTGCGACGGCGCCTCGGCCGCGCTGATCATGAGCGCCGACAAGGCCGCCGCCCTCGGCCTCACCCCGCGAGCCCGTTTCCACACGTTCGCCCTCGCCGGCGTCGACCCGGTCCGCATGCTGACGGGCCCGATCCCCGCCACCACCAAGGCGATCGACAAGAGCGGCCTCGGCATCGACGACTTCGACCACATCGAGGTCAACGAGGCCTTCGCGTCGGTCGTGCTCGCGTGGGAGAAGGAGCACCACCCCGACATGAGCAAGGTGAACCCCAACGGCGGCGCGATCGCCCTGGGCCACCCGCTCGGCGGCTCGGGCACCAAGCTGCTCGCCACGATGCTCAACGAGCTCGAGCGCACCGGCGGCCGCTACGGCCTCCAGACGATGTGCGAGGGCGGGGGCATGGCCAACGCCACGGTGATCGAGCGCCTGGGCTGAGCCGAGATCTGACGAACTTGGGGTCCACGGGTCGCTGAGCGACTCGTGGGCCCCGAGTTCGCGTTCGGGGGCTTCATGGGGAGGTCCCCGAGATGGGTGTGGCGCCGTGGGCCCCGGGACGGGGTCCGGTACCGTGCGTCATCGGATGCCCCAGCACGACATCGTCGACCAGACCGACGCCCCGACCCGTCGGGTGACGAACCGGTGGGCGCGGCTGGCCCTGTGGCTCGTCGTGCTGGCGGTGCTGGCCGTGGGCGTGAGCCTGGCGCTCGACACGCCGCTCCTGCCGACGCTGGCGGCCGTGCTGCTGGGCGTGGTCATCCTGCGGGCCGGCTGGTTCTTCCTGCAGTCCTTCGCCACGCCGCCGCCCGAGCCGCCCGAGCCGGGGACCATCCGCAAGGTGAAGCTGGTCTACCGGTGCTCGATCTGCGGGGCCGAGGTCCGCATGACCGCGGCGCCGACCGAGGACCCCGAACCGCCGCGCCACTGCATGGAGGACATGGAGCTCGTCGCTCCCATCGAGTGAGCGCTCGTCGCTCCCATCGAGTGAGCGCCCGTCGCTCCCATCGAGTGAGCGCTCGTCGCTCGGATCGACTGAGAGGCGGGATCGCGCGGAGCGTGGCGGTGTGGCCACGGCGTACCCCGGTCCACAGCCTGTGGACGAGACTGGGACTTGTCACCTTCCGGAAACGTGCGCAACCCGGCGGTCATGTCGGATCCGGCGCGCCGAGCGGCGTTCACCGTCGTGCCGCCGCCCCCGATCGCCGGTCCGGCGGCGCCCCGTCCGTGCTCAGCGGTACTGGGTGGCGACCATGATGCCGCCGAGGATCGAGGCCAGGCCGGCGACGAGGTACCACCCGTTGCCACCGTCGGAGGACCCGGGCAGCACGCCCATGTAGTTGAGGATGATCACGAGCAGGCCCAGCGCCCACAGGCCGAACATGAGCACGGGCACCCAGCGCGGGCTCGGGCCCTTAACCGCGCCGGTGCGGGGCGGGGTGTAGCGGCCGCCGGCGCGCTGGTCGGCCTTGGGGGTGACCCGCTTGCTCGTCGCCGACGAGCCCGAGGCGTCGGTCGAGGTCGACCCCGATCCGGACCTGCTCGCCGCTCCGGTCCCCTCCACCCTGCGCTTGGCCGGCTTCGCCATGGGTCGGGACACTAACGGTTGTCCCACCGATCCGGGCAACCCGTACGCTGCGGGCCGTGGGACCGCGGATCCTCGTCATCGACAACTACGACTCGTTCGTCTACAACCTCGTCCAGTACCTGGGGGAGCTCGGCGCCGAGCCCGAGGTGCACCGCGACGACGCGATCACGTTGGACGACGTCGAGCGGATCGACCCCGACGGCATCCTGATCAGCCCGGGTCCTGGGCGGCCGTCCGACGCCGGCCTGTCCAACGAGCTCATCCGGACCTGGGGCGCCCGCGTGCCGGTGTTCGGGGTGTGCCTGGGCATGCAGTGCATGGGCGAGGTGTTCGGCGGCGACGTCGTGCGGGCCCCGCACGTGGTGCACGGCAAGACGTCCCAGATCGCCCACCGCGGCGTCGGCGTCTTCGAGGGGCTCCCGAACCCGCTCGAGGCCACCCGCTACCACTCGCTCGTCGTCGAGCGCTCGACGCTGCCCGACGTGCTCGAGATCACCGCCGAGACCGACGACGGGCTGATCATGGGCCTCCGGCACCGTGAGCTGATGGTCGAGGGCGTGCAGTTCCACCCCGAGTCGGTGCTCACCCACGCCGGTCACCAGCTCGTCGACAACTTCCTCGCCCGCTGCCGCACCGCCGACGGCGACGGCGCCGGTCAGGGCACGGTCGTCGTCGGCGCCTGAGGCACCGTCGTCGTGGTGGGCGGCGGCGCCGCCACCGCCACGGTCAGCTGCAGCGGCGTGCCGATGCTGACCGGTGTGCCCGGCGGGATGCTCTGCGCGATCACGCGGCCGGCGCGGGCGTCGTCGAAGGCCACGCTCTGGTTGCGCACGCTCACGGCGAGCTGGCTCGAGCTCAGCGCCTTGGTCGCGGTCGCCTGGAGGAGCCCGGTGACCGACGGCACGGTCAGGCTCGGGGCGGCCTCGGTCACCACGGCGTTGACCGGGTAGTCCCTCGGGATCGAGGCACCGGCGGGCGGGTCGGTGCTGACGATCACGCCCGGCGGCTTGCCCGCGACCACCTGCGTCGTGACGGTGCCGAGCCCGACGCCGGCCCGCCCGAGGGCGGCGAAGCCCTGCGCGACCGGTTGGTCCACGACGCCCGGCACGACGTGAGGCGCCGGCCCGTCGGAGACGATCACGGCGATCGGTGTGCCGAACCCGGCCCGCGTGCCGGCCGCCGGGTCGGTCCGCAGCACCTCGCCGGGTCGAACGACCTCGTCGTGGGCGGGTTGGACGGTCGGCGCGAACCCCGTCGCCTGCAGGAGCTTGACGGCCTCGGCGCCCTGGAAGCCCTTCACGTCGGGCACGCGCAGGCCGGCCGGGCCGTCGCTCACGATCAACGTGACCTCGGTGCCGACCTCGAGCTTCGAGCCGGCGACCGGGCGCTGGCCGAACACGACGCCCTCGGGGATCGCCTCGTTCGGCTGGTACTCGACCGCGACGAGGATGCCCAGCTCGTCGAGCGTGCGGGAGGCCGCCTCGAGCGTGACGCCGTCGAGCTTGGGCACCGAGACCCGCTCGACCGTCGCGCTCCGCTCGCCGTCGCGGAGCGAGGTGCCGACCGCGAAGCTGGCGATCAGGAACAGCACGGCGAGGGCGACCACGCCGACGATCGTGGCCCGGGGGTGGTCGCGGACGTCGAGGTCCTCGGGGCCGCCGATCGACGTGACCGGCGTGCCGCCCCGGACCCGGACGTGCCGCTCGCCACGGCCGCGCTCGGCGCGCCGCTGCACGGCCCGGGCCTCTGCGGGCCGGAGCTCGACCTCCTCGACCGCATCCGGGTCGACCTCGGCCAGCGCCGGGTCGGGGTCCGGGCCGGTGTCGCGGGCGTCGGCGTCGGGGGCCTCGACCGGGTCGAGGTCGTCGGCGGTGCGATCGTCGGTCACGTCAGCCACCCGCACCGACCTCCAGCGTCACGATCGCGCCCGGCCGGACCACGGTGGCGGCCGCCGGGTTCTGCGTCGTCACGCCGCCGGCACCCGATCCGCGGCGGATCACGTTCGGCACCAGCCCGAGCTGGGTCATCGCGCTCGCGGCGGCGTCGGCGCTCTGGCCGATGACGCTCGGCACCGACACCGGCGGCGGGCCGGCGGCCTGCACGAGGTTCACCGGCGTGTCCCGGTCCGCGACCGTGCCCGCCGGCGGGTCGGTGCGGAGGACCGAGCCGACGACGGCGTTGGCGTCGTCGGCCGGGGTGATCGTGCCGATGGCGAACCCGGCCTTGCCGAGCTCGAAGGACGCGCCCTCGAGCGCCAGCCGGCTCACGTCGGGCACCGGTCGGGTCGCCGGGCCGTCCGAGACCGTGAACCGGGCGACGTCCTCTCCGGTGACGAGCACGCCGGGACCCGGGTCCTGCGAGATCACGACGTCCTTGGGCGCGGTCTCGCTGTTCGCCCGGGTGATCTCGACCTCGATGCCGGCGTCGTCGAGCGGCGCGGTCACCTCGGCGATCGGCTTCCCGACCGCGTCGGGCATCTCGACCCGGTTGATGCCGCGGCTGACGACGACCTCGACCTTCGACCCCTCGCGCACCCGCGAACCCGGCGGCGGGTCCTGGCCGATCACCGTGCCGCGGGCGCCGCTCAGGCTGTAGCTGGTCCGCACCTCGGGGACGAGCCCGATCGACCGCACGTCGGCCTCGGCGCCCGGCTGCGGCCGCCCCGACAGGTCGGGCACGGTGACGATCGCGCCCCGCCCGAGCAGGGCGTCGAGGGGGTTCAGCGTCGAGCTGAAGCCGAGCAGGCCGACGAGCAGCGCGGCGAGGCACAGCCCCACGACCAGGGGCACCGTCCCCTTGGCGCCGCCCTGCAGAGGGCACATGTCAGGGCGCGGTGGTCGTCGTCGAGGCGGTCGTCGTGGTGGCCGCGGCGACCCCGACCACGATCTTCACGGTCGCACCCTTGTCGGCCTTGTTCCCCGATGCAGGGTCCTGGCTGATCACGCGGCCCACGTTCGGGTCGCCGGCAGACACCGCCTTCGTGCTGGTGTCGACGTCGAAGCCGCGGCTCTGCAACGTGTTGGTGGCGTTCGTCTCGGTCTGGCCGACGACGTTCGGCACCGTCACCTGCTCGACGCCCGTCGAGACGGTGATCGTCACTGTGGCGCCCTTCTTGGCGGCGGTCCCACCGGCCGGATCGGTCGAGATCACCCGACCCGCCGGTACCGTCGCGCTCGCCTCCTGCTTCGGGCCGCCGACGCGGAACCCGGCGGCCTGCAGCTGGGCCTGCGCGGCCTGCAGGGTCTGGCCGGCGACGTCGGGGATCGTCTCCTCGCCGGGGGCCTTGGCGACCTCGAGGTTGACCACGGAGTCCCGCTGTCGCTGCTCGCCGGCCGGCGGGTCCTGGCTCAGGACCGTGCCGGACGCCGCGTCCTCGTTCTCCACCTCGGTCACGGTGAACTTGAAGCCCTCCTGGGTGAGGATGAACTGGGCCTCGGGCTGGGTGCGGCCGACGACGTCGGGCACCTCGACCTGCTCCACCCCCGACGACACGACCAGCTTCACCGTGGACCCCTTGTCCACCTCGGTCTGGGCGGCGGGGTCCTGCGAGATCACGCGGCCCGCCTCGACGGTCGCGTTCGGCTCCTCGGTGACCTGGACCTCGAAGCCCTGCTCCTCGAGCAGCTTCTCGGCCTCGGTGCGGGTGAGGCCGATCGTGGCCGGCACCTCGACGGTGTCGCTGCTCAGGCTGCTCGCGAACCAGAACAGCAGCGCGGCGAGGATCACGAGCAGGACGACGATGACGGCCAGGAACACACCCGTGCGCGACCGCGGCTGGTCCTCCTCGGGGTCGTCGACGGCGTCGAGCGGCTCGTCGGGGTCGGGGCCGACCGCGGCCTGGACCGTCGTGGCGGCCGCGGCGACCGCACCGGCGCCGACCGCCGCGCCGACGAGCGCTCGCTCCGCCGAGGTCACGTCGCCGTCGAGGAAGCGGTTCAGGTCGGCCCGCAGCGCCTCGGCCGACGGGTAGCGGTCGTCGGGCTTCTTCTGCAGGAGCTTCATGATGATCGCCTCGAGCCCGTGGGGGATATCGGGGACGATCGTCGACGGCGGGGCCGGCTGGTCCTGCACGTGCTTGTAGGCGATGGCGAGCGGGGTCTCGCCGCTGAAGGGCGGACGCCCGGTCACCATCTCGTACAGCACGACGCCGAGCGAGTAGAGGTCCGACCGGGGGTCCACCGTCAGTCCCTGCGCCTGCTCGGGCGAGAAGTACGTGGCCGTGCCCATGACCGAGCCGGCCTGGGTGAGGTCGTCGTCGGGCGACGAGAGCGCCCGGGCGATGCCGAAGTCGGTCACCTTCGACTGGCCGGTGGCCGTCAGCAGGACGTTGCCGGGCTTCACGTCGCGGTGCACGACGCCCCGGGAGTGCGCGAAGCCGAGCGCGGCGGCGACCTCGTTGGCGATCTCGGCGGCACGGCGCGGGTGCAGCGGGCCGTCGCGGCGGATGACCTGCGACAGCGACGGACCGTCGACGTACTCCATGACGATGAAGTACGTGCCGTCCTGGGTCCCCCAGTCGTAGACCCCGACGATGTTGGGGTGCGACAGGTTGGCGGCGGCCTGGGCCTCGCGCCGGAACCGCTCGACGAAGCTGGGGTCGGTGGCGAACTCGGGCACCAGCTCCTTGACCGCGACGGGGCGGTCAAGGCTCCGGTCTCGGGCCAGGTACACCTGGGCCATGCCGCCCCGGGCCAGCCGCTGGTGGATCTCGTAGCGGTCGCCGAGGACGCGCTGTTCCTGCTCAGCCATGGCAGCGCCAGCGTAGAGTGCCGCCCCCGCGAGGACGTGTCATCCGAAGCTCGTTCAACGCGCTGCCACGACGTCGCCCCGGGTCCGGGCTCAGCCGATGGCCGCGAGCGCCTTGTCGAGCACCGCCTTGGCCACCGGCCCCGCCGTCGAGCCGCCGGTCGCCTCGCTCACGCCCGGCAGTCCCTCGACGATCACGGCGACGGCGACGTGCGCCGGCTCCCCCGGCGGTCCGGCGAAGGCGATCATCCAGCCGTGCGACTTGGGCGGTGTGGTGCCCAGCTGCGCCGTGCCGGTCTTGGCGCCGACCTCCCAGCCGGGGGTCTGCATGATCCGGGCCGTCCCGTCCTCGACCACGCCGACCATGCCCTCCCGCATCGTCTGCGCCACCTCGGGCGACATCGACTCGCGCCACGGGAACGTCTTGAACTCCTCGACCACGTCGCCGTTGCGGGCCCGGATCTCGGACATGACGTGCGGCGCCATGATCTGCCCGCGGTTGCCGGCGCCCGCTGCGACCAGCGCCATCTGCAGCGGCGTGGCCCGCACGTCGTTCTGGCCGATCGCGGTCTGGGCGAGCTTCGGCGTGTCCTCGTAGACCGGCGCCTGGCCGTCGGGCGTGTCCACCACGGCGCCGAAGTCGGTCGGGTACACCGACTCGGCGGGCCTCGGCAGGTCGAACGGCACCGTCTGGTTGAACCCGGCCGCCTCGGCGGCGGCGATCATCGGGTCGGGCCCGGTGTTCTGCGCCGCCATCTGGGCGAACGAGCTGTTGCACGACTTGGCCAGGATCGTGAACAGCGTCCCGCCGCACGGGTTCCCGTCGAAGTTGCTGATCGGCCGCGAGGTCAGCGGCGGCGTGTACGACGTGACGACGGGGTACTCGGGCGACGTCGGCGTCACGGCACCCGAGGTCAGACCGGCGGTGGCGGTGACGACCTTGAACGTCGAGCCCGGGAAGAACCGCTCGCGGTAGGACTTCGGCAGCAGCGGCTTGGCCGGCGACGCCTCGTACAGCTTCTTGGCGCCGGCGGCCGCCTCGGCGTCGTTGTTCGACAACAGGTTCGGGTCGAACGTCGGCGTCGACCAGAGGGCCAGGATCGCCCCGGTGCGCGGGTCGATCGCGACGACCGATCCGGGCCGGTCGCCGAGAGCGTCGCGGGCCGTCTCCTGGATGTCCTTGCGGACGCTCAGCACCACGTCGCCCTCGCTGGACTCGTCGGTGAACAGCCCCGAGAGCCGGTGCAGCCGCAACGACGCCGTCCGCCCGGTCAGCTCCTCGTTGTAGGTGCGCTCCACGCCGTCGGAGCCGAGGTTGAACGAGTAGTACCCGGTCACGGCGGCGAGCAGCTCGCCGTCGGGGTACACCCGCTGGTAGCGGAGCGCGGCCCGGCGCTCCTCCGAGGTGGCGGCGACGACGCCGTCGGCGGTGATGATGTCGCCGCGGGGCTGGTTGAAGTCGCGCTGGAGCTGGCGGGTGTTGTCGGGACGGTTGCTGTAGGCGTCGGCCTCGAGCACCTGCACCTGGTTGAGCTTGATGAAGATCGCCACGTAGCAGACGAGGACGATGATGCCGAGCGCCTTGATCTGCTTGCTCACCGCGCCACCACCCGCTCGGGGCCGCGCACCGCGGTCTGGTCCGAGATCCGCACGAGCAGGGCGAGCAGCACGTAGTTCGCGAGGAGCGAGCTGCCGCCGTAGGACACGAACGGGAGTGTCACGCCGGTCAGCGGCAGCAGGCGGGTGACGCCGGCCATGATGATGAACGCCTGGAACGCGATGAGCACCGTGAGGCCCACCGCCAGGAGGGACGGGAACGGGTCGCGGGACTCACGGGCGATGCGCAGACCAGTGCCCGCCAGCAGCAGGAAGGCGCACAGGATCGCCGTCGTGCCGAGCAGCCCGAGCTCCTCGCCGATCACGGCGAAGATGAAGTCGGTCTCGTCGTAGGGGATGCGCCCGGCGATGCCGAGCCCCGGCCCGACCCCCGACGTGCCGCCCCACGCCAGCGCGTAGGCGGCCTGGATGATCTGGTAGCCGGATCCCTGGGCGTCGGCCCACGGGTCGATCCACACCGAGACGCGCTTCTGCACGTGGTCGAACGACATCCAGCTGAAGACGGCGCCGACCAGGAACAGGCCCATGCCGACGAGCAGGTAGCTGACCCGCCCCGTCGCGACCCACAGCATGATGACGAACAGCAGGAAGAACAGCAGCGCGGAGCCCAGGTCGCGCTGGAAGATCAGCACGACGAGCGACGCCCCCCACGCGAGGAGGATCGGGGCGAAGTGCTTCGGGTCCGGCGTGTTGAACGGGCCGACCCGGAACGTGGCCACGCTGAGCAGCTCGCGCCGCTCGACCAGGTAGCCGGCGAAGAAGATCGCGAAGGCGATCTTGGCGAACTCGCCCGGCTGGAAGCTGACCGGCCCGACCGACACCCAGATGCGGGCGCCGTTGATGCTGCGGCCGATCCCCGGCAGCAGCGGCAGGATCAGCAGCGCCACGCCGAGCAGGCCGAAGGTGTAGCGGTACCGCTGGAGCCAGCGGATGTCGCGCACGACGAGCAGCGTCATGACGTAGGCGAGGATGCCGGCCGCGGTCCACGACGCCTGGAGCGCGGCGAGGTCCTGGTCCAGGCGGGCGATGAAGACGTAGCCGATGCCGTTGAGCAGCGCGGCGATCGGCAGGAGCAGCGAGTCGGCGGCGGGCGCCAGCCGGCGGTTGGCGAGGTGCGCGCCGACCAGCAGGGCCAGCAGCGCGGCGAGGAAGGGCCAGAGGTCGGCCGGGAGCGAGGCGTTGCGGCCGAGGCTGGCCAGCGCGTAGCCGCCCAGGATGATGAGCACGGCCAGCACGAGGAGTCCGAGCTCGGTGGTGCGCCGGCGCTTGCCGAGCGCCTGGACCGCCGAGGTGGGCGGTGCCGCGGCGGTCGCGGTCACGGCCCTGCCGGCGGTGGGACGACGGGCAGCGTGGCGTTGGGGTCGACCGGGGCGGCCGGGACCGTGGTGGTCGGCAGCGTGGTGGTGGTGGTGGTCGTGGTCGTGGTCGTCGTCCGGTCGTGGAGCACGCCGATGTAGTCGCGCGCCTCCTCCTCGGTGCCGAAGGACCGGCCGCGCTCCACCTGACGGCGGTCGGCGTCGGTCAGGTCCGCCACCCGCAGCTCGCTGAACCGCTCGACCTCGCCCGGCCCGAGGAACAGCACCCCGTCCTTCGGCCCCTGCAGCAGGACGACCGTGCCGTCCTGGTCGGCGACCACCCACCCGGCCCTCGACGCCACCACGAGCACGCCGGCCATCACGACGAGCACGACGACGACCGCGACGACGAACAGCGTGGTCCGCCACCGCCGTCCCCGACCGTCGGCACGGTCGTCGGGCCCCTCGATCGGCGGCTCCTCGACCACGGCGACCGGTTCGGGCGCCGACGGGGCGACGGCGTCGAGGACCGGCACGGCCCCGCCGGCCGGCGGCACCGGGGCCTCGCCCTCGGCGTCGTGATCGTCGCCGTCGACGACGTCGTCCTCGTCGCCCGGCTCGGGCGGCACGACGACCGCCATCACGGTGTCGGTGCGGGGCCCGTCGTCGTCCAGGTCCGACATGTCGACCGCCGGGGTGCTGATGCGGCGGTAGCGGCCGTCGACCTCGCAGGCGGGCTGCCCCGTGTCGGCGACGTCGATGACGACCGTCGTGATGTTGTCGCGACCGCCGGCGGCGTCGGCCTCCGCGGCCAGGCGCCGGGCCACCACCTCGGGGTCGTCGGGCTCGGCCAGGATCTCGGCGATCCGCTCCTCGGAGAGCTCTCCGAAGAGGCCGTCGCTGCACAGCAGCAGGCGGTCGCCGTCGGCGGGGTGCAGCAGCCAGGCGTCGACCACGACCAGCGCCTCGACGCCGAGCGCCCGGGTGATCACGTTGCGCTGCGGGTGGTTCTCGGCCTCCTCGGCGGAGATCCTCCCCTCGCGGAGCAGCGTCTCGACGAGCGAGTGGTCCTCGGTCAGCCGGGTCAGCACGCCGCCGGCCATCAGGTACACCCGGGAGTCGCCGACGTTCAGGACGGCGAGCTGCTCCTCGTCGTCGTAGCGGACCAGCCCGACCACGCACACCGTCGTGCCCATGCCGCGCAGCTCGTCGTCCTCGGCCGCCCGCTCGTTGATCCGCCGGTTGGCCCGGTGCACGGCGGCGACGAGGTCCTCGACGGAGCGCGACCCGGCGGCCAGGCGGAGCACCTCGACGGTGTCGGCCGACGCGACCTCGCCGGCCCGGTGACCACCCATGCCGTCGGCGACCGCGACGAGGTCCTCGGTGGCGAGGAACGAGTCCTCGTTGGCGCTGCGGACCTGGCCGACGAGCGACGTGGCCCCGATCGTGAGAGTGGTCACCGGACCTCCATCACGACGTTGCCGATCTGGACCCGGTCACCGAGCCGCGCCGGCATCTGGCCGACTGCGCGCGTGCCGTTGACCCACGTGCCGTTGGTCGAGCCGAGGTCCTCGACGAAGACCGAGCCGTCCCGGCTGAAGATCCGGGTGTGGACCTGCGACACGTACTGCTCGTCGAACACGAGGTTGCAGCCCTGCGCGCGCCCGACGGTCATGTCGGGCCCGAGCGCGTACTCGGTGCCCTGGCGGTTCGGCGGCTCGACCACGACGAGGCGGGTCGGCACGACGTCCTTGCGACGGCTGCGGCCGGCGGCGCGGGCGGCGCTCCGACGGGCCCGACCGGTGGGCGCGGCCGGCGCGGCGGGGGTGGCGGCGGCCTTGGGAGGGTTGACCTCGGTCCACACGGCCCGCAGGACGCGCAGGAAGAAGAGGTACAGCAGCGCCAGCAGGCAGAGCTTGAGGACGGTGAGCAGCTGCTCGGGCACGGCGGCGGAGCCTACGAGGCCTCGAAGCGGACGGCCGTGTTGCCGAAGCGGACCTCGTCGCCGTCGTGCAGCTCGTGCTCGGCGACGCGCACCCCGTTGACCTTGGTCCCGTTGGTCGAGCCGAGGTCGGCGACGACGAACCCGTCCCCGGCGGGACGGACCTCGGCGTGGACCCGGCTGACGTTCGGGTCCGCCAGCACGATCGTGCAGTCGGCCTGGCGACCGACCGACACGACGTACTCGCCCAGCGGGACCCGGTCCCCGGTCGGGAGGATCAGCGCGCCGGGCGGCAGCCCGCCCTCGCCCTCGACCCAGCGCGACTCGACCTCGAGCACGCCGGTGCGGAGGCGCTCGTCGGCGTCGAGCTCGATCTCGACGGGGCCCACGAACGAGTAGCCCTCGTCGCGGGCGTGCTCCCGGGCGGCATCGGCCAGCTCACGGCGCAACGTGCCCTCGATGTCGACGAACTGGGCGCGGTCCTCGACCGACACCGTGAACCGGTACCAGTTCGGGACGATCGTGCGTCCGTCGACGGCGACGGAGCGGCGCGAGTCCATCTCCCGCTGCAGCTTGCGCCCGAACTCGACCGGCTTCACCGACGACCGGAACAAGCGGCTGAAGGTTCCCTCCACCATGCGCTCGAGGCGGCCCTCGAAGCCCTGGGTAGCCATCGGCACAACAGTAGCGATGCCGGGCGCCACCACCCGGGGCACCGGGCCCGACACCGCAGGTGGCGGGTCGCGGCGTCAGCCCACCGGGCCGGCACGCCGGTCGGTCTGGTCCTCGTCGGCGAGGTCGCCGGCCGACAGCCGCAGCACCCGCTTGGCGAGCGAGCGGCGCCACGACGGCGCCAGCTCCGGCAGGTCATCGAGCGCCCGGGCGGCGGCCAGGTCGTCGCGCCGGTGGTGCATCACGTCGAACGCCTCTGCCACCGTCCAGCGGGGGTGCGGGCGGTCGACGAGGGCCCAGGCGTCGCCGGCGCGGACCGTGCCGACCTGGACCACCCGGAGGTACCAGCCGGCGTGGCCCGTCGACTCGATCCGGTCGACGAGGTCGTCTCGGCCCCACCGGTCGTCCACCTTCCAGCACGGCTGGCGGGGCTGGGAGACCTCGAACAGCGCGGAGCCCACCGCCCACCGGTCGCCGATGCA
This sequence comes from Dermatobacter hominis, assembly GCF_020715685.1. Taxonomy (GTDB): domain Bacteria; phylum Actinomycetota; class Acidimicrobiia; order Acidimicrobiales; family Microtrichaceae; genus Dermatobacter; species Dermatobacter hominis. The sequence goes on from NZ_CP085840.1 coordinate 2,744,106, forward strand.
GACGTCGGCCTCGGTCAACCCGGCGACGTGCAGGTTCTCGCCGAACGCACCCGGTTCGGCCAGGGCCGGCTCGAGCTCGGCCCAGCGCGCCGAGTGCTCGGCCGAGTAGGCGAGCACCGCCTTGTCGGGCCCGCCGTGGACCCGGAGGTCGGCCTGCTCGTCGCCGTCGAGGTTGGTCTCGCCGACGACGACCGGGCCGTCGACCACGTGCTTGCGGAACGCAGTCCGCACGAGGCGGCCGGACGGTGCGGTGTGCTCGGCCGGGCGCCCGACCAGCACCGCGATCGTCGTCGGCCGGGGGTCCGGCGGGGGCGCAGTCATCGGTGGAAGGTAGCGCCGGTACGGTCACCTCCGATCGCAGCCACCGACCGCCGCACCGGCGAGGGAGTCCCAGCACCATGTACGTCGTCATGAACCGCATCGACGTCGGCCCCGAGCGGGCCGAGATGTTCGAGCAGCACTTCGCGGGCTCGATGGACGGGACGCTCGGCGCTGTCCCCGGCCTCGTCCGCTCCACGCTCCTGCGCCCGACCCGCGACGAGGATCCGTACGTGGCGCAGATGGTGTTCGACTCGAAGGAGTCCTTCGTCGGTTGGCTGAACTCCGACGCCTTCAAGGCCGCCCACGGCCACGGCCCCGGTGGCGGCGACGGCGGCGCCGACGTCGAGGCCTACGAGGTCGTCAACGAGGTCGTGCCGGGCGCCTGACCCTTCCCGCTCGCGCGCTCCCGGGCCCAGCGGTCGGCCCTTCCGGGGCGCCGAACGCCTTGGGAGGGCGCACGGGGGGCGCGCTACAGTGCGTCGCTCACTCGCGCGAGTGGCGGAATTGGCAGACGCGCAGGATTCAGGTTCCTGTGTCCGCAAGGACGTGAGGGTTCAAGTCCCTCCTCGCGCACCACACGGTCCGTCGCAGCCCACCGGTGGCGTGGCGTCGACCGTCCCGCTGGAGCCGGCGGCCCGGCACTGGGAAGCTCGCGGCATGGCCACCGAGACCCCTCGCCCGACCGTCCGCTACGAGGTCGCCGACCGGGTCGCCACCGTGACCCTCGACCGTCCGCACCGGCTCAACGCCTGGACCGGGCGGATGCACACCGAGTACCGGCGCCGCATCGCCGAGGCCGAGGCGGACCCCGGCGTCCGGGCCATCGTCGTCACCGGCGAGGGTCGGGGGTTCTGCGCCGGCGCCGACACCGGCGCACTGGAGCAGCACGCCGAGGCCGGCCGGTACGACGACGGCGTCAGAGAGCCGCTCGCCGAGCCCGGCTACGGGGTCCGGGCGGAGTTCGATCACGCGTTCGCCTTCCACTACGGGCTGACGAAGCCGGTGATCGCGGCGGTCAACGGGCCGGCGGCCGGCGTCGGCCTGGTCCTCGCCTGCTACTGCGACCTCCGCTTCGCGGCGGCGGGCGCCAAGCTCACGACGTCGGCGCCGCGGCTGGGCCTCCCGGCCGAGTTCGGCCTGTCGTGGGTCCTGCCCCGCCTGGTCGGGCTGGGCCACGCCGCCGACCTGCTCCTGTCGTCACGGGTGGTGCTGGCCGAGGAGGCCGCGACGATGGGGCTCATCAACCGGGTGCTGCCGGCTGACGAGCTGCTCTCCCACGCCCACGAATACGCCCGGGTGCTGGCCACCGAGGTCTCGCCCGCTGCGGTGCGGGCCGCCAAGCACCAGCTCTACGCCGACCAGCACGACGACCTGGGCACGTCGATCGAGCGGGCCGAGGCGCTGCTCGACGAGATGATGGGCGCACCGGACTACGCCGAGGGCGTGCGCGCGTGGGTCGACAAGCGCCCGCCCGAGTTCCCCGACCCGCCCGACGCGCGACCCACCTGACCGTTCTGGCTGTCGTCCTCCCGGTCCTGACCGGGAGGACGACAGCCAGTTCGATGGGAGGGAGGGTCAGGCGGCGTTCACGGCCCGCGCGATCTCGGCCCAGCGGCCCACGTGCTCGGGGTTCCGGGCGACGTCCTCCTGCGTCATGTAGCTGATGACTCGCGCCGCGGTCCTGCGGTAGCGCTCGACGACCCGGTCGGCGATCTCGTCCCAGCGCCCGACGATGGCGAAGTGCTCGAGCATGTCGTCGGTGACGATGGCGGTCAGGCCCTTGAGGTCGCCGGCCTTGAGCCGGTCGTTCATCGCCGCCGACGTGCCGTCGAAGCCGAGGTCGTCGAACTGGAAGCCGTAGTTCTTGGTCGAGCCGTAGAAGCCGATCTGCATCCGGGCGCGGCGGTCGAGGAACTCGCGCTCCTCGGGCGTGTCACCGGCGACGATGAACACCGGCACGAGGAGGTCGATTTCGGACGGGTCGCGGCCCGCGGACGCCGCGCCCTCCGCGACGGCGGGCTGCAGCCGGTGCTCGAGGTAGTGCATCGAGTGGAGCGGGTGGACGTGGATGCCGTCGGCGACCTCGCCCGCCATGCGGGTCATCCAGGGTCCGACCGCGGAGACGTCGACCTTGATGTCGCCGAACGCGTGGCGGGGCGGCCGCCACTGGTCGGGCAGCAGCGTGAGCCGGTAGTAGTCGCCCTGGTGGTCGAGCGGCCGATCGCCCCGGAAGGCGGCGAGCGAGTCCTTCACGGCCAGCAGGTAGTCGCGCATCCGGGGACCGGGCGGGTCGAACTCGGCGCCGTAGCGACGCTCGACGTGGGCCCGCACCTGGCTGCCCAGCCCGAGGCGGAACCGACCACCGGTGTTCCCGGCGAGCTCCCACGCGATGCCCGCGGCGACCATCGGGCTGATCGGGAACGCGACAGCGATGCCGGTGGAGAGCTCGAGCGTCGGCGCGGCCTGTGCCGCTGCGGCGATGCTCATCCACGGCGTCTGGCCGGTCTCGGTGAACACCATGCCGGCGAAGCCGGCGTCCTCCGCCAGCCGGGCCAGGTCGGCTGCGTCGCCCCAGCTGCTGGGACCCACCATCAGGTCGAACTCCATCCGGACCGCACCTCCCGCTGACCATCCGTCCGACCGGCCAACCTAGGGGGCGCCGACCGGTCCACGTCGGCCGGACGGCGCCCGGCCAGAGTTTCTGATGTCATCCATGCGTCACCAGCCGCACTTCCTGGCGTCAGAAACGTGGGGGCGGGGGTGGGTGCAGTTGCACCGGACGGGGGCGTGGGGTAAAACCTGACCATTCCGGTCATATTTACTTGGAAGAACGACGTGGCCATCCTGACGCAGACCCGCGAACCGATCCGGCGCCCCAGGTGGCACCGATGAGCGCCGACCGGCGGCTCGCGGCCATGGCCCTGCACCCGGCCTCGCAGGACCGGTCGACCACCCTGTCGGACGAGTCGCTCCGGGCGATCGCCGCAGGCCTCGGCTCCGTGGTCGACACCCACCTCGCCGAGCCGGCCCGGTCGGTGCAGCGCACGCGCATGCTCGCCACCCCCGCCTACGACGTGTGGCTGATGACGTGGGGGCCCTCGTCGTCGGCCGATCCGCACGACCACGCCGGCTCGGTGGGCGTCGTGCACGTCGTGGCGGGCGAGCTCTCCGAGGACGCGTCCGACGTCCACGGCGGGGCCCGCCACCGCCGCCAGATCCCCGCCGGCGTGACCACGACCCTGTCGGCCATCGGCCGCCACACGCTGGCCAACCGGACGGACCGCACGGCGGTCAGCGTCCATGTGTACTCGCCGCCGCTCGGCGACCCCCACGACGGATGACCGCGACCGCACCTGAGCTCGTCGACCCGGCGCCGGCCGGGTCGGACCCGGGCCGCGCCGTCGACCGGTCCGACAGGACCCGGGGCGCGACCCTCCGCCGGGTCGCGATCCGCGTCGCCGCCGTCGGCGGGATCGTCCTCGCCTGGTGGGCGGTCACGGCGCTGGAGATCTGGCCGGAGCTGATCGTCCCCCGCCCGGGCTCGGTCTGGCAGCGTTTCGTCGAGTCGGTCACCACCCACGACGGCGTGCGCGGGCTCGAGGGCCACTACCTCTGGGAGCACCTGGCGGCGAGCGGGAAGCGGCTGGCGCTCGGGGTCGGTGCAGCGATCGTGATCGGCGTGCCGATCGGCCTCGCCATGGCCACGATCCGGCCCATCCGCACCGCGACCGAACCGTTCCTGAACTTCGTCCGCAGCCTGCCCCCGCTCGCCTACTTCTCCCTCCTCATCATCTGGTTCGGCATCGAGGACACGTCCAAGGTGTGGCTGCTGTTCGTCGCGGCGGTCGCGCCGATCTCCCTCTCCGTCGTCGCCGGCGCCGAGTCGATCCGCTCCGACTGGTTCGACGCGGCGCGCTCGCAGGGTGCGAGCCGTCTCCAGGTCGTCCGCCACCTGGTCGTGCCGGCCGTCCGGCCCGAGCTGTTCACCGGGATCCGGCTGGCGATCGGTTTCGCCTTCACCACGATCGTCGCAGCCGAGACCGTCAACGGCATCCCCGGCATCGGGGGCCTGGCGTGGTCGACGAAGAAGTTCAACCAGACCGACATCGCCGTGCTCTGCGTGATCGTCATCGGCCTCTGCGCCGTCGCCATCGACCAGATCATCCGGGCGATCGAGCGACGGGCCGTGCCCTGGAAGGGCCGGGCCTGACGAAGGGCGGGACCCCGGCGCCACGAACGCGGCGCCGGGGCCCGCACCGACCGTCGGCGGCAACCGACGGCACCACCCACCACCCCACTTGGAGGAGACAGTGAGCAGCACCATTCGACACCGGATCGCGGCCGCGTTGGCAGCGGTCCTGGCCCTCGGGCTCGTCGCCGCCGCGTGCGGCGACGACTCGAAGGACGAGTCGTCGTCCGGTTCCGGCTCGGAGCCGGCAGCGGCCGAGGCGCCCGAGACGATCACGATCGCCTACCAGGCGATCCCCAACGGCGACCTGGTCGTCAAGCACGAGGGCTGGCTCGAGGAGGCGCTGCCCGACACGAAGATCGAGTGGAAGAAGTTCGACTCCGGCGGCGACGTCAACGAGGCCGTCGCCGCCGGAGCGGTGGACATCGGTCTGGCAGGCTCCAGCCCGGTCTCCCGTGGCATCAGCCAGGAGCTCCCCTACCAGGTGCCCTGGATCCACGACGTCATCGGCGCCGCCGAGGCGCTCGTCGTGCGCTCGTCCAAGGTGACGTCGCTCGAGGACCTGAAGGGCAAGACCGTGGCGACGCCGTTCGCCTCCACCTCGCACTTCTCGCTGCTGGCGGCGCTCGACGACGCCGGCGTCGACCCGTCGTCGGTGAACATCATCGACGCCGCGCCCGACGAGATCTACGCGGCGTGGACCCGGGGCGACATCGACGGCGCCTACGTCTGGAACCCCAACCTGGCCAAGCTCGAGTCCGAGGGCGGCAAGGTGCTGGTGGACTCGGCCCAGCTCTCCGAGAAGGGCCACACCACCTACGACCTCGCCGTGGTCACGAACGAGTTCGCGGAGAAGTACCCGGACGCCGTGACCACGTGGGCCGAGCAGCAGAACAAGGCCGTCGAGCTCATCAAGTCGGATCCGGCCGCGGCGGCCAAGGCGATCGCGGCCGAGCTGTCGATCTCCGAGGACGAGGCCGAGTCGCAGCTCGGCGACCTCATCTTCCTCGACGCCTCCGAGCAGGTCGGCACGGACTACCTGGGCGGTGGCCTGGCCGAGAACCTCTTCGCCTCGGCCGAGTTCAACAAGGAGCTCGGCAAGGTCGACGCGGTCCAGCCCGAGAGCGCCTACACCGACGCCGTGGTGACGACGTTCGCCGACGCGGCGGCCAAGGCGAAGCAGTGACGTCGGCCGTCGGGACCCGCGACGCCGAGCCGGTCGACCGGACGGTGCACATCCGTTCGGTCACCCATCGGTTCCAGGGTCCCGACGGCCGGCCCGTCGACGTGCTCGACGACATCGACCTCACGATCGAGCAGGGCTCGTTCGTCTGCCTGGTCGGTCCGTCCGGGTGCGGCAAGTCGACGCTCCTCCGCCTCCTCGCCGGGTTCACCACCCCTACCGACGGGGAGATCCGGGTCGGCGCCTCGCTCGTGGGAGCTCCCTCCCACGAGCGGGGCGTCGTGTTCCAGCAACCGACGCTGTACCCATGGCTGACCGTGGCCGGCAACGTTGGCTTCGGGCTCCGCATGCGCCGGCTGAAGCGGGCGCAGCGCGACGCGATCGTCGTTGAGCACCTGGAGCTGGTGGGACTGGCCGACGTGGCCGACTTCCGGCCCTACGAGCTGTCGGGGGGCATGCAGCAGCGGGCGCAGATCGCCCGGGTCCTCGCCAACGACCCCGACATCATCCTGATGGACGAGCCGTTCGGCGCGCTCGACGCCATCACGCGCGACCGACTGCAGGACGAGCTGCTGCGCATCTGGCGCGAGACCGGGCGCACGGTCCTGTTCATCACCCACTCGGTCGACGAGGCCGTCTACCTGGGCACCCGCGTGCTCGTGATGGGCCCGCGCCCCGGGCGCATCGTGCTCGACGTGCCCGAGCCGTTCTCGGCCGAGCCCCGCGACGCCGATGTCCGCCACTCCCCCGAGTTCGCGACGGCCGCCCGGGAGGTGGCCGACGCGCTGCAGGCCGCCGTCGCCGCCACCCCGGCCTGACCGCTCCGTCGCGACCGTTCCGTCGCGGCAGGAGTCAGGTCAGATCGGTGAGGCCGGCCGCGGCGAGGGCCTGGTAGCCGCCGTCGAGGTCGGTCGCGCCCGGCAGGCCGAGACGGCGCAGCGACACGGCGGCGAGGCTCGACGCGTAGCCCTCGTCGCACACGAGCACAACCGTGCGATTCGGGTCGTCGAAGCCGTCGAGCCGGTGCGGCGAGGTCGGGTCGAGGCGCCACTCGAGCTGGTTGCGGTCGACCACGACGGCACCGCCGATCGGGCCGTCGGCCTCCCGGAGCCCGATCGGGCGGATGTCGACGACCCAGGCGCCGCCGGCGAGCAGCTCGCGGAGGTCGGCGGGCGTCGGGCGGACCCCGAGCTCGTCGCGGGCCGCAGCGAGCAGCCGGTCGACGTTCGACGCCGTCACGGCAGCTCGGGGAGCGACGTGCTCCAGAGCGTCGGCTCGGGGTCGACGTCGTCGCGCCGCACGGGCGCTCCGTCGTCGCCGTAGAAGACCATCGTCGACAGCGGCGGTGAGTAGACGTGCACGCTCGTCGCCCGCGCCGGTCCGTCGTTGACGATGTCGTGGACTGCGTCGGCGGTGACCCGGTGCACGCCGCCGGGAACGATGACGCTCGTCGAGGTGCCACCCGGCTCGAGCAGCACCTCGCGCAGCGCACCGCGCACCACGCTGATCGACGCCGCCGAGCCGCCGTGGTCGTGGGGGTCGACGGACGTCTCGGTCGGCCAGTCGATCAGCCAGGCGTCGAACGCGTCGGTCGCCAGCACCTTCCACCAGCGCCGCCCGTCGGCCGGGGGCAGCGACGCCACCGTCGACGTGAAGCCTGCGGCGAGGGCGAGCGCCATCGCGTCGCGCTCCTCGGGCGACAGCGCGGCGGGGGCGAGCGCGGACGTCGCGCTCACGGCGCCACCTCCAGCGGTCGGCCGCCCGTCGTGTCGAGGGCCAGGTCGTCGATGGCGCCGCGTCGGCCGTGCCGCACGTACCACTCCAGGCCGTACACGTCGTCGAAGTGGTCGCCGGACCCGAACGTGGGGTCCGGGCCGACCTGGCTGCGGTGCTCGGCGATCGCCCGCAGCTTCGGCACCAGCACCGCCGACACGTCGACGGTGGTCGAGATCTCGACGGTCGGCATCCCGACGGCCCGGGACGGGCTGATGGACGCCCCCGCCACCGCGGCCACGTGCGTGTCGACGAAGTGGAGGTGCTCGCGGTCGACCGTGACCTCGTACCAGGTCGGCAGGTCGGCCATGGCGGCCGCCAGCCGGCCGACCCGGTGCGCCTGCACGTGGTCGGGGTGCCCGTAGACGCCCTCGGCGTCGTAGGTCACGAGCGCGTCCGCCTCCTCGACCTCGATGAGCGCCGCCACCTGTGCGGCGACGTGGTCGGCCCGGGCCGCCGCGAAGGCGTCCTCCGACCGGCCGTCGGCGGCGGGCGAGCCGCCCGAGTCGCGGTGGTCGAGGAACACCGTGCTGGCGACGCCCAGGTGCTCGCACGCGGCGCGGGCCTCGGCGCGCCGCACGTCGCCCAGGCCCTCCCCGGCGCCGAGGCCGAGCTCGCCCGAGGTCGCGAACACGACGACCACGCGGTGCCCACGCTCGGCGAGGAGCGCGATCGTGCCGCCGGTGAAGATCGCCTCGTCGTCGGGGTGTGCGTGGAGGAAGAGGATCGTCGACATGGCCCGTGCTCGCCGTTGCTCTAAACCTGACCAACCCGGTCAGGTTTCAAGAGTATGGCGGTGACGGGCGCCGTCGGCAACCCCTTCCGGCGCTCCGGCGGTTCAGGCGCCGGGGGGTGCCACGGCGTCGAGCGAGGCGTACTCGTCGGTCGTGTCGACCCAGTCCTCGTACTGGATGATGCCGATCTCGGTGAACTTCGTCCGCAGCCAGCCGTCGCCGGCGTCGAGGAGGCCGAGCTTCTTCGCGTTCGGGACGATCTTGGAGAACAGGATCGACTGGAACATCTCCTGGCCCGGGTTCGGCCGGCTCAGCATGAACTCGTGCACGGCCTTGGGGTCGGCGCCGAGCCGCTCCCAGACGTCGTGGAACATGAAGCGCTGCTGCAGGCGCACCGCGGCCTCGAACGCGAACTCCTGGCGCTCGCGGATCTCGGCGGCGTCGAGGCCCTCGTAGAACTCCTTCAGCGAGAGGACGCCGAAGGCGACGTGACGGGCCTCGTCGCTCATCACGTAGCGGAGCAGCTGCTTGAGCAGCGGCTCGGTCGTCAGCATGTGCATGAAGCCGAAGGCGGCGAGGGCGAGGCCCTCGACCATGATCTGCATGCCGAGGTAGGTGATGTCCCAGCGGCCGTCGACGATGATGTCGTCGAGCAGCGACCCGAGGTTCGGGTTGATCGGGTACATCCCGTTCGTCTTCTCCTGCAGGTAGCGGGCGAAGACCTCGACGTGGCGGGCCTCGTCCATCACCTGCGTGGCCGCGTAGTACTTGGCGTCGATCCACGGCACGGTGGCCGTGATCAGGCCGGTGCAGATCAGCGCGCCCTGCTCGCCGTGGAGGAACTGCGAGAGCATCGCCGTCTGGATCTCGGCCGACGCCTTCAGCCACTCCTTCTCGCCCCAGCTGCGCAGCGGCGACTCGGGATCGGTCTGCATGACGTTGAACCGCTCGTTCTGCGCCGCGGAGTCGGCGGCCACCTTCTCCTGGTCGACCTCGAGGTGCCACGGCAGGTCGTTGCCGTTCCACTGCGACGTCTTGGCCTTCTCGTACAGCTTCACGAGCGCGGTGCGGCTGCGCTCGTAGTCCCAGGTGAAGAGCACGTCGCTGTGCAGGTCGAGCTCGTGGACGATGGCGTCGACCAGCGCGGGGTCGCGCACCACGTACGGGTCGGCGGTGGGCTCGGTCTCGAAGGTCGTCATGAGGGTTCCCCCTGTCTCGGTGCGGGCTGGGTGGGCCCGGTCTGGGTGGGTGCGGTCTGGACGTGTGCGGGTTCGGGCGTGAAGGCGCCGACGAGCCGGTCGATGAACGTGTTCCAGTCGGAGAGGTCGACGGCCGGGAGGTCGAGCTCGCTGACGAGCATCGAACCGAGTCCGAGCATGAGCATGAACCGGGCCGCGGCGGCCGACGAGACGTCGTCGGTGAGCTCGCCGGCGCGCTGCGCCTCGGCGAGCAGGGCGGCGATGCCCTCGGACCGCTCGGCCACGGCGCCGGTCACGACCTCGGCCAGGCCGGGGTCCCGGCGTCCGGCGAGGAGCGCCTCGATGAGCAGCGTCCCCTCCTCGGGATCGCGGTGCAGCAGCCGGGCGCCCAGGGCGAGCAGCATGCCGGCGGTCCCGCCCGGCCCGTCGGTCCGGAACAGCGAGGCCGTGGCGCGCTCGCCGTTCATGCGGATGGCGTCGACCAGCAGCTCGGCCTTGCCGGAGTAGTGCGCGTAGATCGCACCGGTGGTGACCCCGGCCTCCTTGGCGATCAGCGAGACCGTCGCGCCCTCGTACCCCTTGAGCTCGAAGACGCGGACGGCGGCGTCGAGCAGCCGGCCCCGGGTCTCGTCGGCGGTCACGCCCGCGATGCGGCCCACGTCAGCACGCCCCCTGCGGTGCGCCCGACGGAGGGCGGGGTGGCTCGGTGGCGGCGACCATGCGTCGAGGATAACGAATGGTCGTTATTTTCGCAACGCTCGGCGGCCCGCCGCCCGGATCAGCCCCGGTAGCGGTGGATGGGGAACGGGTACCCGAGCACCACGCAGTAGACGAACAGGGCGACGAGGGGCGCGGCGAGACCCAGCGCGCCGAGCACGACCCCGACGAGCGCCCGATCGCGCTCCGAGGAGGGGAGACCGGTGCGGGAGCGGGCCACCCAGCCGCAGGCGATGGCGGCGATCGATCCCAGCAGCGGCAGGACGGGCAGGAGGCCGGCGACGCCGAGGGCGACCGACAACGTGCCCAAGCGATCCGGCCCGGCGGTGTCGCGGTCGTTGGAGGGGCTGTCGTTGGAGGGGCTGTCGTTGGAGGGGCTGTCGTGGGAGGTGTCGTCGCGGGCGGGTCGGGCGGCGGGAGCGGGTCCGATGGTCTGGTCCATCGGTCGATCGTGGAGGGGTCCGCCCGCCGGCACATCGCCCCGGCGACGGATCGGTGCCGGCGTCGCCTCCTCCGATCGGACGACGCGGCGGTCCGCCCCGCGGCCGGTGACGTCCCGGTCACCTCCGGTTACCGTCGCAGCGTGGAGGACCGGGTGGACGCGACGGACCTGGCGCTCGCGGCCGGGCTGACCGCGGTGCAGCTCGCCATGGTGGCCGTCGCCGCCGCGACCGGCGACGGCACCGTGCCCGTCGGCGGCTTCGCGCTGCTCGGCGCCGCCACCGCCGTCCTGGCGCTGCGTCGGGTGGCCCCGCTCGCGACCTGGGCGGTGGCCGTGGCCTGCACCGCGGTCTACGGCCTGTTCCCGTGGGTCGACCCGCCCCTGTACGTCGGGGCGCTCGTCGCCCTTTTCAGCGCCGCCGCGCTCTGCCCGGAGCGCACCACCTGGTGGGTCGGCGCCGCCTCGCTGGCGCTCGCCGGCACGGCCTGGCTCGTCGACCCGGCGGAGACCGACCTCAACGACGTGCTCGCACCGCTGCTCGGCGTGTCGACGGCGTGGCTGGCGGGCCGTGCCCTCGCCCGCCAGCGGCAGGTGTCGGCGCTCCTGGTCGAGCGCGTGCGCACCGCACAGGTCGAGCAGGTGGCCGAACGGGACCGGGCCGTCGCCGAGGAGCGGCTCCGGATCACCCGGGAGCTCCACGACATCACGGCGCACCACGTGAGCGTGATCGCCGTGCAGGCAGAGGCGGCGACGAACGACCCCTCGCTCGCCCCGGCGGCGGTCGGCCCGATCGCCACCGAGGCCCGCGCCGCGCTGTCGGAGCTGCGACGCACGCTCGGCGTCCTGCGCGGCGACGAGCCCGGGGACCGCTCGCCGCACGACCGGCTGGAGGACCTCGAGGTGGTCGCCGGTGCGGCCCGGTCCACCGGGCTCGAGGTCGACATGGCGGTCACCGAGGGGTCCTCGGACCTGCCCGCGGACCTCCAGCTGACCGTGCACCGCATCGTCCAGGAAGCGGTCACGAACGTGATCCGCCACTCGGGCGCCGACCGCGTCCGCATCGACGTCGCGGTCGACGCGGCGCGGGTCCGGATCGAGGTGGAGGACGACGGCCGCGGGCCGGGCGACGGCGACGGCAACGGCCTGCGGGGCATGCGGGAGCGGGCCGCGATGTACCACGGCAGCGCCGTGGTCGGCCCGGGCGACGCCGGGGGCACGCTCGTGCAGGTGGAGCTGCGGCGGTGACCACCGTCCTCGTCGTCGACGACCAGGAGCTGGTGCGGTCGGGGTTCCGGGCCATCCTCGACTCGGCCGAGGACCTCCGGGTCGTCGGCGAGGCGGCCGACGGGATCGACGCGGTCGCCGAGGCGGACCGGCTCCGGCCCGACGTGGTGCTCATGGACATCCGCATGCCGAGGCTCGACGGGATCGAGGCCACGGCTCGCATCGTCGAGCACCTCGGGCCCACGACGCGGGTGCTGGTCCTCACGACCTTCGGGACCGAGGACCACGTGCTCGACGCCCTGCGGGCCGGCGCCAGCGGGTTCCTCCTGAAGGACGCCACGAGCGACGAGCTGGTCCGGGCGGTCCGCACGGTGGCGGCGGGCGACGCCCTCCTCGCGCCCGCCGTGACCCGGCACCTCGTCGACCGGCTGGCGGAGCCCCGCCGGCTCCCGCCCGGGCCCGAGTACCGCTCGCTCACCGACCGCGAGGTCGAGGTGCTCGGCCTGCTCGGGCGCGGGTGCTCGAACGCCGAGGTCGCGGAGGCGCTGACGATCAGCGAGACCACGGCCAAGACCCACGTCGCCAGCATCCTGTCGAAGCTCGGCGTCCGGGACCGGGTGCACGCCGTGATCTACGTCTACGAGCACGGCCTCGACCGGCCCGACCGGTCCTGAGGACCCGCCGGCGCGCTCCGGCGGTCGCCCGGTTCAACTCTTGCCGTCGCCGGCGAAGGCGAGGACCTCGGCCCGACCGATCTGGCCGAGCAGCGACGCCGCGTCGAGGTAGATGCGCTCGTTCACGATCCGGTCGCCCTCGAAGAAGAACAGCGCCACCACCGGCACCCGGAACGACCGGCCCGTCGGCGCCATGCCGTAGAACTCGCCGAGGTTCGTCCCGAGGAGGTCGAACTCCGTGATCACGACGTCGTCGGCGAAGTGGTACCGCACGTTCTCGTGGCGCTGGTCGGGGAACGCCGTCCGCTGGGCCCGATAGTAGGCGAGCACCTCCTCGTCGCCGTCGTAGACCTGTCCGGTCGCCATGATCTCGTAGTGCGGCCGACCGCCGAACGTCCCGAGGCAGGCCGCCCAGTCGTGGTCGACCTCGGAGCGGAAGTGCTCGTCGAGCACCTCCAGCCGGCGGGCCTGCAGCTCGGTCGTCATCGTCGGGTCCCCCCTGTGTCGCTGGCGACCAGTCAACACGTCGGCGGGCGGGCCGGCCGGACGTCGGCGCCCGTCGCGGCCGCGACGTCCCGATCGCCGGCCTCTCTCTCCCACGTCGGACCCTCGGTTGCGTAACCGAACGGACCTGTCTACCGTGCGCCACCACCCGAGCGTCGGAGGAGCCGATGGACTGGAACGAGGCGATCGCCGTGCGGCCGGACGGCGACCGGCGCTTCGCCGCCCACGTCGACGAGCAGTGGACGTCGCTGCAGGGCGTCCACGGCGGGGTCGTCGCCGCCCTGGCGCTGACCGCCACCGAGCGCGTGCTCGCCGACGAGGGCGTCGATCCCGCGACCACGCTCCGGGCCGCGACGTTCGGCTACGTGAGCGGCAACGTCGTCGGCGACCTGGCCGTCGACGTCGAGATCGTCCGTCGGGGCCGCAAGCTCGTGACCACCCACGCCCGCACCAGCCAGGACGGCAAGACCACCACCGTCGCCCGCTTCCACCACTCGCCACCGTGGGAGGCGATGGACTTCAGCGACGCCCCTCCCCCGCCGCCCCGGCACGAGGGCGCCGTGCGGCTGGACTGGGGCGACACCCCGGCGCACCTCAACAACGTCGAGACCTACCTGCACCCCGACACGTCGGTCTTCGCCGGCACCGAGCGGGCCGAGTGGATCGCGTGGAGCCGGCCGCTGCACGGCGGCACCTTCGACGCGGCGTGGCTGACCATGTTCGCCGACTACTTCCCGCCGGCGGTGTTCACCAAGGCCACCGAGCCGCAGCGTGCGGTCACGATCGAGTACGCGATCCAGATCCACGACGCGGCGCGGACCTGGACGCTGGCCGACGACGAGCTCCTGTCGGCGCGGATGCACGCGTTCCACTCCCACGACGGCTTCGCCGTCGAGGACGGCTGGATCCACCTGCCCGACGGAACGCTGCTGGCCACGACCCGCCAGACGCGGTTGGCCGGCTGACGCGGCGACCGGTGGGGGTGGCGGCGAACGGTCGGCGCGCGGGCGTCAGATCTCGTCGTCGCCGAACTCGATCCGGCGGAACTCCTCGTCGGTCAGCTCGTCCTCGGGCGACCCCGTCGCCTCGTAGTCGCGGCGCTGTCCCCGGATGGCGGCCCAGGCGACCACGGCGAGCACGGCGGCGATGGCGAACAGTCCGATCCCGAGGAACATGCGCACCATCCGAGCACAACGGGGGACCCGGCGACCGGATGCCGACGCGCTGCGGCCGGCCCGCTCGGATCAGGCGCAGGGCGCCGTGGCGTGGTCGGTCGCCCGGCCGATGACGTCGAGCGGGTAGGCCACGACCTCGTGGGTGACCGGATCGCGCGCCGCGACGAGGCCCACCGCACGCCCGGCCGCGTCGACCACGACGCCGCCCGAGATCCCCGGCACGGCCTCGACGTCGATCAGCAGCACGTCGGCCGTCCCGCCGTAGCCCTGGCGCGACTCGACCGCCCGCACGGTCCCCGTCCGGGCGGCGAAGCGGCCGTCGGGGTAGCCCGCGACGACCACCCTCGCTCCGACGATCGGTCGCGGGCCCGCCGCCAGCGGCTCCGCCCCGCCGTCGAGGAGCGCCTCGCCGTCGAGCTCCACCGCGTCGCGGCCGTCGACCAGTCCGCGCACCAGCACGATCCGGTCGGCTCCGTCGACCGCGACCTCGGCCGCACCGGCGACGACGTGCTGGTTGGTCAGGCCGACGGTGCGCCCGCCCCGCTCGACGACCGTGGCGGTCGCCTGGCGCTCGACGCCGCACCCGCTCGCGCGGACGAGCCGGACGGCGCGCTGGAGCGCGGCCTCGACCTCGGGGGACGCCTCGCGCTCGAGGACCGCACCGGCGACGCTCGCCACCGGTTGGCCGGCGGTGGTCCGGGCGTCGGCACGCCACCACGCCGCCAGTCCGGCTGCGGCGCACAGGAGCGCCGCAGCCAGGACCGCGGCCCCCAACCGCCGTTCCGCCACGGAGAGAGGGAACCGCAGCGGGGTCGGTGCCACAAGTCACCGGGAACATCTGCCCGTCTGGGCTCAGAAGTCGTTGCATGATGCAAGCGCCCGTCGTATCGTCCATTGCATGATGCAATTCGATCCGGTCCTCTCCGAGCTCACCGCCCTGGCGGAACGACGCCTGGCCGATCCCCGACCGACGACGCGTCCCACCGTCCGACCCATCAGCGCCGACGACGCCCGCGCCCTCGCGGAGATGGCGCTGCGCTGCAGCCCCGACTCGCTGCGCCACCGCTTCCACGCCCCCGTCCAGCACCTCGACCCCGATCGCCTGGTGGCGCTCCTCCGCGGCGGCACCGTCGCCGAGACGCTCGTGGCCGACGTCGACGGCGCCATCGTCGGCATCGCCACGCTGCACCGCACGGGCGACGACATCGGCGAGATCGCCGTGCTGGTCGAGGACCACTGGCAGGCCGGCGGCCTCGGCTCGCGGCTCATCGCGCACCTCATGCGCCGGGCCGGCCAGCGCGGCATCACGACCATCGACGCGGACGTCCAGCGCGAGCAGGGGTTCGTCATCGACCGGCTCCTGCACGCTGTCGACGGCACCACCGTCACCTTCGACGGGCCCACCGCCACCGTCCACGTCCCCGTCCCTGCGGCACTGCAGGGCCACCCGGGCGCACCCGGCGGGGGCCCGGTGGCGACCGCCTCCTAGGCTGGGACCGTGCGACGCGCCTCCTTCTCCGACATGCAGTGCTCGGTGGCCCAGTCGCTCGAGCAGATCGGCGAGTGGTGGACGCTCCTGATCATCCGCGACGCCCTGCTCGGCGTCCGCCGGTTCGAGGACTTCCGCAACCGCCTGGGCATCGCCAGCAACATCCTCACGAACCGCCTCGACGGCCTGGTCGCTGACGGCATCATGGCCCGGCGCGCCTACTCGGAGCACCCGCCGCGCGACGAGTACGTGCTCACCGACAAGGGCCGAGACCTGTGGGCGGTGATGACCGCCATCCGCCAGTGGGGCGACAAGTGGGCGCTCGACCCGGACGAGCACCCGATCGTGCTCGTGCACGACGACTGCGGCCAGCAGTGCCAGGCGGTGCCCCACTGCAGCGAGTGCGGGGAGCCGCTCGAGATCCGCCACATCCACGTGGAGCCGGGGCCGAACGACTCGGACCCGTCGTTCATCCCCCGCCGCGCCGCCCGCTGAGAGCGGCTGCCGTCAGGGCTCGATCGGGTCCAGCCCGTAGTGGGCGACGCCGTCGGCGTCGATCTCGTAGACCTCGACACCCTCGGTGACGTGCGGGTCGTCGGCCGCCAGGGCGACGGCGATCTTGTTGGCCGCGTTGCGCATGACGTCGAGCACCAGCTCGACTGCCTGCCCGGGCGTGACCGCGGCGCGCACGGCGGCGACCTGGTCCGGGCTCCAGCGCGCCGGCGTCCACACGACCGTGTCGACCACCTCGACCGCGACGCGGTGGACCGGATCCGACAACGTGGTGGGATCGTCGACCGCCTCCCACAGCGCGTCGTCGCCGCCGGCGAGCAGCGCCGGCCGGCTGCGGAGCGATCGGCACAGGCGGCAGTCGTGGTGGCGGGCACCGCGGAGGCGGACCACCTCGGTCGTGACGGGGTCCAGCGCGTCGAGCTGGTGCACGGTGCGCATGAGGTCCTCGAGCACGCTCCACGTGTCGACGTCCGCCCGGTCGGTGCCGGCCTCGTCGGACCGCTCGCCGAGGTCCCAGCCGCCGGCGCCGAAGAGGGCGTCGAGCGCGGCCCGGACCCTCGGCACCATGTCGGCGACGTAGATCGCCTGCACGGTCGCGAAGGCCTGGTCGCCGGTCGCGGCGAGGAACCGGGCCCGCAGGTCGTCGTCGATGGCAGCCACGTCCGCGGCGAACGCCACCGCGAACTCCATCACGGCGTCGTCGTCGGGGCCGTCGGGCGTGGCGTCGGCACCGCCGAGCGGCGCGAGCCCGTGCACCGACGCCACGGCGGTGCGGACCACGTCGAGCCGCGGCCGGGGCACGGGTGCCGCCACGTCGAGGGCGTCGAGGCACGCGGCCGGCTCGGGCGCGTGGGTGCGCAGCGCCGCCCGCCCGGAGCCGTCGCCGGCCGGCCAGGCGCTCATGCCCTGGACCTCAGGTAGCGGTCCCAGATCTCCTCGACGGCGACGGTGGCGGGGATCTCGCCGTCGTGGACCCGGGACTCGACCGAGGAGAGCACCTCGCGGATGGACGGGTCGGCGCGGAGGTCGTCGCGCAGCCGGTCGTCGAGCATCGACCACATCCACCGCACCTGCTGGGCCCGCCGCCTCGCCTCGAGCTCGCCCGTCGCCGACAGCTTCTCCCGATGCACCTCGACCTGGTGCCACAGCTCGTCGAGGCCGACGCCGGTGAGACCCGAGCACGTCACGACCGGCGGCGTCCACGTCGGCGAGCTCGGCGACATCAGGTGCAGCGCAGCGCGGTAGTCGGCAGCGGCGAGCTCGGCGCGGGTCCGGTTGTCGCCGTCGGCCTTGTTGACCGCCACCATGTCGGCCAGCTCGAGGACGCCCTTCTTGATCCCCTGCAGCTCGTCGCCGGCGCCCGAGAGCATCAGCACGAGGAAGAAGTCGACCATGTCGGCGACCACGGTCTCCGACTGGCCCACGCCGACCGTCTCGACCAGCACGACGTCGAAGCCCGCCGCCTCGCACACGAGGATCGTCTCTCTCGTCGCGCGGGTGACCCCGCCGAGCGACCGGCCGGCGGGCGACGGCCGCACGAACGCGTCGGGATCGACCGCCAGCCGCTCCATGCGCGTCTTGTCGCCGAGGATCGAGCCACCGGTCCGGGAGCTCGTCGGGTCGACGGCCAGGACCGCGACCCGGTGGCCGGCCGCGGTCAGGTCGATGCCGAGCTGGTCGATGAACGTGCTCTTCCCGACGCCGGGCACACCGGTGATGCCGACCCGGTGCGCCCCGCCGGTCGACGGCAGGAGCGCCTGGATCAGCTCCTGGGCCATGCGCCGGTGGTCCGGGTTCTGGCTCTCGATCAACGTGATGGCCCGGGCGAGGACCGTGCGGTCGCCGGCCCGCACGCCGTCCACGTAATCCGAGACCGGGAGCAGGGCGGCCATCGGGCGGCACCCTAGTGCGGCCCCTGCCCGCGCCCGCCGGCCCGCACCCGGGGCCGGGCTACAGGGTCCCCGATCGCGCGGCCTAGGGTGTCGGCCCGGAGAAGGAAGTCGCGGGACAGGGCAACAGCAGGAGCCGAGCGGGCGATGGCTCGTAGGACCAGGGATCAGCGACGCATCGACTACCTCGACATCGGGGTGGAGCTCCTCACCGAGGGCGCCGCGTCACGACCCGATCCGGGCCTCGCGTTCGCCCACGTGCGCATCGCGGACGTCGCCGAGCGCGCCGGCGTCACGAAGGGCGCGCTGTACCACCTGTGGGACTCGCAGGAGTCGTACTGGTCGGACCTCCTCCGCTTCGTGCTCGACGAGGGGCGCCTGGCCGGTATGCCCGACGTCGCCGGCGCCACACTCGAGCTCGCCGACCGCACCGAGGAGCTGCCCACCCCGGTCGAGTGGGCGAACTTCGTCTTCGACCGCTTCAAGGACGACCCGTCGTTCTTCGCCCGCGTCGGGCTGTTCTCCTACCTGCAGGAGGGCGAGGTCCGCGACGAGCTCGACCAGGAGTTCAGGTCGAGCCTCGAGGAGTTCGAGTCGATGGTCGCCACCGCGGTCGAGGACATGGGCCGCAGGCCCCGGCCCGGCACCGACCTCCGCGACTTCAGCGCCGCGGTGGCGTCGCTGGTGCACGGCTTCTGCCTGGAGCACCGGATCGACCCCACGCGCACGCCCGACTTCACCGTCGACGGCGAGCGGACGAGCCTGTTCGCGGTGTGCGTGGTCGGCATGCTCGAGGCCTTCACCGAGCCGGCCGCCGAGCACGCGCAGCGGGTGGCGAGCTGATGGGCCGGCCCACCGCGGCCGAGCGCCGCCGCGCCTACCTGCAGGTCGGCGCCGACATGGTGACCCTGCACGGGCCCGCCGCCACCGACGACGGCACCCTCGATGCGCTGGCCAACGTGAAGGTCGCCGACGTGGCCCGTCGTGCCGGCGTCACGAAGGGTGCGCTGTACCACATCTGGGATTCCCAGGAGGACTACCGCCGCGACCTGTTCCAGCACCTGCTCGACATCGGCGAGCGGGCGAACGTCGAGCAGGCCGAGCAGCTGCTCGCCGACGCGGTCGACGACGACGGCGAGCCGATCACCGACACGACCGAGCTGGCCACGCGCCTCGCCTCCGCGGCCTACCGCGAGATGCGTGACGACCCGAAGATGCTGGCCCGGTTCAGCTTCTACAACTACGCCCACGACCCCCGCGTGAACGAGATGCTCGCCGAGGGCGTCGCCGCGTTCGACGTCTACTACGAGCGCTACCTGGCCGCGGCCGGCCGACGGATGCGGGCGCCGTTCGAGCTGCGCCACCTGATCACGTCGGTCAACTCGTACCTGTTCGGCACGATCATCCGCCACCGCATCACCGGCGGGACCGACACGACGATCGACGAGGCCGAGCTCTACGCCGAGGGCTTCCGGGCGATCCTGCTCCACCTCACCGAGCCCGATCCTGACGCCGAGGCGGCGGCCGCCACCGCCTGACCCGCCGGGACCGGTCAGGACGTGAGGTCGTAGCCGAGCTGGTCGGCGAGGCGGTCGAGCAGGTCCGAGGCCGCCTCGTGGATCACCGTGCCGGGCGGGAAGACTGCGGCGGCGCCGGCGTCGTAGAGCGCCTGGTAGTCCTGCGGCGGGATCACGCCGCCGACCACGACGAGGATGTCGGGGCGGCCGAGCGCCTCGAGCGCCCGCTTGAGCTCGGGTACCAGCGTGAGGTGGCCGGCCGCGAGCGACGACGGGCCGACGATGTGCACGTCGGCCTCGACGGCCTGGCGGGCCACCTCCTCGGGCGTCTGGAACAGCGGTCCGATGTCGACGTCCCAGCCGAGGTCGGCGAACGCGGACGCGATCACCTTCTGACCGCGGTCGTGGCCGTCCTGGCCCATCTTGGCGAGCAGGATGCGGGGGCGGCGGCCGTCGGCGGCCTCGAACGCCTCCACCTTGCGCCTGACCTCGTCCACGGCACCGCCCTTCTCGCCGAGCTCGCTGCGGTAGACGCCGGAGATCGAGCGGATGTCGGCGCGGTGGCGGCCGTAGACCTTCTCCAGCGCGTCGCTGATCTCGCCGACCGACGCCTTGGCCCGGGCCGCGGCGACGCCGAGGTCGAGCAGGTTGCCGTCGCCGCGGTCCGCCGCGTTCGTCAGCGCCTCCAGCGCGGCGCGCACGGCGTCGTCGTCGCGCTCGGCCCGCAGCCGCTCCAGCTTGGCGATCTGGCCGGCCCGCACGGCCGAGTTGTCGACCTTCAGGACGTCGATGTCCTCGTTCTCGTCGAGGCGGTACTTGTTGACGCCGATCACCGGCTGGCGACCGGCGTCGATGCGGGCCTGGGTGCGGGCGGCCGCCTCCTCGATCCGCAGCTTGGGGATGCCGGCCTCGATGGCCTTGGCCATGCCGCCGACCTCGTCGACCTCGCCGATGTGCGCGAGGGCCTTGGCCGCCAGCTCGGCGGTCAGCCGCTCGACGTAGTAGCTGCCGCCCCACGGGTCGATGACCCGCGTCGTGCCGGACTCCTGCTGCAGGAACAGCTGGGTGTTGCGGGCGATGCGGGCCGAGAAGTCGGTCGGCAGCGCCAGCGCCTCGTCGAGCGAGTTGGTGTGGAGGCTCTGGGTGTGGCCCTGGGTCGACGCCATCGCCTCGACGCAGGTGCGGATCACGTTGTTGAAGACGTCCTGCGCCGTCAGCGACCAGCCCGAGGTCTGCGAGTGCGTGCGCAGCGACAGCGACTTGTCGTTCGACGGCGAGAAGCGCTCCTTCACGAGCTTCGCCCACAGGAGGCGGGCAGCCCGCATCTTGGCGATCTCCATGAAGAAGTTCATGCCGATCGCCCAGAAGAACGACAGCCGGGGCGCGAACCGGTCGACCTCGAGCCCGGCGTCGAGGCCGGCCTGGATGTACTCGAGCCCGTCGGCGAGCGTGTACGCGAGCTCGAGGTCCGCCGTCGCGCCCGCCTCCTGCATGTGGTAGCCGGAGATCGAGATCGAGTTGAACCTCGGCATCCGCTCCGACGTGTAGCTGAAGATGTCGGAGATGATCCGCATGGAGGGGGCCGGCGGGTAGATGTAGGTGTTCCGGACCATGAACTCCTTGAGGATGTCGTTCTGGATCGTGCCGGCGAGCTGCTCGGGCTTCACGCCCTGCTCCTCGGCGGCGACGATGTAGAGCGACAGCACCGGCAGGACGGCGCCGTTCATGGTCATGGAGACCGACATCTGGTCGAGCGGGATGCCGTCGAACAGGACCCGCATGTCGTAGATCGAGTCGATGGCCACGCCGGCCATGCCGACGTCGCCGGCCACCCGGGGGTTGTCGGAGTCGTAGCCGCGGTGGGTCGGCAGGTCGAAGGCCACCGAGAGGCCCTTCTGACCGGCGGCGAGGTTGCGGCGGTAGAAGGCGTTGGAGTCCTCGGCCGTGGAGAAGCCCGCGTACTGGCGGATCGTCCACGGCTGGTTCACGTACATGGTGGGGTACGGGCCGCGGAGGAAGGGCGGGAGGCCGGGGTACGTGTCGAGGAAGTCGAGGCCCTCGAGGTCGGCCGCCGAGTAGAGCGGCGCGACGCCGATGCCCTCGGGCGTCTCCCACACCTGCTTGTCGGTCTCGAGCCCGGTCGTCTCCTCCGACGCCGCGGCCCAGCGGGCCCGGGCGTCGGCCGGCGCCGCGCTCGGCGGCGGCAGCTCGACGGTGCTGAGGTCGGGGACCTCGAACTTCGCAGTCATGCGGATCCCTTCCCACCGGCGTCGGCGAGGCCGAGGGCGTCCTGCGCCCGCTCCAGCACGGCCAGCACGTCGACGCCGACGTGCACGAACTCATCGACGCCGGCCGCCTCCTCGGCGGCGCGGCGGTCGCCGGGGTTCCCGGCGAGGTAGACGACCTCGGCCCCGGCGGCCTTCAGCGCGGCGGCGGTGGCCGTGGCCCGCTCCTCGTACACGGCGTCCGAGGAGCAGATGCAGGCGAGCCGGGCGCCGCTGGCCACGAGGTCCTCGGCCGCCTCGTCGGCCGAGGTGAACCCGGTGGTCGAGCCCCGCTCCGACGTGACGGCCCGGAGGCCGCCGGCCTCGAACAGGTTCTTGGCGTAGGTCGCACGGGCGGTGTGGGTGGCCACCGGTCCGAGGTTGGCCAGGAAGACGACGGGGTCGGTCCCGCCGGCCCGGGCGGCGTCCGCGCGGTCGCGGAGCGACTCGAAGCGCTCGGCCCAGCGGACGGGTACGAGCAACGGCTGCCCGCCGCCGTCGGGCGAGGCCGGCGGGGGCGGGTCCTCGCCGAGGTCCGGGAACTCGCTGACCCCGGTGATGGGCGCCTTGCGGGTGGCGACGCGGGCGAGGCGGGCGTCGCGGACCTCGACGATCCGGGCCGCCAGCGTGCCGTCGAGCAGCACGGTCGGCATGCCGCCGGTCGCCTCCAGCTCCTGGAAGATCCGCCAGCCGACGGCGGCGATCTCGTCGGTCAGGCTCTCGACGTAGCCGGACCCGCCGGCCGGGTCGAGCACGCGGCCGAGGTTCGACTCCTCCTGGAGCAGCAGCTGGGTGTTGCGGGCCATGCGGCGGCCGAGGTCGCTGGGGTCGCCGAGCAGCAGGTCGTACGGGTGGGCGGTGATGCCGTCGGCGCCGCCCACGCCGGCGGCGAACACCGCGGCGGTCGTGCGGAGGAGGTTCACCCACGGGTCGCGGCGGGTGAGCATGCGGCGGGCGGCGGTCACGTGCAGCGTGGGTGCCTGCGCCGCCTCCGACGCTCCGCAGGCGGCGAGCAGCGTGGCCCACAGCCGTCGCGCCGCACGCAGCTTGGCGACGGTCGAGAACACGTCCTCGTCGGCCGCGAGCTCGAGCTCGATCTGGCCGGCGGCCTCGTCCGCGGTCAGGCCGGCGTCGGCCATCGCCCGCAGGTAGGCCGCCCCGGTCGAGAGCATGACGGTGAGTTCCTGGCCTTCGGAGGCGCCGGCCTCGACCGCCGGCAGCGTGCTCACGGTGACCGAGCGGACCTTGGGCTGCTCGGCGGCGGTGCGGGCGGCGAGGCGACCCAGCTCGGCGAGCAGGGCCTCGGGGTCACGGCCCTCGCCGCCGTTCGCGGCGAGCGCGGCGAGCGGGTCGGCGCCGAAGCCGCCGACGGCGGTACGGGGCTCGATCCCCCGGTCGGACCAGAGCGCGATCAGGGCGTCGGCCGCGGCGGTGGCGTCGAAGCCGGGCCGCAGCACGACCGGCGCGAGGTCGAGGTAGACGCCCTCGAGCGTCCGGGCGAGCGCAGCCGGGTCGCCGCCCCAGGGGACCTCGAGGCTGGTCACGCCCCGCTCGAGGTCCTGCAGCGCACGGGCGTTGGCGGTCGCCGGGTCGGGACCGGTGACGATCGAGCGGATGTCCCAGGCGACCTCGACCCGCCCGGCGGCGTGCGCGCCCCGGGTGAAGGGGGCCTGGCCGGGGAAACCGGCCTCGTCACGGCGGCCCGGGCTGTTGCTCGGCGTGTAGAGCGGCTGGACGGTGATGCCGTCGGCCGTCCGACCCACGAGCTTGGTGAACGGCGCTCCCTTGAGCACCTTGTCCACCGCGGCGAGCCACGCGTCCTCGTCCGCGGGCTCGAACCCTCCCGCCAGTGCCGTCGCCGTCGGTTCGGACACCCGTTCGCCTCCGCGTCCCGTCGGCCGTGGTTCCGGCCGCCGCCGTTCGAGGTTACCGAACCTCGCTGTAGGGGTCCGAAGCCGGGGTCGCCGGTCGGGGCGGTGCGGGCGGCTGCGACGGGGCGGTCGGTCGGGCGGCGCCGGTGCGGGGCGGCGGGGCGAACATGTCGGCCGGCGCGGCGAACATGTCGGCTGGCGGGGCGGCGGCTGCCGACGCGGCTGCTGCCGGGGCCGGCGCCGGGGCGGGGGGCGGGACGGGCGCGGCCGTGGCGGTCGGGACGGGCGCGGCCATGGGCGCCGGGACAGTCGCTGACGGTGGGCCCGAGGTGCGGCGGTTCGGCGTGCGCGGGGCGGCGGTGCGGCGGGTCGAGAGGAACCGGTACGCCGTCAGGGCGGTCAGGACCGCCATCAGCCCGAACGTCACGATCCGGAACACGGGGTTGCCCGAGTCCGTGCCGGCGGTCATGGCGTGGATCGCCACCATGACGGCGACCGGGTACGAGAGGAAGTGGAGCCCCCGCCAGACCTTGCGGGGCATCCGACGCTGCAGCAGCGACGTGCCCTCGACCACCAGCAGCATCCAGAACGCCCCGATGCCCCAGGCCACCGCACCGGCCCGGTAGGCGGACTGGAACGGCACGAACAGCTCGCGCCACGCGAAGTGGGCGTAGCTGTCGAGGAACAGCGCGACGAGGTGGAGCCCGAGGAAGACCACGCTGAGCCCGCCCAGCATCCGGTGCATGTCGGTGAGCCACGCCGGCATCCCCTTCCGGGGGATCACCTTGGTCGTGAGGAGCAGGCCCCACACGAGCGTGAGCGCGATGAGGACGCCGGCGACCATGCCGCTCGACCGCGCGACCCACCACCAGAGCTGGGACGTCACGCGCGGATCCTCACGCTCCGGGGTGTCGGGACGTCGCCCGCCGAGCTTGAGCCCGTCGGCCGCAGGTGTGGCCGGTCGGACGACCGCGTCGGGCCGGGTCGGACCGGCGCTGCGGTGGCCGCTCGGGTCGGTCGGTGGGCGGATCCCATGGGGAGATCCTGCGCCCCGATCCTGAGCGCCAGCCCTGAGCCGGGTGAGAGCCGGGTTGGATCCGGCGATCGGCGCGGACGAGGGTCCGCGCCGCCGCTCAGGAGTCCGACGACGGCGTCGGGTGGTGGAACGCGAGCAGCGTGCCGGCTCCGGCGAGGACGCCGACGACGCCGGCGATGATCGCCCCGCGCCAGTCCTTGGTGAGCTCGTCCGCGATGCCGAACGCGTGGTCGAGCGACCAGCGCCCCGGGCCGAGTGCGCCGATGCCCCAGCCGAGGAAGCCGAGCACCATGACGTACTCCCAGCCGTTCTTGAACATGAAGAACGAGCCGCGGTGGTCGGTGCGGGCCGCCACGACGCAGATGCCGATCAGGCCGGCAGCGGCGAGCGGGGTGAGC
Organism: Dermatobacter hominis; assembly: GCF_020715685.1. Classification (GTDB taxonomy): domain Bacteria; phylum Actinomycetota; class Acidimicrobiia; order Acidimicrobiales; family Microtrichaceae; genus Dermatobacter; species Dermatobacter hominis. Next base: position 2,769,218 of record NZ_CP085840.1, read on the forward strand.
AGGCCGACGGTGAGCAGGGCGCCGGCGCCGAGCTCGGTGGTGGCGGCCATGTAGGCGTTGAGGCGGCCCGGCTTCATCCCGAGGCTCTCGAACCAGCCGGCCGTGCCGTCGATCTTCCCGCCCCGGAACACCTTGTTGTAGCCGTGCAGGAACAGCGTCACGCCCGCCACGACCCGCAGCACGAGCAGGATGACGTCGAACTCGCTGGCACTGATGTAGGTCATGGTCGGCCCACCTCCGGCCGGCGATCGTACGACAGAGATATAGGGGTGCACACGGACATCCCTTGTCGCGATCCGACCCTCAGAATCCCGGGCGCCGGACTAGGAAGGGCCCGTGACCGATGCGCTCGAACCGCTGCCCGAGGACTGGGACCGCGCCCTCGCCGTCGTCGCGCACCCCGACGACCTGGAGTACGGCGCCGCGTCGGCGGTCGCCCGGTGGACCGCGCAGGGCAAGTCCGTGACCTACCTGCTCGTCACCGACGGCGAGGCCGGCATCGACGGCATCCCGCCCGAGGAGTGCGGCCCGCTCCGCCGGCAGGAGGAGATCGCCTCCGCAAGGATCGTCGGCGTGGAGACCGTCGAGTTCCTCGGCCGCCCGGACGGGCTCGTCACCGCGGACGTGGCGCTGCGGCGGGACCTCGCAGCGGCGATCCGCCGGCACCGACCCGACGTCGTCGTGTCGATCAACTTCCGCGACCAGTGGGGCGGCGCGGGCTGGAACCACGTCGACCACCGGGCGACCGGGCTGGCGCTGCTCGACGCCGCCCGTGACGCGGGCAACCGCTGGCTGTTCACCGACCTGGCCGATCCCGACTCGGGAGACCACCTCGAGCCGTGGCCGGGCGTCCGCTTCGCCGCCTTCTCGGGCTCGGACCTCGCGACCCACGCGGTCGACGTGACCGACTGGATCCACAAGGGCGTCGAGTCGCTCGAGGCGCACCGCACCTACCTCGACGGGCTGCCCGAGGGCACGCTCGGCACGGACCCGAAACCGTTCCTGCGTGGGTTCGCCGCGCAGACGGGACCGCGCCTCGGCGTGGAGCTGGCGGTGTCGTTCGAGGTCATCGACCTCTGAGCCGATCCGGCTCGCAGATTTCTCGGGTCGGGATCGCGACAAGGGTTGTCGCTGTGCACCCCTATATCCGGGTGTGGGCTCCGGGTCAGCGGGCGCCGCGGAGGAGCTGGCCGGCGCGAACCCCCTGGTCCTCGCCGTCGCGCAGCGTGACCTGACCCGACTTGATCGTCGCCCGGTAGCCCTCGGCCCGCTGGATGAACCGCCGGGCGTCGCCGGGCAGGTCGTGCACCATCTCGGGACGGTGCAGGCTCAGCGCGTCGAGGTCGATCAGGTTCACGTCGGCGAGCTTGCCCGGGGCGAGCACGCCCCGGTCGCCGAGCCCGTAGAGCGTCGCGGTCTCGGACGTCAGCGTGCGGACCGCCTGCTCGACCGACATGCCCTCGGCCCGGTCGCGGGCCCAGTGCGTGAGCAGGTAGGTCGGCGTCGACGCGTCGCACGTGGTCCCGCAGTGGGCGCCCCCGTCGCCGAGGCCCCAGCGGGTGGCCGGGCTGGTCAGCATCTCGTGGACGGCGTCGAGGTTGAAGTCCGTGTAGTTGAGGAGCGGCCGCATGATCAGGGCGTTGCCGTCGTCGCCCATGAGGTCGTCGTAGTACACCTCCCACGGGCTCACGCCCCGGGCGCGAGCCCGGGCGCCGATGGTCTCGGACGGGCTCGGCTCGTAGTCGGGGACGGCGCCCATCGTGACGACCCGGTCGGGGTCGAGGAACTGGAGCATCGTCTCGTCCATGTCGCCGACCTCGGCGAGCAGGGCGGCCCGGAACGACGGGTCCTTCATGGCGGCGACGCGCTCCTCGACCGGCAGCATGCCGACCTTGGCCCACGACGGGCAGTACGAGAACGGGTGGAAGGTCTGCAGGCCGAGGAGCAGGTTGATCGGCCGGGCCGCGACCTGCGGGATCACGAGCGACCCCTCGGCCTGGGCCTCGGCGCTCAGCTCGAGCATCCGCCGGTACGACAGCGGGTCGTGGTCGTTCTGGGTGAGGGCGAACACGATCGGCCGCCCGATCGCGGCGCCGAGCTTCCGCATCCAGGCCATCTCGGCGTCGGGGGCGGCCAGGTCCTCGCCCAGCGCGCCCGCCGGGGCGAGCTCGAAGACGCCGGCGCCCGCATCGGCCAGGGCGGCGCCGATGCCGAACAGCTCGTCCTCGGCGGCGAACGTGCCGGGCACCGGCTCGCCGTCGATCGCCATGTGGGCGATCGTGCGCGAGGTGGAGAAGCCCAGCGCGCCGGACCGGATCGCCTCGCCGACGATGGCGGCCATCGCCTCGATGTCCTCGGCGGTCGCGGGCTCGTTGCGGGCGCCTCGCTCCCCCATCACGTAGGCCCGGACCGCGCCGTGCGGGATCTGCGTGCCGACGTCGAGCGCCTTCGGCGTGCGCTCGACCGCGTCGAGGTACTCGGGGAACGTCTCCCACCCCCAGCGGATGCCGTCCGACAGCGCGGCACCGGGGATGTCCTCGACCCCCTCCATCAGGCCGATCAGCCACTCGTGCCGGTCGGGGTGCACCGGCGCGAAGCCGACGCCGCAGTTGCCCATGACCACGGTCGTCACGCCGTGCCAGCAGGTCGGCGAGAGCATCGGGTCCCACGTGACCTGGCCGTCGAAGTGGGTGTGGATGTCGACGAAGCCGGGCGTGACCAGCAGGCCGTCGGCGTCGAGCTCCTCCCGGGCCGCACCGTCGACCCGACCGTCGGCGGCGTCGCCGACCTCGGTGATGGTCCCGTCGGTGATGGCGACGTCGGCGGTGCGCGCCGGCGCACCCGTCCCGTCGACCACCGTGCCGCCACGGATGATCAGGTCGTGCACTGCTGACCCCCTGTTCGGTCCCCCCTGCGGAGCGGCAGAGCCGCCCGCCGGGCACAAGTGTGGCAGCCCGGGCGCCGGGCTGCGGCCGTGGCCGTCCGCCGGGACCGGCCACCCGAGCCGGGGACCGGACCGGGGGCGTTCGGTGACACATAGTTTCTCCAGTCGGGCCCGGGACACGCCGACGCAGGGTGGACGATGTCTCCGACACGACCCCCCGGCGGCGCGCCTGCGACCGACCTCCACGGCCTCAGCGCGTCCGTCGACCGGCTGACCGCGCACGCGGCCGACTGGTCGACGCAGCGGCTGCTCGACGAGGGGCTCGACCTCGTGCGCGACGCGTCGTGGGCCGACGCCTGCGCGCTGTTCCGGGTCGGCCAGGACGAGGTGGCGGTCCTGCACACGCGCCCGACGCTGCGGCTCGACGGCTCGGCCATCGACGGCGGCGACGTGCCCCAGCCGCCGGTCACCTCGATCGTCCCCACGGCCTGGTTCCCGTGGGGCCTGGCCCCGATCCAGGCCGACCGCTTCGTGCTGGTCGACGACGCCCGCTTCCTCCCGGCGTCGCCCGCCGACGGCGCCACGCTGGGGTCGCTCGGCGTGCGCTCGTGCCTGCACCTGCCGCTGCGCCAGCGGGGCCGGACGGTCGGCGCGGTGCAGATCTTCTGGTCCGAGCCCCGGCTGGTCTGGGACGACGACCGCGGCCGGCTCCTGCGGACGCTCGGCCGCTTCCTCCTGACCTGCGACGGGCGCGAGCGCACCTGACGCGACCCGCCGCGACGGATCGCCTCGAGCGCGTCGCCTAGGGCGACGGGTCCTGCGGGCCCCGGCTCGTGTCGTCGGAGGTGGGGTGCGGGTCGTCGGGGTCGAGCGACTCGTGCTCGGCCGTCATCCGCTCGACGCCGACCTCGGCATCGCCGTCACCGGTGCGCAGCATCCGTCTCATCGCGGCCCTGACCCCGCGGTCACCGGACTCGGCCCGGATCTGCTCCATCTCGGTGAGGTGCGAGTCCACCACCTCGTGGCGCTCGAGGATCGTCGAGACGAAGGCCTGGATCACGCCCGCCGCCGGCAGCGCCATGATCGCCCCCATCGGACCGAGCAGCGTGCCGCCGACGATCGCGGCGCCGAAGGCGACGGCCGGGTGGAGGTCCATCGTCTGCGCGGTGATCTTCGGGGCGAACAGGTAGTTCTCGACCTGCTGGTACACGAGGATGAAGCCGAGCACCCAGATCGCGTCGATCGGGTCGTTCAGCAGGGCGATCAGCACCGGCAGGGCACCGGCCAGGTACGTACCGATCGCCGGGATGAACTGGCTGATCAGGCCCACCCACAGCGCCAGGGCGAGCGGCGACGGCACGCCGACGATCGTCAGGAACAGCCACGTGCACGCCGAGGACAGGGCGGCGAGCAGCAGCCGCGAGTAGATCCAGCCGCCGGTCTTCTGGATCGCGAGCTCCCACAGCAGCAGCACGGTCCGCTGGTTCCGCTGGGGCAGGATCGAGCAGACGTTGCGGCGCAGCTGCGGCCCCTGGGACGTCATGTAGTAGCTGAACAGGGCGATCGTGAACCCTTGGAAGATCAGGCCGACGAGGGTGCCGGTGACCGACAGCACCCGGCCGCCGAGGTTCGTGGCCACGTCGGTCAGGTCGTCCTGGTAGCTCTCGATCTGCGCGGTGATGTCGTCGGTCGTGATGTCGGTGTCGAACGTGTCGTTGATCCACTCCGTCGACTGCTCGAGGTAGTTCGGCGCCTTGTCCACCAGGTCCTCGACCTGCGTGACGACGAGGTCGCCCATCACGAACAGGAAGAGACCTCCGACCACGAACAGGACGAGGAAGCAGAACAGCGTCGCCACGCTGCGCTTCCAGCCGCGGTCCGACAGGAAGTTGACCGCCGGCTCGACCGCGAACGACAGGAACAGCGAGATCGCCACGATCAGCAGGAAGCCCTGCAGCTGGATGAGGATCGAGCGACCGAACTGGTAGGCCGCGACCGACAGCGCGACCGCGACGATCGCCCGCCAGAACCACCGCGGCAGCGCCCGGCCGTCGCCCATGCGCAGCGAGATGTGGGGCGCGCTCTCGGGCGGCGGTTCCGAGTTCGGCTCGGAGGGCCCCTCGGGGAGCTGGCCCGCGGCGAGGTCGGTCACCCGGCCAAGGTTGGCACCGGGCCGGGCCGGGGACGCGGACTGTCGGAGGCGCTCAGCCGGGGCCGAACATCATCAGCCACTGCTCCGCGGAGCGGGGCTTGAACACGACGTTGCGGGCCCGCGTGTCGCCCATCAGGTCCGACGACTCGACCGAGTACTGGTGGCCCGGGAACAGGATCGCGTCGTCGGGGACGCGGGCCAGGGTGCCGGTGAGGCTGTGGTAGAGCGCCTCGGCGTCGCCGCCGGGGAGGTCGGTGCGGCCGCAGCCGTCGAGGAACAGGGTGTCGCCCGAGACCAGGCACCCGTTCACGAAGAAGCACTGGCTGCCCGGGGTGTGGCCGGGCGTGTGGATGAGCTCGATCGGGATGTCGCCGACCATGACGGTGTCGCCGGCATCGTGGACCACGAGGTCCGAGGCCGACAGCTCGGTCACCTTGAGCACCCACTCGGCCTCGTCGGCCTGCACGTGGACCGGGACCGGCGCGACCTCCATCAGCTCGGTCGCCCCCTCGATGCGCATGCCCATCATCGAGCCGCCGCAGTGGTCGGGGTGGTAGTGGGTCACGAGCGCACCCGTGAGCGCCATGCCGTCGGCGGCGGCGACGTCGACCAGGTCGGCGACCGCGTAGGCGGGGTCGACGACGACGCACTCGCCGCTCGTCCGGTCACCGATCAGGTAGGCGAAGTTCACCATCTGGGACGCCACCGGGTCACCGACGGCGAAGTCGCGGCCGGCGAGCAGCTGGCGGAAGTAGAAGCGGTCGTCGAAGGCGCCGGGGCCGTGGCTGCCGGCGTCGCGGGGGTGGCCGTCGGCCGGTCCGCCGTGGGAGGGGTCGCTCACGACCCGAACGCTACCGCCCGTCCCCGTCGACGCCGCCGCCGGGGCCGCCGGTGCCGTCGCCGCCGGGCTCGCCGCCGCCCCGGACGTCGCCGGGATCCGCCCCGCGCTCGCCACGGCCGAGCTCGAGCCACTCGCCGAGCAGGGCCTTGTACGCCGAGTCGTAGCGGTCGTAGTCGGCGCGCAGCGCATCGCCCGGCCACCGCCGCCCGAGCAGCTCCCGAGGCAGCAGCGGGTCGGCGTTGAAGTGCCGGAGCACGGCGGCGGACAGGACGAAGCCCGGTGCGAGCGCATCGGTGTCGCCGTCGACGAGCCGGCCCTCGAGCGCGGCCATCGAACGGCGGAGGTCGACGGCGCGGGTCTCCCAGCCGGGCAGGTCCCACAGCGTGGCGGCGAGGTCCGAGTCGTCGTCCGGGTGGACGGTGAACCAGCGGGTGAAGGCGTCGACGACGGCCCGGTCCTCGGGGAGGCGGTCGGCGGGCAGGTTGTCGGGCCGGATCCACACGCCGTCGCGCAGCTCGCCCATCCGCAGGCGCTGCATCGACCGTCGCAGCGCGGCCCGGTCCGAGGCGGTGCGGCCGCCGGCGTCGACCACCGCCTGGCGCCAGCCGCCGTTCCACTCGTGGGTCGCCGGGGTGCGGCCGGCGTCCTGGCGGTGCTGGCGCTCGACGAGGTGACCGACCAGCTCGTAGGCCCCGTCGGTGGTGCGCACCGCCTCGCCGGCCGTGACCATGCGCGACAGGGCCGTGCGGACCGCGCCCTCCTCGAGGCCGAAGAGCGTGCCGGCGCGGACGAGTTCGCGGACGGGCATCCTGGGCGGGTGCGTGCCGAGCAAGGTCGAGGCCAGCACCGACCGTGCGGTCAGCGGGCGCTCGGTGCCCGGCATCTCCCCGCCGGCTCCCGACCCGGTGGCAGCGGCTTCCGTTCGTGTCGCCACCCCCACACCGTAGGTCGGTTCCCCGCCCTTACAGCCTTGCCACAGTCATCGATGCGTTGTAAGGTCGGGGTGTGACCGCGACGCTCCGCGCTCCCCGCACCATGTTGCCGCCCGACGAGGCGCTGGCCGAGGTGCTGCCCACCGATCGCCTCGGTCCGACGGGTCGGCCGGTCGGTTCGCTGCGCCAGGAGCTGTACCGCATCCCGGACCTCGCCAACGTCGGCCACGTCGCCGGCGTCTGGCTGCAGTCGGTGGGCGTGCTCGCCCTCGCCGCGTGGTGGGGCAACCCGATCGGCTGGGTGCTGGCCTTCCTCCTCATGGGCCGGGCGATGGCCCGCTTCGCCATCCTCGCCCACGAGGCGGCGCACCGGCTGCTGTTCACGAACCGCAGGCTGAACGACCTCGTCGGCGCATGGCTTCTCGCCTACCCGGCGTTCGTGCCGTTCGACGGCTACCGGCGCAGCCACATGGCGCACCACAAGGAGGAGTTCGGCCCGAACGAGCCGGACCTCATGCTCTACGCCGGCTATCCGGTCACCCGGGACTCGTGGCGGCGCAAGCTCACGCGAGACGCCGACGGCAACAGCGGCTGGAAGAACCTGAAGGGGCTGCTGCGGGCGGTGCGCTCGCAGACCGCCCGGCCCGTCGCGCTCAAGATCCTGGGCTGGCAGGTCGTGCTGTTCGCCGGCCTGTGGGTCGGCCTCGGCCACTGGTGGATCTACCCCGCGTTCTGGCTGCTGCCGTGGATGACGGTGTGGCGGGTGCTCAACCGCCTGCGCGCCGTCGCCGAGCACGGCGGCATGCAGGCGTCGCCCGACCGTCGGCTGACGACGCACCACGTTCGCCAGGGGGTGTGGGCCAGGTTCTGGATGGTGCCGTTCAACACCGGCTGGCACCTGGCCCACCACGTCGACATCGGGGTGCCGTTCTCGAAGCTCCCGCAGCTGCAGCGCGAGCTCGAGGCGGCCGGCTACGTCCAGCCCGAGCTGGTCTGGCCGAGCTACCGGGCGCTCTGGCGCCACGCCAGCTCCCGCCCGTCGAGCTGACGCTCCGTCGGACCGGCCGCCCGCCGGCCGCCCGCCGACCGCCGCGGTCGTCAGGCGGTGGCAGCCACCGCTGCGCCGACCGCGTCGACGGCCAGCGCCATCTCCTCCTCGCTGACCACGAGCGGCGGCATGAAGCGGATGATGTTGCCCCAGGTGCCCGCGTTCATCAGGAGCAGGTTCGACTCGTACCGGCAGTGCGCGATGACTGCGGCGGTGCGGGCGGCGTCGGGCCGGCCGGTGTCGGGGTCGCGGAACTCGACGGCCACCATCAGCCCCGGGCCGCGCACGTCGGCGACGACCGGGTGGTCGGCCGCCAGCTTCCGCAGCCCGTCGCGCAGCTGGTCGCCGCGGGCGTTCACGTGCTCGAGGAACCCGTCGGCCGTCAGCACGTCGATGGTCGCGAGCGCGGCGGCGCAGCCGATCGGGTTGCCGCCGTAGGTGCCGCCGTGGGACCCGACGGGCCACCTCGCCATCAGCTCGGCCGACGCGCCGATCGCCGCGATCGGGAACCCCGACGCGATGCCCTTGGCCATCACGATGACGTCGGGCCGCACGCCGGACTCCTCGATGGCGAACATGCGACCGGTGCGGGCGAAGCCCGACTGGACCTCGTCGGCGATGAACAGGATCCCGTGCTCGTCGCAGATCTCCCGGATGCCGCGGAGGAACGACGGCGGCGCGGGGTAGTACCCGCCCTCGCCGAGCACCGGCTCGAGGATCATCGCCGCGGTCTCGGCCGGCGCGGTCTGGCTGGCGAGGAGGTAGCGGAGCCCCTCGAGCGCGGCCTCGACCGCCTGGTCCTCGGTCAGCCCGGTGCCCACGGTCTGCGGGAACGGCGCCGGGAACACGCCGGCCGGCAGCGGCGTGTGGCCGGCGCGGTAGCCGGTCTTCGAGGTGGTCATCGCCATCGCCAGGTGCGTCCGGCCATGGAAGCTCCCCTGGAACACGATGACGTTCGGGCGCCCCGTCGCCTGCTTGGCGAGCTTCACCGCTCCCTCGGTCGCCTCGGCGCCGGAGTTCGCGAAGAAGAAGGTGTCGATGTCGGCGGGCGCGAGCTCGGCGAGGCGGGCCGCCAAGCGCTCGAGCAGGTCGTGGCGGTAGCAGTTGACCTGGGCGTGGATGAACCGCTGGGCCTGCTCGGCGATGGCGGCGACGACGTGCGGGTGGCAGTGCCCGGTCGACGTGACGGCGATGCCGGCGGTGAAGTCGAGGAAGCGGTCGCCGTCGACGGTGGTGATCCAGCAGCCCTCGCCGCTGGCCACCTGCAGGTCGGTCACCTGGAACCACACGGGGGCCAGGTGGGTGGTGGGAGCGGCGGCGTCGACCATGTGGGCATCGTAGGACCGACCCGTCCGAGGACGACCCCGCGATCCGGGCGGCGACGGTGGCGGGCACCGGCCGGCGCGGCCGTTTCCCGGTGGGGCGCCCGCCGGGACCGCTTGTAGCGTTGGACCCATGTCCGAACAGCCGAACCCGACCCGATCCGCCGACGCCCGTCGCGTCGCGTTCCTCGGTCCGGTCGGCACGTTCACCGAGCAGGCGCTGCACCGCGAGCCCGACCTCGCCGCCGCCGAGCTCGTGGCACTCCCGACGATGGCCGACGTGCTCTTCGCCGTGAACGAGGGCGACGTCGACCTCGGCGTGGTGCCGATCGAGAACGCGATCGAGGGCACCGTCAACGCCACGATCGACACGCTGAGCTTCGACGTCGACCTGGTGATCCAGCGCGAGCTGGTCGAGCCCGTGCAGCTGCACATGCTCGTGCAGCCCGGCGCGCCGCTCTCGGGCATCAAGCAGATCCTCTCGATCCCCGTCGCGGCGGCCCAGTGCCGGGCGTGGCTCCGCGCCAACGTGCCGACCGCCGAGGTGCGCACCGCCAACTCGACCGCCGAGGCGGCAGAGACCTGCGCCCAGCTCGACGACCCGACGGTGGCCGCCATCGCGAACGCCCGGGCCGCCGAGGTCTACGGGCTCGAGCTCGGTGCGACCGACATCGAGTCGCACCCCGAGAACCGGACGCGCTTCGTGGTGGTCGCCCGCTCCGGCATCCCGGCGCCGACCGGCCACGACAAGACGTCGATCGTCGTGTACCAGCGCGCCGACCGACCGGGCTCGCTGCTCGCCATCCTCCAGGAGTTCGCGGCGCGGTCGATCAACCTGACGCTGCTGCTCAGCCGACCGACGAAGACCTCGCTCGGTGACTACTGCTTTCTGCTGGAGCTCGACGGCCACGTGGCCGACGAGGTCGTGGCCGACTGCCTGCGCACCCTCCGCGCCACCCAGGCCGACGTGAAGTTCCTCGGCTCGTACCCGGCCGCCGGGGAGCGTGGGCCGGCCGAGCGGGCCCGGGTCGACGCGGCCCAGCAGGCGGCCGACGAGTGGATGACGTCGCTCCGCTCGCAGATCGACGGCTGAGCACCCCCGCCACCCCCGTTCCGAGTGCACTCGTCGTCGTCAGACGACCGTGGATGCACCGAGCAGGGGGAGGGCGCTCCCGTCAGCCTTCGTCGTCGAGCTGGGCGAGCAGCTTCTTCGGCGCCACGCAGCGGTAGGCGTCCACGATCACGGCGTGGACCTCGTCCCAGTCCACGTCGACGTCGAGCCGCACGCCCAGCCAGCCGCGGTGCCCCACGTACGGCGGCACGAAGAACCGCTCGGGCTCGGCGTCGACCATGAGCGCCTGGGCGCCCTCGGGGGCCGCACACCAGATCGCCAGGCGACCGTCGCCGTGGTGGTCGTCGTGGAACATGACGAACGACTTGCGGACGAAGAAGGTCGGCGAGCCGTGGCTGACCTTCTCCGTGGCCTCGGGCAGCGACAGGCAGCTGCGGCGCACGTTGGTGAGCGCGAGCTCGACGTCGGCGTCGGTGTACGGCAGCTCGGTCGTCATGCCCCCATGGTCGCCCAGACCGTCACCGCCACGGGTCGGATCCCGGCGGCCCGGTACGATCGCTGGTCGCCACATCCGGGAGGGATGGCAGAGCGGACGATTGCGACGGTCTTGAAAACCGTTGAGGCTTCACGGTCTCCGGGGGTTCGAATCCCCCTCCCTCCGCTCCGGGCTCGTGCTCGCCCGAGTCACGCCGCCGCGTCAGCGCTCAGGCGCAGCCAGTCCTGCCGAGCCGACATGGAGGAGGCCCCGTCGCCGGCCGTGGAACGAGGTGCCGCCAGCCGTTCCGACGAGCCTGCGGTAGAGGGCGAGGTGGTCGTCGACCATCCGGGCGGTCGAGAACCGGTGCTCGACGGCGCGGCGGCAGGCGCTCCGATCGAGCTCCGGCGCTCGGAGGACGGCAGCGGTGAGGTCCTCCACCGTCTCGGCCAGGAAGCCGGTGATCCCGTCGTCGACGATCTCGGGCGCCGCGCCGCGGCAGGTGGCGACCACGGGGGTGCCGGTCGCGAGCGACTCGATCATCACGAGGCCGAACGGTTCCTCCCACTGGATCGGGTTGAGGAGCGCCATCGCCCCGCTCATGAGCTCGTTCCTCGTCGGACCGTCGACCTCGCCCACGAACTCGATGCCGCCGCCCAGCCGGGGGCGGACCAGCTCCTCGAAGAACGCCCACTCGGCGGCTTCCCGGCACTTGCCTGCGATCACGAGCGGCAACCCGGCGCCACGGGCGACGGCGATCGCCTCGAGCACCCCCTTGTCGGGCGTCATGCGCCCCACGTGGAGCAGGTAGTCGCTCGAGCCGGAGCCCACGGGGACGTCCTCGACGTCGAGGCCGTGGTGGATGACGGCCCGAATCGTGCCCGGCGCCGCGGCGCGAGCCTGCGAACGGGAGATGGCCACGACGGCGGCCCGGTCGGCGATCGCGGCGAAGAGTCGACGCAGCATCGGGTCGAACGGGCCGTGGTTGGTCACGGCGACCGGGGTACCCGTCGGTGCCACGAAGGCGCCGGCGAGGGTGTGGTCGTGGATGACGTCGACGCCCACCAGGGCGAGGGCGTCATACGCCTCGAGCACGTGGTACAGCTCCGGCAGGACCTGGCCGATCTGGTCCGGCCTCTGCTCCGACAGCGGCGACCGTCGAGGGACCGGGCACTCGCTGTCACCCGAGGCGCACAGGACCACTTCGTGCCCGGCGGCCTGGAGGCCGCGTGCGAGCCGATCGATGACCGCTTCACTGCCGCCGTAGGCGTGCGGGGGGACGGCGATCCAGGGCTGGGCGATCAGTCCGACCTTCATGGGGTGGCCTCCAGTTCGTCCCCGCGTCGGTCCTTACCCGCCCATCGCGCCGCCATGTGGAGGTCATCCGGCTGGACCCGCGTTCCCCGGCCAGAGGTGGGTAGGGGTTCCTGGTGACTGCGTGGACGTTCGAGGGCGAGATCGCATCGCTCGGCGGTCCCCACGACACGGTCACGCTGGTGGAGGAGACGACGTTCTGCCTCTCCGATCGGACGGGCGACGTGCGGCCCGGTGCCCCCCACGGGCTGCTGTTCCTCGAGACCCGCTTCGTGTCGGTCCTCGCGCTCCGCATCGACGGGCGGCGCCTCGAGCCGCTCGGCTTCTCGAGCCCGGACCCGTTCTGCTGCACCTTCCTCGCCCGCGTCCCCGGCGCAGGGGGCGTCGACGAGCACGTCCTGGTGACCCGGGAGCGGAGGATCGGCCGAGGGATGGTCGAGAGCGTGGAGGTCCGCAACTTCAGCTCGGGCACCGCCGCGTTCGATGTGGAGCTGATGGTCATGACGGACTTCGCGGATCTCTTCGAGGTCAAGGAGCAGCGCCCGACCGCGAGCCGGGTCACCGCCGTGGTCGCCGACGGACCGGTGCTGCGCATCGAGGGGACGCGTGCGGGTGTCCCCCATCGGATGGTGGCTCGCAGCACGCCCGACGCGATCGTGACGCTGGGCGAGGCCGGCCCCACGCTGCGGTGGCCGGTCGAGCTCGACCAGGGCTCGGCGTTCACGGCGTGCATCGAGATCGAGGGCGGCGTCGACGACCAGCTGGTGGAGCCACGTCACCGTTGTGATCAGGCGGCGGCGAGCTCGGGACCGGCGCGCCGGTTGGGCTCGTGGCGAGCGTCGGTGCCGGTGATCGCCGGGACCGACGACCGGTTGGTGAGCGCGTTCGGCCAGGGCGTCGAGGACATCGGCGGCCTGCAGCTGAGCGACCCCGACCACCCGGACGACACCGTGGTGGCCGCCGGCGCCCCGTGGTTCATGACGCTGTTCGGGCGCGACGCCCTGATCACGAGCTACATGGCGCTCCCCGTCGACCCGTCGATCGCGCTGGGCTCCCTGCGCACGCTCGCCCGACTGCAGGGGACCGTCGAGGACGAGCGGACCGAGGAGCAGCCCGGCCGGATCCTGCACGAGATCCGCTTCACCCGGCGCCCCTCCTGGCGCTTCGACGACGGCGACCGCTACTACGGGACGGTCGACGCGACACCGCTGTTCGTCGTGGTGCTCGGGGAGCTGCGCCGGTGGGGCCTGTCCGCCGCAGAGGTGGACGACCTGCTGCCCGCCGCCGACGCCGCACTCGCCTGGATCGACCGGTACGGCGACCGCGACGGCGACGGCTTCGTCGAGTACGAGCGGTCGACCCCTCTCGGGCTCGCCAACCAGGGGTGGAAGGACTCCTGGGACGCCATCCGGTTCGCCGACGGTCGGATGGCCGAGCCACCGATCGCGCTCGCCGAGGTCCAGGGATACGTGTACGCCGCGCTCGTGGCTCGAGCCCACTTCGCCGAGGAGGCGGGCGACCAGCGCCTCTGCGAGCGCCTCCGGAGCCGAGCCGCGGAGCTGAAGCGGGCGTTCAACGAGCAGTTCTTCCTGGAGCGGACCGGGTCGTTCGCGATGGCGCTCGACGGGCACAAGCAGCCGGTCGACGCCGTGGCCTCCAACATGGGTCACTGCTTGTGGAGCGGCATCGTCGACGAGGAGCTGGCTCCTTCGGTCGCCGACGCCCTGCTCGCACCGGAGATGTTCACCGGATGGGGCGTCCGCACGTTGTCGACCACCGCTGCGGCGTACAACCCGATCAGCTACCACAACGGTTCGGTGTGGCCGCACGACAACGCGCTGATCGTGGCCGGCCTCGTCCGCTACGGCTTCGTGGACCACGCTCGCCGGATCATCGACGGGCTGCTCGACGTGTCCACCCACTTCGGCGGGCGGCTCCCCGAACTGATCGCCGGCATCGATCGGGCCGCCCTCGGCGTCCCGGCGATCTACCCGACGTCGTGCATGCCGCAGGCCTGGGCGGCGGCGACGCCGCTGCTCCTGGTCCGGTCGCTGTTGCGGCTCGACCCCTGGGCGCCGCACGACCAGCTCTGGACCGCTCCGATCCTCGGCGCTGAGGAGCAGCTCGCCCTCGAGCGCGTGCCGTTCGCCGGGGCGACCGTCGACATCCGCGCTCGCGGCTCCTCCGTGGACGTCGACCGCCTCGACGAGCGGTTCACGCTGCACCCGTTCCCGAGGGCCGCAGTGCCCGACCGTGCCGCGAGGAACGCCGGTGGGTGATGGCGCACGCCGGACCTGCGTCCAGCGGCCGACCGCTGGCGCGTCGCCCTCGGCTCGTCAGAGCGCGAACGATCAGAGCGCGAACGAGTAGCCCCCGTTCAGCGGCAGCGTCTGGCCGGTGATCCAGGACGCGTGCTCGGTCGCGAGGAACACCGCCACCGCGCCGGCGTCGCCCGGGTCGCCGGGACGGCGGATCGCGTAGTTGCGCAGGATCTGCCGGGCGCGGTCGCTGTCGGGCTCGGACCACAGCGCCTCGGTCGCGTCGGTCCGCATCGTGCCGAGCGAGAGGTTGTTGGCAGTGATCCCGAACCGGCCGTTCTCCCGGGCCAGGGCGCGGGTCAGCCCCGCCGAGCCGGCCTTCGCCGCGCTGTAGGCGGCGCTCCCCGGATCGCCGATCCGACCGGCGTCGGACACGATCGTGATGAGGCGCCCCCACCCGGACTCGATCATGCCGGGCAGGACGGCGCGCGAGCAGTGCATGGCGCCGTAGAGGTTGACCCGGATGAACGGCTCCCAGTCCTGCGGGTCCGACTCGGCGAACGGTCCCCGGCCCCCGAACCCCTCGGCTCCGGCGTTCCCGGCGTTGTTCACGAGGACGTCGACCGGACCGCACGCCGCGACCGCGTCGGCGACGGCGACCGGGTCGGTGACGTCGAAGGCCGATGCCGTCGCCCGTCCCCCGCCGGCGGCGATCCGCTCGACCGCCGCCTGGGTCCGAGCGGGGTCGAGGTCGTTGACGACCACCGTCGCACCAGCCCCGGCGAAGGCCTCGGCGATCGCCAACCCGACACCCTGCCCGGCGCCCGTGACCAGCACCCGCCGCCCGGTCAGGTCGAGCTCCACCACTGCGTCAGCGCTCGTCGATCGGGCCCAGCACCGGCTTCAGGTCGACGACGGGCGTGCCGTCGACGGCCTCGAGCCCCTGCACCGTGACCGTCGTGCCGGCCACGCGCTCGACGGTGACCTCGTGGAGACCGATCGGGTTGGGTCGACCGGGCGAACGGGTGGCCAACACGCCGACCGCCGGCCGTCGGAGATCGCCGCGCGGGTGGACGGTCAGCTCCTCCCGGTCGGCGAGGTGCAGCCACGTCAGGACCACCAGCCGGTCGCCGACCTCGATCCCGTCGAGCGCCGGCGCGAGCCGGGCGTCGATCACGAGGTCGGCGGAGCTCGGCGCCTCGTCACCCTGCCGCGGCGCATCGGCCGGATCGACGAGCGACGAGGCCACGCGCCCGATCGGCCTGACCGTCAGCTCCGCCGGCCCGTCCTCCGTCGACATCGGTCGGTCGCTCAGGCCGCCGAGCCCGTGACGCCGACCGGATCGGGCGCGCCGGTGGCACGCCGCCGGGCGATCGCCGCGCACGGCAGCTCGGGCACCGCCCACCGGACGACGGCGACCTTCGTGCGCTCGAGCCGGTCCGACAGCGCGCGGGCGGCGACGTTGCCGTGGTCCAGCCCGGTCAGCTCCCGGGCCCACCGCGGCATCAGCATCATCGACCCGCGCAGGCCCATCCACCGCTCGGCCCGCTCCCGCGGTCCGACGGCCTGGCCCTCGACCGCGCCCTCGGCGAGGAAGCGGATGAACTCCCGGGTCTGCTCGTTGACCGCCAGCTCGGGTCGGATCCGCTCGACGAACGCGTCGAGCTCGTCGACCGAGGTCGGCACGCCCTCGCCGCCGCCCATCCGCCCGACCACCGCCTGCTCGCCGAGGTAGCGATCCTTCTCCTCCGAGCTGAGCGGGCGTCGGTACCGGTCGTACGCGGTCATGATCGCCCACGGGATGCAGGTGTGCACCCACGCGAGCAGCTCGGGGTCGAGCGCGCGGTAGGGCTGGCCGTCGGGTCGCGTCCCCTCGACGAACGAGTGGACGTGGCGCACCTTCCCGATCACCTCGGTCGCCGCCGGCGTCGAGCCGAACGTCGTCCGCAGCACGTAGCCGAGCGTGTTCTGCGCGCGCTTGATCGGCTCGGTTCGGAACGTCGACTGCTGCGAGACGCCGGCCATCACCGACGGGTGGAGGACCTCCATAATGATCGCCGCCGACCCCGCGGCCGACACGATCGCCAGGTCGCCGTGCAGCTCCCACGAGATGCTGTCGGGTCCGCCGACCAGCCCGGGGTCGCCGGGTTCGCCCTCGTAGAGCTCGGCCTCGTCGTGGCGACCGCCGACCGCCTCGATGTCCGCGACCACGCGCCGGCGGAAGGACTCGATGGGATCCATGCCGTCGACCCTCGCCCGAACCGTCGGGCTGTGTCAACGGTCACGGACCGGCGCCCGGGACGGCCTGTCGGCGGCGCAGGAGGAGATCCGAAGGGATCCGTGGTTGAACGACCTTCGGTGAAGTACGCTCAGCGACGCAAATGAGGGGGAACCGGTGGTCCGCGCTGGGGGCGGCGGCGCTGACGGTGGTCTGCGCCGTTGCTGTGCTGCACCCGGACGTGGTCCGGTCGCTCACGACCGTGACCCGCATCCTCCTCGGCACCGGCCTCGTCCTGTCCGGTCTCGTGCTCTCCGGGCTCGGTCGCCGCGGCACACGAGCCGACGTCGGACGCTCGCGACCGTCGCCCGAGGCGCTCCCGACGCCGCCGGCCCGGCGGTTCAGTCGGCCTCGCCGAGCAGCTGCTCCCGGGCAGCCGCCAGGCCCACCCGCTGCTCGTCGCTGATCCGCGGCGTGGAGATCGGCAGCGAGTCGATCACGTCGACCAGCACGTCGGAGACGAGCGTGCGCATCCGCCACTTGCGATCGGCCGGGATCACGTACCACGGGGCGAACGACGTGGAGGTCGCCCGGATCGCGTCCTCGAACGCGACCTGGTAGTCGTCCCAGTACTCGCGCTCCTTCACGTCGTTGGCCGAGAACTTCCAGTTCTTCTCGGGCGTGTCGATGCGGTCGAGGAACCGCACGCGCTGCTCCTCCTTCGAGAGGTGCAGGAAGAACTTCACGACGAGGATGCCGTTGCGCACCAGGTGCCGCTCGAAGGCGACCATGTCCTGGTAGCGGTGCTCCCACATCTTCGGACCCTTCGCGCTCTCGGGCAGCCGCTGGTTGGCGATGACCTCGGGGTGCACCCGGGCGACCAGCACCTCCTCGTAGTAGGAGCGGTTGAAGATGCCGACCTGGCCGCGCTCGGGCAGCCGGCGGGCGTAGCGCCACAGGTAGTTGTGGTCGAGCTCCTCGGCGCTCGGCACCTTGAAGCTCGACACCGCGACGCCCTGCGGGTTCATGCCGCTGAGCACGTGCTTGATCGTGCCGTCCTTGCCGGCGGCGTCCATCGCCTGGAACACGACCAGCAGCCCGTAGGTGTCGTTCGCCCACAGCTTGGCCTGGGCGGCGACGAGGCGGGCCCGGTTCGCCTCGAGCTCCTCGAGGGCCTGCGCCTTGGTCCGCAGCGCCAGCCCGCGCGGCAGGTGCTTCGCGCCCTTCCAGTCGGTCGGGTGGTCCCGGAGCCGGAACGACGACCCGTCGGAGACACGGCAGACGTCGATGGCCTTCACGGCAGCGCTCATGGGCGGTTCCCCCCCGGTCGTCGGACGGTCGGCGATCCCGGTCGACGGTAGCGGCGGCGCGGCCCGTCGCCACCTGCGGAGGTCGATCGGGCGGCAGGACCCGATTGGTAGTGTCCGGTCCTCCGGCGCCGGACGGAGGTCAGGTCGTTGAGCACGGAGCTGCTGCACCGCATCCAGTTCGGTCTGACGATCAGCTTCCACTTCATCTTCCCGCCCATGTCGCTCGGACTGGGCCTGGTGCTGATCATCTTCGGGGTCCAGTCCGTGCGGACGAAGGACCCGAAGTGGCGCCAGCTCGCCATCTTCTGGACGAAGGTCTACGGCCTCATCTTCGCCATGGGCGTCGCCACCGGGCTCGTCCAGGAGTTCCAGTTCGGCACCAACTGGTCGGTGTACTCGCGCTACGTCGGCAACATCTTCGGGAGCCTGCTGGCGGCCGAGGGGATCTTCGCCTTCATGCTCGAGGGCGGGTTCCTCGGCGTGATGCTGGCCGGCGGCCAGCGGCTCGGGAACAAGCTGTGGCTCTTCGCGACGACGATGGTCGTGGCCGGCGCGACCTTCAGCGCGACGTGGATCATCATGGCGAACTCCTGGATGCAGACGCCCCAGGGCTACGAGCTGCGCGACGAGGGCCGGGGCACCCAGGCCTTCATGACCAGCTTCCGCGAGGTCGTGTTCACGCCGTCGTTCGGCCCGAGGTTCTGGCACACGCTCGTCGCGTCGTGGATGGTCGGCTGCGCGCTCGTCATGAGCGTCGCCGCGTTCTACCTGCTGCGCCGGCGGCACGTGGAGCTGTCGAAGACGATGATGCGCGTCGCCCTGCCGCTGTTCACCGTGCTCGCCGTCCTGCAGGTCGCGGTCTTCGGCGCCAACCAGGCCACCGAGGTCGCGACGAACCAGCCCGAGAAGCTGGCGGCGCTCGAGGGCGTCTACCAGACGCAGGACTGCGCGCCGATGACGATCGTCGGCTGGACGGACCCCGACACGCAGACCACGACCGGCATCAAGATCCCGTGCCTGCTCAGCATCCTGGTCGGCAAGAGCCCGTCCACGACCGTCGACGGCCTCGACGAGTTCCCGACCGACGACTGGGCCGACGCGTCGGTCGTGTTCCACACGTACCACCTGATGATCAACCTCGGGATGCTGTTCGTCGTCATCGGCGGGGTGGGCTGCCTGCTCTGGATCTGGAAGCGCAGGCTGTGGGAGCAGCGGTGGATGCTGCGGGTGCTGGTCGCCACGATCGTGCTGACGCAGCTCGCCACGTTGTCCGGCTGGTGGACCGCCGAGCTCGGTCGGCAACCGTGGATCGTGTGGCAGCTCCTCCGCACCGAGGACGCGTTCAGCCCCAACGTGTCGACCGGCCAGGTCGCGTTCACGATCGGGATGTTCGTCGTGCTCTACGCCGTCGTCCTCGGCGTCTTCCTCTTCCTGCTCGACCGCATCATCCGGGGCGGTCCGCCCGACCCGCCGGGCGAGGACGAGATCGAGTCGCTGCCCGACACGTGGGGTGAGGTCTTCAGCCGCTCCCGCGCCACCGGACGGAGCCGCTGATGTGGCTCAACACGCTCTGGTTCGTGCTGTTCGTGATGATCATCGCGGGCTACGTCGTGCTCGACGGCTTCGACCTCGGCGTCGGCATGCTGTCGCCGGTCCTCGCCCGCGACGACCGGGACCACCGCCTGCTCCTCAACTCGATCGGTCCGGTCTGGGACGGCAACGAGGTGTGGCTGGTGCTCGGCGGCGGCGCGCTGTTCGCCGCGTTCCCGATCGTCTACGCGTCGCTGTTCAGCGGCTTCTACCTGGCGATGATGCTGGTGCTGCTCGTGCTCATCCTGCGGACGATCGCGATCGAGTTCCGGTCCCAGCGCGAGAGCCCACGCTGGCGCGCGACGTGGGACTGGTTCTTCTTCGCGTCGTCGCTCGGCATCACGCTGCTGCTCGGCGTCGCCCTCGGCAACGTGATCCGGGGGGTGGCGATCGACGCCGCCGGCGAGATCGACGTGGACCTGGTCGAGATGCTCAACCCGTACTCGCTCGCCGTGGGCGTCACCGCGGTGGCGATGCTGTGCCTCCACGGCTGCCTGTTCGTGACGCTGAAGGTCGACGGGCCGCTGCTCGAACGGGCCGAGCGCCTGGCGCCCAAGCTGATGGTCGGGTTCTTCGTGCTGATGACCGTGCTGATCGCGTGGACGCTGATGCTCGACAACGAGATCTCGGACCGGTACGCCGACCGGCTCTGGATCGGCGTCTTCCCGCTGCTCGCCCTGGTGGCGACGCTCGTGTCGTGGCGGCAGCTGCGGCGGCGGACGTACTTCACGGCGTTCCTCGCATCGGGCGTCACCATCGCGCTGCTGCTCGCGACGGTCGCGGCCGGCGTGTACCCGGTGCTCCTGACGTCGTCGATCGACCCGAGCTACGACCTGACGATCCACAACGCCGCATCGGCCGAGCCGACGCTGATGGTCATGTTCGTCATCGCGCTGATCGGCATCCCGTTCGTCCTGCTCTACACCGCCGGCGTCTACTACTTCTTCCGCGGGCGGGTGGTGCTCCACGACGAGAGCTACTGAGCGCCCGGCCGCGACGGCTGGCGGTCGATCGCCGGTGCTCGACGGACCGCGCCGGTGCCGGCGCGCCGTGTGGTGGCTGCGGTCCGAACCGGTACAGTGACCGGCTGATCTGGAGAGGTGCCGGAGTCAGGTCGATCGGGCCTCCCTGCTAAGGAGGTGTGGGGGCAACCTCACCGTGGGTTCGAATCCCACCCTCTCCGCCACTCGGGCGTCGGCGTTCGCCGGCGCCCGTGTCGCGTCCGGACATGGCGTTACGTGACGCATGGCGCCCTCTCCTGCATTGCAATTCCGTGACGATCTGACGTACAACTGTCAACCGTTGAACCAAGAGCGGTGGCCTCGTGGCTGGCGCGCATGGGGTGGTCTCCCACGGGAGATCGGCTGTGTGGACCCGTGTGATGCCGACGAGGGATCCCTTCTCCCCCTGATCTGACCGCGCCCCGACCTCCGGGGCGTCCGTTTGGAGGAACACCAATGAACAGGAAGTCCTTGACGCGCGCGCTTGCAGCGCTGCTCGTCGTCGGTGGGTTCATGCTCGCCGCATGCACCCCGGAGCAGCACGCTGCGGTCATGGCCCACGTCCGGGCCCAGGATGCGCTCCGCGCCGGCGACCGGTTCGCCGGAGCGATCAGCGATGCCGGCCTCGCCCGCCTGCGGGCCTGCGAGTCCGGCGGCAACTACGGCATCGTGAGCTCGAACGGCCTCTACCGCGGCGCCTACCAGTTCCACCGCACCACGTGGAACTCGGTGGCCGCCAAGTACTACCCGCACCTGCGGGGCGTCGACCCGGCCGCCGCGGCCCCGTACGACCAGGACCGCATGGCCCGTGCCCTGTGGGCGACCGGTGGTCCCCGCAACTGGCCGGTGTGCTCCAGGCGCGTCTGACGCGACCGCACTCCGCGCGCTTCGGTGGCCGGGCCCTCGGGTCCGGCCACCGGCGCGTACGGGCTCGACGCTTCCTGGCCCTGCGCTGCGCTGCGAACTTGTACGCCACGACCCACATCGGCGACCGCCACGCACAAGATCGATGCGGCCCGACGAACTTGTACGCCACCAGCCACATGGTCGACCGCCACGTACAAGATCGATGGCCCCCGAACTTGTACGCAGCGAGCCACATCGGCGACCGCCACGTACAAGATCGATGGCCCCCGAACTTGTACGTCACCAGCCACATCGGCGACCGCGACGTACAAGTTCGCAAGGTGGGGCTTGGTCGGGTGGGCCGGGTGGTCGGGTGGTGGGCGGGTACGCCTTTGGCCGCCTCGCGGGCTCCGTCTAGGATCTGACGGTTCCAACCAGCGCTCGTAGCTCAATTGGATAGAGCATCTGACTACGGATCAGAAGGTTGGGGGTTCGATTCCCTCCGAGCGCGCAGACCGAGACCCTCGCTCCGGCGGGGGTCTCGTCGCGTCCGGGGCCGTGCGGGCTGGCATGGTGGAGGCGACGACGGCGCTCGCTGCGACCGTCCGGAGGGGAGGTCAGCCGTGCTGCAGTCCGAGATCGACGAGATCGTCAGCGACGAGCTCACCAGCGGCGGGCACCGGCCCGGCGTGCTCGTGAGCGGCGACGGCCCGAGGTTCACCGCCCAGGTCGGCGAATGGGTCGAGCCGAAGGACCTGGCCGGCGCCGCGCAGCGCATCGCCGAGCGACTCCACCAGATCGACCCGCAGGTCCAGGTGCTGCTGTCGATCTCGACGCCGTGGTACATCCACGACGGCCGCATCGAACCCGTCGACTGAACGCCGCCCCGGCACCGGCCGTCAGCTGCGACGTCGGCCGAGGAGCGGCTCGAGCGCGCAGATGTAGTCGGTGAGCGTGAGCGCCAGGTCCATCGCCAGATCGGGGTCGCCGAGGTCGGGGTCGAGCCACACCTCCGAGACGCGGCGCCAGTCCTCGGGACGTCCGAGGAAGGGGCCGGCGACGGCCTCGTCGCCCAGCACCGCGCGCCACGACCGCTCCTGCCGCACGAGCTCGGCGAGCACGGCGTCGTTCTCCTCCGTCGACCGGTGCTCGAGGTGGAACCCGACCTCGACGGCGAGGTGCTCGGCGCCGGGGACCAGCTTCGGGCTGACGACCTGCGCCTCGTAGTGGGCCCGGGGCGGCTCGGCCGGGCCGATCCATGCTTTGAGCCCGTACGACCGGGGCCGGACCCGCAGCTCCCCGAGGTCCGACGGGACCAGGCTGCGGCACCCCTCTGCGACCGCCTCGAACAGGGCGAGCTCCATCCCCGGACTCCTTCGGTTCCGTCCGTCGCCGACGCTACCGGCCGGTCGGGACGGCACCTCGGGGTGACGACGCGCAGACCTGTTGAGGGAGCGAACGCCGCTCAGTAGCGTCAGCCGGGAGCAGGAGGGAGAGCGCGACGTGATGCGTTCCACGAGAGCGGTGGTGCTGGCGGCGGCGGTCGTGGCGGTGGTGGCCGGGTTCCAGGGGCTGGCGACCGCCGACGACGAACCGGTGGTGACCGAACCGCCGGTCACGGAGCCGACCGTGACCGAACCGCCGCCCGAGCCGGTCGTGACCGAGCCGCCCGCGCCCGAACCGACGACCACCGAGGCGCCGTCGACCGCGCCCGAGCCGGCGGCCCCCGTCGTGCCGTCGACGGCTCCGAGCGTGGCGGCGCGGGCTCCGTCGGCAGCCCCGGCCCCCTCGACGTCACCGGCCCCGGCGCCGACGGCACCCGCCGCGTCGCCCCTGCCGACCGCGCGGGCCCAGGTCTTCTTCTCGAGCTGCGAGGAGGCGAGCCGGGCGGGCTACTGGAACATGCGCCGCGGCGAGCCCGGCTACTCGGCGAACCTCGACCGCGACGGCGACGGCATCGCCTGCGACGACCCCAGCAACCAGCCGACCCAGGGCACCGCCCCGGCCGTGACGACGCCGACGCCCGCCCCGCAGGTCGCCGGCGCGTCCCAGACCCAGCCGTACGCCAACTGCACCGAGGCCCGGGCCGACGGTCAGACCAACATCCCGGCCAGCTCGCCGGTCTTCCAGCCGGGTCTCGACGCGGACAACGACGGCATCGGGTGCGAGCAGGGCGAGTCGGGGACGGCGACGACGTCGGGGGTGGCCGGCGCGGGGAGCCTCGCCCAGACCGGCACCGACAGCATCCCGCTGTCGGTCACGGCCGGAGCGCTCGTGCTCCTCGGGCTGCTCGCCTTCCTCGTGCGGGAGCGCCTCAACGCCGTGCGCTACATCGTCGTGCACTCGAAGACCGGCGCCATCCACCTCGTGCCGAGGGCCCGCCGCTTCCAGTGAGCCGGGCCCGCTGATCGTCCCCCTCCGTTTCGGCGGCGGTTTTCGTCGCCTGGCGACGGAAACCGGCGCCAGAACGAGAGGGTGGGGGCAGCGGCGACGGAGGGTGGGCAGAGTTCCCCTCTGGGTGGCGGGTCGGTCCTTCGTTACCCTCGTCCGCGTGGAGGGAACCGAGGTTCGGGTGCTGGGCCCGACGGTCGTGATCGACGGCACGGGCGCGCGCCCGGTGCGATCCGCGCAGCTGCTGCGGCTGCTGGCGTCGCTCGTCATCGCCGACGGCGGCGTCGTCGACGACGACCTCCTCGCCGAACGCCTGTGGTCCGGCTCCCCGCCACCGAGCGCCCGATCGGGGCTGCAGGTGGTCGTGCACCGGCTCCGTGGCCTGCTCGAACCCCGCGGCGACGGCGGCGACGCGCCCCGGGCGATCGTCCGCACCGGCTCCGGGTACCAGCTTGAGCCGGGAGCGATCGTGCTGGACGCCGACCACGCGTCGACGCTCGTCGCCGCCGGCGAGCGCGCCCTGCCCGGCCACCCGGATCGGGCCATCGGCCACCTCGACGAGGCGTGCGCCTGCTGGCGCGGCGATGCGTGGCCGGCGCTCGTCGACGAGCCGTGGATGGCCGCCGAGCGGGCGCGGCTGCACGAACTTCGCCTCCGTGCCGAGGACGCACGCGTCGACGCCCTGCTCATCGCCGGACTGCCAGGGGACGCCACCGCGGCGGCCCGGCGGGGCGTGGATGCCGAGCCGTTCCGTGAGCGGCGCTGGGCGCAGCTGATCACCGGCCTCTACCAGGACGGCCGCCAGCGCGCCGCGCTGGCCACCTACGAGGAGGTGCGGCGCCGGCTGGCCGACGACCTCGGCGTCGCGCCGGGTCCGGACCTCGTCCGGGTCCACCGCGCTGTGCTCGACCACGATCCCGCACTCGCGGGCGGCGCTCCCCCGTCGGCACCGGATCGGCTCGCACCGGCGGCCACGCTGCGCCGTGCGCCCACGCCGACGACCGACCTCGTCGGTCGCGAGGACGACCTCGTCCGCCTGGTCGACGCGCTGGACGGGCACCGGCTCGTGAGCGTCATCGGCCTCGGTGGGCTCGGGAAGTCGGCGATCGCCGCCCACGCCGCCGACGACCGCAGCGACCAGCACCCCGACGGCTGCGTCGTGGTGGCCGCCGACGCGCTGGGCGACGGCCGGGCGGTGCTCGACGAGCTCGCCGACCGGCTGGGCGTCAGCGTCGACGACCCGCAGCGGCGATCGGACGCCGTCCGCACGTTCGTCGCCGACCGCCGGATCCTCGTCGTGCTCGACGGGTGCGAGGCCCGGCTCGACGAGTCGGCCGACGTGGCCCGGCTCCTGCTCGCCGCCGGCCCGGGGGTGCGGGTGCTGTGCACCTCGCGGCTGCCCCTCGACCTGCCGGAGGAGGTGACGGTCGCGCTGCGGCCCCTCGGCGTGCCGGCGGCCGACGACGCAGACCCGCTCGCGTCCCCGGCGGTCCGGCTGCTGCTCCAGCGGATCGGCCCCGACGCCGCCCCGTCCGACGATCCGGACGAGCTCGCGGCGCTGGTCGAGATCGTGCAGCGGGTCGACGGGCTCCCGCTCGCGATCGAGCTGGCCGCCGCCCAGTGCCGGGTCCTGCCCCTCCGCTCGCTGGCCACGGCGCTCGGCGAGCGCATGGACGTGCTCGCGTCGGACGAGCGCGGACGACCCGAACGCCACCGGTCCCTCGCCGCCTGCCTCGACGTCACGCTCGACCTCGTGGACGACGAGGCGATCGACGAGCTCCAGACCCTCGCCCTGCTGCCCGCCCCGGCGAGCATCGACCTGCTCGGCGTCGACCGCGATCCGGCGCTGCTCCGCCGGATCGACCGGCTCGCCGCCGCGTCGCTGGTGCGCTGCGACCGCGGCCACGTGGAGCTGCTGCCCACGGTCCGGGCGCGGGCGCTGGCCGACGTCGACACGGCCGCCACCGACCGCCACGTCGAGACGCTCGCCCGCCGGTGCACCGACTTCGCCGACCGCCACCGGACGGCCCTGCGCATCGGACCGCAGGCCCGGGCGATCGCGGCCTTCGGCGACCAGTACGACAACCTCCTCGCGGTCGTCGCGCTGCTCGGCGGCGCCGACCGGCCCGGCGACGCGGTCCGGCTCGTCGCGGCCCTCGACCGCTACTGGTACCTGGAGCCCCACGGTGACGATCCGCGACGGACGCTCGGACCGCTCGTCGACCGAGCGCGCGCCGACGGCAGGACGTTGGACGAGGCGATCCTCGCGAGCGCGCTCGCCGAGGCCACCCGCGCCGAGGACGCCGGCATCCCGCCACACCACGACGCGCTGCGGGCCGCCGTCCCCGTGCTCGAGGCGGCGGGCGAGCACGGGCGCGCGATCGACGCCCTGGGCCTGCTCGTCATCGGGACCGGTTGGATCGGTGAGCTCGACGAGATGGCCGAGCACACCGCCCGCGCCCGGTCGCTGCGCCGCACGCACCTCGGCGACGACCCGGAGGCGCCCTGGTACGACGCCGTCGACCGCTACATCGGTGCCATGGTGATCGGGTTCTCGGGCGACCTGGCCGGCGCGCTCCGCGGCCTGCTCGACGCCCGCGCCGAGATCGCTGCGGTCGGCGATCGGGCCCTGGCCGGGCGCGTCGTCCTCTGGGCGGCGCTCGTCGCCGATGCGCTCGGCGACGACGACGCCCGCCACGAGCTGCTGACCGGGGCTGTGTCGGACCTCTCGGCAGGACGGCTCGGCGGCGCCCAGCACAAGCTGCTCATCACGGTCGCGGAGCTCGCCGTCGGCGACGACGACCCCGAGGCGGACCGGCTCCTGACCGAGGCGATCGCCGCAGCCGAGCAGCGCAACGACCGGCTCGGTGTCGCCCGGTGCCAGCGGGAGCTCGGGGTCCTGGCGGCGCGGGCCGGTCTCGACGACCGGGCGGCGATGTGGTTCCGCACCGCCCTCCCCACGCTGGCCGAGCTCGACCCGGAGGCGTTCGCCCTGGCGTTGGAGGAGGTCGGACCGCTGCTCGAGCGGTGGGGCCGGGTCGACGAGGCGTCGTGCCTGCGCGTCGCCGCGCTGGGCGTGCCGACGGATCCCGCCGCACGGACGTGGGACGGTCGCCGCCTGGCCGAGCTGCGGGACGGCGCCGATGCCGGCGGCGCAGCTCCCCGACCCCCGGGGCCCGACGCCCTCCGCACCGCTCTCGACGCCCTCGGACCGCACCGGCGCTCCCTCACCGTTCAGTGAGCGTTCAGCAACGTGCCGTAGCGTCCGGGCACGCGAGCTGGAGGGATGACATGGGGACGAGACGACGGAACGTGGCGCGCATCGCGCTGGGAGCGGCGTTCGCCGCGATCGCACTGGCGGCGTGCGCGCCGGATCCGGGCCCGCCGCCGACCACGTCGCTGGCGGGCGAGAACCTGACGTCGTGGGACATGGCGACGATCGTCAGCGGGACCTGCAACCCGGCCGGCGAGTCGACGTTCACGCTCGAGGTGAGCGGTGACGCCGCAGGTCCGTACCCGGGCACCTTCACCGAGACCATGTCGGTGATCCTCGGACCGCAGACGGAGGAGTTCCTGCCCGGCCAGTTCCGCGGTCACGTGACCTCGTTCGAGTCCACTGCGACGATCACGGGCGCCAACGGGCCCGTCTCGGTGGCGTCGACGCTCGATGCCTCGTCTTTCACCGCCGGCGTGTGCAGCAACAGCGCGTCGGGGCCGTGGACGATCACGGGCCAGATCTACGTCGACGTCGACTACCAGGCCACC